>NZ_JAOEEE010000004.1:0-268192 GCF_029837675.1 Pseudomonas sp. GD04015 | reverse complement strand
GCGCTCTCCGCGTCCGGTTCGCCGTCGTAGCGCGCTGGGCGGTACTTCATCTGGAAGGCGATCAGCACGTTGCGGGTGGCCTGGTCGAGGATGCCGGTGCGCGGCACCGCGTAGCCCAGCTTGTGCAACTGCTCCTGGAACCAGATCACCTCCGGCAGCGCGGCGGCGAAGCGGGCCTGCTCGCGGGCCACGGCGGCGGGCTCCGGCCAGCGGATCAGGCCGGCGTCCGCCAGGCGCTTCCAGGGGAACAGCGGGCCTGGGTCGACCTTGCGCTGGGGGGCGATGTCGCTGTGCCCGATGATGCTGTCGACCGGCAGGTCGTGGCGCTTCACCAGGTCCTTGAGCAGGGCGATCAGCGCCTCGATCTGCGCCTCACCATAGGGTTGCCAGTAGCGCCCGGCCGGGCCTTCGTAATAGCCCTGGTTGACCAGCTCGATACCGATGGTGCTCGCGTTGAGCCAGGTGCGGCCCTGCCATTCGCTGTCGCCGGCGTGCCAGGCGCGGCGGTCCTCGTCGACCAGGCGGTAGATCCTCGCCGAGCCGTCGTCGATTAGGTAGTGCGCGCTGACCTCGCCCCGGGTCAGCAGCGCGAGGGAGCGCAGCAGGTCGGTGGAGGTGTAGTGCAGCACGATGTACTGCACCCGGCTGCTCTGGCCCTGGGCGCGTAGGCTGTCGTCGATGCGCAGGCCGCTGGCGCAGCCGGCGAGGAGCAGGGCGGAGAGGACGAGGGCGACGGCTTTCATCGGCAACGGGTCATCTGTTCGGTATCAGGGGGCGATGTGCAGGATGCTCTGCAGGTTGTCCAGCAGCATGTCGACGCTGAGCATGATCAGCAACATGCCGGTCAGCCGCTCCACGGCGGTGAGGCCGCGCGGGCCGAGAAACTTCTGCAGCCAGGAGGCCTGCAGCAGGATGCTGGCGGTAGCCAGCCAGGCCAGGCCAACCGCCAGGTACAGCTCCCACATCGGACCTTCGTAGGTGCTGCGCAGGGTCATCAGGATCGCCAGCGCCGAGGGGCCGGCCACGGCCGGCGTGGCCAGCGGCACCAGCAGCGGCTCGCCGTCCGGCAGGTCGCCCAGAACGCCCTCCGGGCGGGGGAAGATCAGGCGCATGGCAATGACGAACAGGATGATCCCGCCGGCGATGGCAGTGGCCTCGCGCGACAGACCCAGGCCGCTGAGCAGTTTCTCGCCGAAGGTGAGGAAGATCATCAGCAGCACCAGCGCCAGCAGCAGCTCGCGCAGCGCCACGCGCACACGCCGCTCCGGAGCGACGTTCTTCAGGGCGGCCAGGAAGATGGCGATGTTGCCGAACGGGTCGGTGACCAGAAACACCAGTACGGCGATGCCGAATAGATCCATGGGTGACTCTCGGATGATGGACGGAGGCCGGCGAGGTGGAGAGGATGGCCGGCAGTGAACAGGATGCAGTTTACCGGCTGGGGCGCGTCTGGGGGCCGACTTTCGTTCCCTCACAGACCGCCCGGCTTAAGCGCTACCCCGGCTCGGCAAGTTATGGGCAGGTGCCATGATATGAAGAGAATGCCTCCTGTTCGATATCGGAGTAGGAGGCCTGGGACGGATCATGTTATCCCGATCTCATCCCCGCCGACTCCCTGCCCATCGCGCGCGGTCCGCAGCATCATGCGGCTTGAGCCATTCTCGGGGTGTGCCGAATTCGGCATGCCGGGTGTGCAAAGCGATCAAGCCTCGGCGGCGTCGAGAGGCCACTGTAACGGGCAGACTGCCAGGAGCCCGTTATGACCCGATTGACCCTGACCGAGGCCCATGAGCTGGCCGCCGACATCCTGCGCCACGCCGGTTTCAGCGAGGCCTTCGTGCAGGCCATCGCCGCCACCGTGACCGCCGGCGAGCGCGATGGCTGCACGTCCCATGGCCTCTGGCGCCTGCTGGGCATCGTGCGCACGCTCAAGTCCGGCAAGGCGGTGGCCGACGCCGAGCCCGAGGTGATCGACCAGGCGCCGTCGCTGGTGCGGGTCGATGCCCATGGCGGCTTCTCCCAGCTGGCGTTTGCCGCCGGCCTGCCGCTGCTGGCGGAGAAGGCCCGGCGCAACGGCATCGCCGCCATGGCGATAAACCGCTGCGTGCACTTCTCGGCGCTGTGGGTGGAGATGGAGGCGCTGACCGAGCTGGGCCTGGTGGCGCTGGCCTGCAACCCGACCCAGGCCTATGTAGCGCCCGCCGGGGGCAGCCGTCCGCTGTTCGGCACCAATCCCATCGCCTTCGGCTGGCCGCGCGCCGGCAGCCATCCCTTCGTCTTCGATTTCGCCACCGCCGCCATCGCCCGTGGCGAGATCGAGCTGCACCGTCGCTCCGGCGAGCCGCTGCCGGCCGGCTGGGGCGTGGATCGCGACGGCCAGCCGTGCCACGACGCCGCCGAGGTGCTCGACCACGGCGCCATGCTGACCTTCGGCGGGCACAAGGGCTCGGCCCTGTCGGCGATGATCGAGCTGATCGCCGGCCCACTGATCGGCGACCTGACCAGCCCCGAGTCCGGCGCCTTCGACGAGGGCCACAACGCCCTGCCGTACCACGGCGAGCTGATCATCGCCCTCGACCCGCAGCGCTTCCTCGGCGAACAGGCCGACCAGCACCTGGCCCGCGCCGAAGCCATGTTCGAGGCGATCCAGGGCCAGGGCGCGCGGCTGCCGTCCCAGCGCCGCTACGAGGCGCGGGCCAGGAGTCTGGTGGACGGGGTGGAGATCGACGACGGTCTGTACCGCGATCTGCAGGCGCTACTGGCCTAGAGCGTCGTTTGACCTAGCGCGTAGTCCGGATGAAATCCGGGAGGCAGACGACTCCGATCCCGGATGCATCCGGGCTACAGGGCTGCTGGTGTAGGGCGGGTGAAACCCGCGTAAGACCGCTCGCGGGTTTCACCCGCCCTACCCGTGATGCAAAAAAGCCCCGGCGAACCGGGGCTGAGGGAGGGAATCGCCGGTTGCTGAGCCGACACACTTTTCAGGCCAGCGCTTCCCGCGTGGTAATGCCGTCGACCAGTCGGGCCAGGCCCAGCGGGTTGGCGTTCTTCAGGGCGTCCGGCAGCAGCGCGTCCGGGCAGTTCTGGTAGCACACCGGGCGCAGGAAGCGGTCGATCGCCAGGCTGCCGACCGAGGTGCCGCGGGCGTCCGAGGTGGCCGGGTAGGGACCGCCATGGACCATCGCATCGCACACTTCCACGCCGGTCGGGTAGCCGTTGAACAGCACCCGGCCGACCTTCTGCTCCAGCAGCGGCAACAGGTCGCCGTGGGCCTCCAGGTCGGCCGGCTCGGCGGTCAGGGTGGCGGTCAGTTGGCCGCGCAGGCCGTGCAGCGCGCGGATCAGTTCGGCCTTGTCGGCCACTTCCACCACCACGGTCACCGGACCGAACACCTCCTCCTGCAACAGCTCGTCGCCGTTCAGCAGCAGCGCGACATCGGCCTGGAACAGTTGCGGGCGGGCCTGGTGGCCTTCCTGCGGCTGGCCGGCCAGGTGCTTCACACCCGGGTGGGCGTGCAGCGCGGCCAGGCCGTGCTGGTAGCTGGCCAGGGTGCCGGCGTTGAGCATGGTCTGCGCCGGACGCTGGCCGATCTCGGCGATCAGGCTGGCGGTGAACACGCTGAAGGCCGGCGAGGCGATGCCGATGACCAGGCCCGGATTGGTGCAGAACTGGCCGCAGCCGAGGACCACCGAGTCGGCCAGTTCGCGGGCGATCTTCTCGCCACGGGCTTCGAGGGCGGCGGGTAGCACCAGCACCGGGTTGATCGAACTCATCTCGGCGAATACCGGGATCGGCTGCGGTCGCGCGGCGGCCATGTCGCACAGGGCACGGCCGCCCTTCAGCGAGCCGGTGAAGCCGACCGCCTGGATCGCCGGGTGCTTGACCAGCCACTCGCCGACCCCGCCGCCGTAGACCATGTTGAACACGCCGGCCGGCATGCCGGTCTTTTCCGCCGCGCGGACGATCGCCTGGGCCACCAGCTCGGCGGTGGCCATGTGGCCGCTGTGGGCCTTGAACACCACCGGGCAGCCGGCGGCCAGCGCGGCGGCGGTGTCGCCGCCGGCGGTGGAGAAGGCCAGCGGGAAGTTGCTGGCGCCGAACACCGCCACCGGGCCGACGCCGGTGCGGTACTGGCGCAGGTCCGGGCGCGGCAGTGGCTGGCGCTCGGGTAGGGCGCGGTCGATGCGCGCGCCGAGGAAGTCGCCACGGCGCAGCACCTTGGCGAACAGGCGCATCTGCCCGCTGGTACGGCCGCGCTCGCCCTGGATGCGCGCGGCCGGCAGGGCGGTTTCGCGGCATACCAGTTGGACGAAGTCGTCGCCGAGGGCGTCGATCTCGTCGGCGATGGCGTCGAGGAACTGGGCGCGGCGCTCCGGGCTCAGCTGGCGATAGGCTGGGTAGGCGGCCTCGGCGGCGCGGGCGGCGGCATCCACCTCGGCCTCGGTGGCCTGGTGGAAGCTATAGGGCAGCGCCTCGCCGGTGCTGGCGTCGAGGCTCTGCAGGATGACCTCACCGGCGGCACTGCGGCCGCCGGCGATGAAGTTGTGGCCGATGGTGGCGGGCATTGTTAGCTCCTGTCGCGGGCCTATGAAATCAGCGTTGCCATTGCGGATCGACCGGATGCGCTGGAGGCACCCGGCCGAAGCACGGCGATCAGGCGGCCGACCAGTTGGCGTACCACTGGCGGAACAGCGTGTACTGGGTCTCGGCGTAGTTGCGCTGGGCGTCGCTGAGCGCATCGGTTTCGTTGAAGTGCAGGGTGTATTCCTGGTCGCCGTTGAGCACCATCAGGTACTTGTAGTAGAGGACCAGGTCGCAGCCTTCGTCGAAGGACGACAGCACGTTCAGCGCCTCGGACAGCTCCAGGGCGCGGCGGCGGGCGACGGCGTCGCCCTTGGCGGCCTGCTTGCTCAGTTCGACCAACTGCAGCACTTCGCGCGGCAGGGCATTGCCGATACCGGTGATGGCGCCGGTCGCGCCGCAATTGACGAAGCCATGCACCACCTGGGTATCGACCCCGGCCATGAGAATCACATCGTCATCCTGCGAGGTGATGTGCTCGGCGGCGTAGCGCATGTCGGCGGCGCCGCCGAATTCCTTGAAGCCGATCAGGTTGGGGTACTTGCGACGCAGCTTGAAGAACAGCTCGGCGCGGGTGGCGAAGCCGTAGTAAGGGCTGTTGTAGATCACCGCCGGCAGCTTCGGCGCCGCTTCGAGGATGGCAGAGAAGTGCGCCTCCTGGGCGGCCGGCGAAGCGCCACGGGACAGCACGCGCGGGATGACCATCAGGCCATGGGCGCCGACCTTGGCCGCGTGGGCGGCGTGGGACACCGCTTCGCGGCTGTTCACCGCGCCCGTGCCGACGATGGTCGGGATGCCGGCGGCGACCAGGCGCGCCACCCCTTCCTGGCGTTCGGCCTCGGTGAGCAACGGCCAGTCGCCCATGGAGCCGCAGTAGACCACGGCGCTCATGCCGGCCTGGATCAGCTCGTGGCCCTTGCGCACCAGGGCGTCGAAGTCCGGCTTGCGCTCGGCGGTGCAAGGGGTCATCAGGGCGGGGATGGTGCCGGTGAAGATGTTGCTGCTCATGGTGTTGCCTCCTGGGCAGGGTCAAAGTATTTCGTATACGAAAACAAGAGAGCGTTATAGACCCTTGTTTCCATGGGTTGGGCCTGAGCCCGGTTCATAGCGCCGGCGAGGCGGCGGTTTTCAAGTTTTTCCGAGCACCTGCGGGGATGCTTGCGCCTGAAAGATCGCGGACAAGTCCGCTCCCACGATGATTGGCTCAGTTTTCCTGTCGCATTCCTACAGCTTCAACTCCACCGGCCAGGTATCCGAGAGGCGGTAGCCGGTCGGCCACGGGTCGCTCGGGTCGAGCAGGTGCTGGTGGGTGCCGGTGATCCAGGCCCGGCCGGACAGGCAGGGGTAGATGGCCGGGCGCCCGGCGACTTCGGTCAGCGAGTCGATGCGGCAATGGAACTCCGAGCCGATGATCGAGCGGCCGATGAAGCGCTCGCCCACCGCCAGCTGGCCCTTGGCGTGCAGTACCGCCATGCGCGCCGAACAGCCGGTGCCGCAGGGCGAACGGTCGATCTTGCCGGGGCGGATCACCACCGCGTTGGCGGCGGTCAGCACGCCGTCGATGCGCTCCACCGGCGCGGCGATCTGGCAGAACGAGATGTGCGCCCAGTCCTTGTTCAGCGGATGCACGAAGCCGAGCTGCTCGTTGGCCGCATGGGTGATCTTCAGGCCGGTGGCGACCAGGTCGGCGGCCTCGTCGGCGGTCAGGGCGAAGCCCAGGGTGCGCGCGTCGGCGATGACGAAGCTGTCGCCGCCGTAGGCGGTGTCGACCTTGAGGCTGCCGAGGCCCTCGACCTCGATCATGGCGTCCAGCCTGTCGGCGAAGGACGGCACGTTCTTCACCTCCACCCGCTGCACCTTGCCGTCGCGGCACTGGGCCACGGCCTCGATCAGGCCGCCCGGCGCCTCCAGCACCAGACGGGTCTCCGGCTCGGTCATCGGCAGGATGCCGCTGTCGAGCAGCACGGTGGACACGCACAGCGAGTTGGAGCCGGACATGGGCGGCGTGTCGGCCGGCTCCATGATGATCCAGGCCATCTGCGCACGCGGGTCCTTGGCCGGCACCAGCAGGTTGACGTGGCGGAACACACCGCCGCGCGGTTCGTTCAGCACGAAGTTGCGCAGCTCCTCGTCGCGGGCGATCCAGCGCGACTGTTCCCAGACGGTGTCGCCCGGCGGCGGGGCGACGCCGCCGACGATGACGTCGCCGACCTCGCCCTCGGCGTGGCAGCTGACCACGTGGATGATCTTGCTCGAACGCATGTGTTTCTCCTGTATCGCGAGGGCCTGTAACACCCTCACCCCATCCCTCTCCCAAGGGGAGAGGGGGCTTAAAGCACCGACTTCAGGAAGTCCGCGGTCTCCGGCTTCTGCGGATTGCCGATGACCTGGTCGGGCGAGCCGATCTCATGCACCAGACCGTTGCGGAAGAACGCCACGCGGTCGGACACGTCGCGGGCGAAGCGGATTTCGTGGGTCACCAGGATCATGGTCATGCCCTCCTCGGCGAGCAGGCGCATGGTGTCCAGCACCTCGCCCACCAGTTGCGGGTCGAGGGCGCTGGTGGCCTCGTCGAACAGCATGTAGTCCGGGCTCATGGCCAGTGCGCGGGCGATCGCCATGCGCTGCTGCTGGCCGCCGGAGAGCTTGCCGGGGAAGACCTTGAGCTTCTCCGCCAGGCCCACGTGGGTGAGCTGCTTGACGGCCATCGCCTCGGCCTCCTCCTTGCTCAGGCCGAGCACCTTGCGCGGCGCCAGCATCACGTTCTCCAGCACGGTCAGGTGGGGGAAGGCGTTCCACTGCTGGAACACGATGCCGATCTTCTGCCGCAGCTTGTTCAGGTCGGTGCCCGGGGCGTGCACCTCGGTGCCGTCGACGCGGATGCTGCCCTTCTGGATCGGCTCCAGGCCGTTGATGCACATCAGCAGGGTGCTCTTGCCGGAGCCGGAGCCGCCGATGATCGACACCACTTCGCCTTTTTCCACCGTCAGGCTGACGCCCTTGATGACTTCGAGGTCGCCGAAGGATTTATGGACGTTGTCGATCTCAATCATTTTCCTGCCACCTTTTCTCCAGCCGGGCGCCCAGCTGGGCCACCACCAGGCTCATGACGTAGTAGATGAGGCCGGCGATGCACAGCACCAGCAGCGGCTCCTGAATACGGGTAACGATGGTCTGCGAGGCGCGCAGCAGCTCGACGATGCCGATCCACATGACCAGCGCGGTGTCCTTCATCACGCTGAGCGCCAGGTTGAGCCAGCCGGGGAAGGCCACACGGGTGGCGATCGGCAGCACGATGTAGCGCAGGTCCTGGAAGTAGCTCAGGCCCAGCGAGCGTGAGGCGCGGCGCAGGTTCGGCGGCACCGCCAGCACGCCGCTGCGGACCACCTCGGTGCAGAAGGCCGCGGCGTACACGCCGAGCACGACACAGCCGACGGTGAAGGCGCTGATGTTCAGCCCGGCGATGCTCTTGAGGGCGTTGAACAGGACGAACTGGATCAGCAGCGGCACGCTGCGGAACACGTCGAGCACCCAGGCCAGCGGCAGAGTGAGACGCGGCAGGGTGGCGCGCAGCAGGCCGAAGAGGACGCCGGCGACGGTGCCGATCAGCATCGCGCCGACGGTCAGCTTGAGGGTGATCCAGGCGCCCTGCAGCATGAACAGCAGGTCGTTGGAGGTGAGGCTGGTTTCGAACATGCCCGGCCCTCCCTCAGTAGCGGAACAGACGCCAGGCCATCAGGCGCGCGACGAGCACGATGGTCTTGGCGATCAGGTAATAGAGCACCGCCGCCATGGCGAAGTACTCGAAGGTGCGGAAGGTCTTCACGTTGTAGTCCTGGGTGACGCCGGTGAGATCGTTGTTGAGGCCGACGATCACGCCCAGCGAGGTCATCAGCACGGCCCACACCATCTGGTTGGAAAGCGGGTGGAAGACGATGCGCAGCAGCTGCGGGACGATGATCATCCGGTAGGCCTGGAAGGCGCTCATGCCCAGCGAGCGGGCCGCCTTCATCTGCGTCTCCGGCACCGCCTTGAGGCCGCCGCGGAAGTTCTCCGCCAGGTAGCCAGCATTGTTGAAGGTGATGCCGGCGAGCAGGGCGACCCAGGAGCTGACGTGCAGGCCGAAGCTGCCGAGGCCGAAGTAGAGGATGTAGATCTGGAACAGCGAGGGCGTGTTGCGGGCGATGGAGACCCAGGTGTTGGCGAAGTGCCGGGGCACCGGGTTCTTCATCTGCCGCATCACCGTCAGCAGCAGGGCGATCAGGGTGCCGAGGAGCATCGACAGGGCTGCCGTCTCCAGGGTGACCCAGGCGCCCGCCAGCATGTCGGGCAGTGCCTTGAACGCCGAGCGCCAGTGGAAGGTGTAATCGAACATCGATCAGCGATTCCCTTGGGGTTGATGTTGACCCAGCCAGGCCGGGAGTTGTCCCTGGTTGCGCCCGGTGCAGGCGGCCTCGACGCAGGCGGCGAGGCTGCCGAAGTGCACGCGCCGGCCAACCAGGCCGGGGGCGTAGTGGGCGTACTTGCCCGAGTTGGTCATCAGGGTGGTGCTGCCCGGCGGCACCACCGGCTCGCCGAGCATGCACCAGCAGGTGTCGGTCACCAGGCGCGCGCCGAATGCTTCCAGCGTAGCCACATGGCCGGCCGCCGTTGCGCGCTCGTGCACGGTGCGCCCGCAGGTGATCACCAGGCGGGTGTCCGGGTGCCGGTGGCGGCCTTCGCAGAGCTGGGCCAGCACGGCCAGCTCCGAGGCGGAACAGTGCGGGTTGCCCAGGGCTACCAGCTGCACGCCGGGCGACTCGGCGCTGTTCAGTTCCCACCAGCTGTCGAGCAGGTCGGCGATGGTCACCCGCAGGTGCTTGGCCGGTGCCTTGCCGCCGAGGGCGCTGGCCACGTCCGGCGCCTCCGGGGTGATCCCGGCGATATGGAACATGGGCGCCGCCGAGGTGGTGGCGAAGGCGGCGCCGAAGGCCTTGAGCGCGTCGGAATCGGCGGCGCTCAGCTCCAGCCCGCAGAGCAGCGGGATATCGCTGCCGGCGAGCAGGCCGACGTGGTAGCCGAGCAGCGGCCAGAAGCTGTCGTCCACCTGCCGGGGCGCCTCGACCTCGATCAGCAGGCTGGCGTGGCGGCCCTCGTCCAGGTGGCTGCCGCTGCGCGGCGCGCGGCCGGTGAGGGCGATGCAGATGTCCAGGTAGTCCGGGTACTTGAGGGTGCGGGCGCCGAGCACGCTGTTGGCGTAGACCACGGCGTTGGATTCGGCCCAGACGATCTGCTCGCCCAGCGCCGGTGCGCTGTCCAGCAGGTAGGGCGCGCAGGTGTAGCTGAGCGCCGCGCCCATGGCCATGTACACGTCGCCGAGGGCGCTGGCCGGCTCGCCGAACGTCGGGTCGATGCCGAGGGCGCGCCACTGGCGCTGGTCCACCGAGATCGAGTTGAGCGTGGTCGGCACGCAGACCCTGGCGCCCCAGTCCAGCAACTGCTGGGCGAAGCGCAGGCAGGCCGGGCCGGTGTAGATGCAGCCGTCGATGTGCGCCTGGGTCACGTCGATCAGCTCGCGGGCGCCCTGCAGCTCGGCCATGCGCAGCACCAGTTGCATCGCCACCTGGGCGGCCCTGCCATGCTCGCCGGCGAGGATGGCACGGTCGCACTCGCTCAGGGCAATGCTGCTCGGCTGGGTGTGGTCATGGGCGATCGGCTCGGCGCGCCAGCCGTCGTCCGGCGCGGCGTCGCCCGGGAAGAGTCGCAGGTGCTCGCCGTCGATCCGGGCGGTGGCGCCGGCGTGGCGCTCCAGCTGGGCGAAGGCCGCGTGGCCGATGCACAGCACCGGCAGCTGGACGTCGAACACATGCTCGGCGACCAGGGCGCCGAGGGTGAGGATCTCGTCGGGTTCGGCCAGCACCAGCGCCGCCGGTGCCGGGCCGTTGAGGATCAGTTCCAGCAGGACGCTGCTGCCGGTGCAGGAGCCGCGTCCGCTGGGAATGGCCAGGACGCGCCCGGCCAGGGATTGCCCGCTCAGCGGGTGGTGACGGTCGATCACCTCGCCGCTGAACGGATCGACGCCGCCCCAGAAGCTGAGGCCCAGGTCGGCGTACAGCAGGGGCCCCTGGCCCCTGCCCGCCACCAGGCTGCGGCCGTCGATCCGGACTGCGGTCATCGTCATCGGCCTGTCAGTAGTACACGCCGGGGACGGTCAGGTTGGCCGGCTTGATCTCGTCGCCGACCCACTTCTTCCACAGCTCGTCGTAGCGGCCGTTGCGCACCTGCTGGTTGACGAACAGGTTGAGGTAGTTGATCAGGCCGTACTCGTTGCGCTTGGCGGCCAGGGACACGTAGTCGACCACGTAGGGCGCGTCGCCGGCGACCTTCAGGCCCTTGTACTTGCCGGACTTGAGGGTGGCGGCGGCCACGGTGTTGGTCACCACGGTGGCGTCGATGTGGCCCTGGGCCACGGCGAGGATGGTGTCGTTCTGCGACTGGTAGGCGCGGAAGCTGCCCTCGCCCCAGGCCTTCTGGTCCTTCTCCAGGGCGATGGCCTCGTAGGTGCCGCTGGTGTTGCCCAGCTTCTTGCCCTTGAGGTCGGCGTAGCTGTTCACGCCGGCGTCCTCGCGGGTCAGCACGACCATCTGGAAGGCGAAGTAGGGCACGGTCATGCCCACGGTCTTGGCGCGCTCCAGGGTGTCGGAGGTGGAGGCGACGATCACGTCGGCGCGGCCGGAGACCAGCGCGGGGATGCGGTCCGGGAACGGTGTCTCGACCACTTCGGCATCGACGCCGAGGACCTTGGCCAGGTCGTTGCAGTAGTCCACATCGAAGCCGGCCGGCTTGTTGCTCTCGTCGCGGAAGCCCATGGGCGGGAAGTCGAGGGTCACGGCGCAGCGCAGCTTGCCGGATTCGATGATGTCGTCGAGCTTGTCGGCCTGGGCGGTGGCGGCGAGAGATGCGCTGAGGGCAGCGCCCAGGGCGATGGCGAGGGTCTTTCTATTCATGTGCAGCCTCATGGTGTGATGGTTGGCAGATGAAACAGAGGTATCTTGAATTTCGTATACGATATTTACTTTGCAAGCCCTATGCCGGATCGCTCGCCGCAGACGCGCGAATGCTCCAGCCCCCGCCGCGCCGGGCCGGGGCATCCTGCGAAGGGGTGAGAATCAGACTAGTCGGGCGCTTTCGTGACCGCTCGGTGTTACATAACGAAGCATGGGCGCACCTGCGTGCCCCCAAACGGAACACGCAGGCTCAGCGGGTGCGGTGGGAGTCGCGGTACTGGCTGGGAGAGAGGCCGGTGAGGGCCTTGAACTGGCGGCTGAAGGCGCTGTGGTCGGTATAGCCGCAGCGCAGGGCGATCTCGGTGATCGGCAGCTCACCCAGCAGCAGCTGCGAGGCGGCGCCGAGGCGCGCCTTGTGGATCATCTGCCGCGGGGTTAGCTGGAAGATGCGTTTGCAGTGGCGCTCCAGCTGCGCCACCGAGAGCCCGGCGATGGCGGTCAGCTCGGCCAGGCTGATGGGCTGTGCGTAGTTGCGGCGGATGTGCTCGTCCACCGCCGCCAGCTTCTGGTAGGCCGGGTGCGCCGCCTGGGCGGCTTGCAGATCGCAGGAGATGCCGGCCATGCCGATGATGTTGCCGTCGGCATCGCGCAGGGCCAGCTTGTGGGTCAGGCACCAGCCGGGCTGGCGGCCGGGATAGAGGTGCAGCTCCAGCTGGTCCTCGAGGCCGCCGCCCTCGCCCAGCACCTGCAGGTCCTGGGCGGTGTAGAGCGGGCCGAAGCGCGAGGGGAAGACGTCCTCGGCGGTGTGCCCGAGCAGCTCGTGCTTGTCCTTGAAGCCGCAGCGGGTAGCCAGGGTCTGGTTGACCAGCACGTAGCGCGCCTGCGGGTCCTTGACGAAGAACACCACGCCGGGCATGGCATCGAGCAGCGGGGCGATGGCGCCGAGGCTGGCGAGCAGGCTGGACAGGTCGGCGGGAGCGGATGGCGGCAGCAGGTCGAGCATGAGGTGGTCGCGTGCGGGCCCGGGGCGCCCATTGTGCGCAGCGCGGTGGACGGCGGACAAGCGCCCCGCCCGCCGCCTCATTCCCCGCCGAGCCGCAGCAGGGTCTCGATGCGCGTCGGGCTGAACGGTGGGCGCGGCGCCGGCGGCTGCCAGCCGAACAGGGCCTGGGCGGCGGCGCCGCAGACGCGGCCCTGGCAGGCGCCCATGCCGCAGCGACTGGCCATCTTCGCCTGGCTCCAGCCGCCGTGATCGGCGAGGGCGGCCAGCGGCACGTCCTCGCAGCGGCAGATCAGGGTGTCCGGCCGGGCCAGTCGCTTCACCTCGTCGCGCAGGGCAAAGGCGGTGATCAGCGTTTTCGCGAAGCCGTGCCAGCGCCTGCGCTGGGGCCACAGGCGCTGCGCTGCCTCGCGCTCGCCGACCGCCGCGTGGCCGGCGATGGAGCCTTCCATCAGGGCCTTCTCGCTGCCGCCGAAACCGGTGCTCTCGCCGGCGGCGTAGACCCCATCCAGGTCGGTGGCCTGCCAGGGGTCGACGGCGATGGCGCCGTTGGCGATGCGGCAACCCAGGGCCTGGCCGAGCTGCAGGTTGGGGACCAGGCCGAAGCCGCAGGCCAGGCGCTCGCAGGCGATCTCCTTGGTGCGCCCGCCGATGTTCAGGCGCACCGCTTCCAGGCGGCCGTCGCCCAGCGCTTCGACAACATGGCTGCCGGCCCGGTAGCCGGGATGGAACAGGCCGAACGACTGCAGCAGCTTGTGCGGCCAGCGTGGCAGTTGCGCGGCGAAGCCGGCCACGGCCGCCCAGCTCGCCTGTTCGGCGATGTGCAGCACCCGCGCGCCGTTGTCCTTCGCCGTGGCGGCGCTGGCCAGCAGCAGCGGGCCGCTGCCGGCGATGACGATGCGCTCGCCCGCCACCGGCATGCCACCCTTGATCAGTGCCTGCAGGCCGCCGGCGCCGGTGACGCCGGGCAGGGTCCAGCCGGGAAAGGGCAGCAGCAGCTCGCGGGCGCCGGTGCAGAGGATCAGTGTGTCGTAGCGGATGACGCGGCCCTGCTCGGGGTCTTCCACCAGCAGCGCTTTTGGCCCGGCCAGGGCGACCACGCGGGTGGCCGGCAGCAGCTCGATATTGGCCTGCGCCTCCAGGCGCCGGCGATGCTCGCGGGCCAGCGGCGGCAGGTGCGCCTGCGGGCCGTCGCGCCAGATCTGCCCGCCGGCGGCGGGGTTGTCGTCGAGCACGGCGATGCGCGCGCCGCTCGGCGCGGCGGCCAGCGCCGCGGCCATGCCGGCGGGGCCGGCGCCGACGATCAGGATGTCCACCTTCATGGCCGGCTCTCCACGCGCATGCCGTCGCGGCACAGGGTCTGGCAGGCCAGGCGGCGCTGGCCGTCGATGGTCACCCGGCACTCCTGGCAGACGCCCATGCCACACACCGGCGCGCGGCGCTGGCCGCTCACCGAGGTGCGGCTGGTGCCGTCGCCGCCGAGCATCAGCGCGGCGGCCACCGTCGTGCCCTCGGCCACCCGCAGCGGGCGGCCGTCGAGAATCAGTTCAGGCATGCGCGCGCACTCCCGGGAAGCGTTGGGGCAGGTAAGGCTCCGGCGCCAGCGGCGCAGCTTCGCCGAACAGCTGGGCGACCAGCAGGTCGGCGCTGCCCGGCGCGGTGGTGACGCCCAGGCCCTCGTGGCCGACCGCCAACCACAGGCCTGGCCGCTGGGGGTGCTCGCCGAGCAGCGGCAGGCCGTCCGGGCTGGCGGCGCGGAAGCCGGTCCAGGCGCGGATGCCGTTGAGCCTGGCCAGCCCCGGCATGTAGTCGACGGCGCGCTGCAGCAGCTTCGCCAGCATCCACGGCTCGACCTCGGGGTCGCTGGTGCCGAACTGGCGCGAGGCGCCGATGAACAGCTGGCCCGTCGGCCTGGGCTGGATATTGGCGGCGGTCGAGGGGCCGCTGGCGTTATGCGCGCTGGTCACGTAGCCCAGCTCGACCAGGGTGTGGTCGATGCGCCCGGGGTAGCGGTCGGTGATCAGCAGGTGGCCCTTCTTCGGTTCGATGGGCAGTTCGGGGCACAGCTCGTTGGCGTGGATGCCGCCGGCCAGGATCACCGCCTGGGCGCTCAGCCAGGTGCCGTCTTGCAGATGCACGCGGCCACCTTCGACCTCGGTCACGCGGCCCTGGCGGACTTCGATCAGCGGATGGTCGAGCAGCCAGCGCGCGGCGTTGGGTGCATAGAGGATGCCGTCGCCGATCACCCGCAGGCCGCCGTGCAGGCCGTCGCGCAGCTCCGGCTCGGCGCTGCGCAGGGCTTCGGCGCCGAGCAGTTCGCAGTCCAGGCCGTGCTCGCGTAGCACCTGGTACTTGGCCTCGGCCACCGCCATCTCCTCGGCGCTGGCAGCCAGCCACAGGGTGCCGTTCTGCCGGTAGGCGCAGTCCTCCGGCATGTCGCGGGCCCAGTCGCGCCAGCGTTGCACCGAATACTGGCTGAGGGCGAGCTCGGCCGGGTTGTCGTCGAGCACGATCAGGTGGCCCATGCCGGCGGCGGTGGCGGCGCGCAGGCCGGCGTCCAGCACCAGCACGCGCTGGCCGCGCAGGACCAGCTCGTGGGCGCAGGCGGCGCCGACGATGCCGGCACCGATGACGATGACGTCGGCGCCGTCGCTCACAGGCGGATGCCCCAGGCGAAGGGGTCGTCTTCCTCGATCAGCAGGGTGGCCTCGGCGCTGATGTGCGCGCGGCCGCGGATGGTGGGGATGATGCGGCCGCCTTCGGCGTGCTCGTAGCTGCCCTCGAACTGGCTGCCGATCACGCTGGCCTGGCGCCACAGCTGGCCCGGCTGCAGCTTGCCGTCGGCCGCCAGGCAGGCCAGCTTGGCGCTGGTGCCGGTACCGCAGGGCGAGCGGTCGTAGGCCTTGCCGGGGCACAGCACGAAGTTGCGGCTGTCGGCCTCGGTGTCGTCGGCGAACAGCTCGATGTGGTCGATCAGGCCGCCGTCCTCGCCGCGGATGCCCTGGTCTTCCAGCGCCTGCTGCACGGCCACCGAGTAGGCGGTGAGCACGTCCAAGTTGTCGCCGGCCACGCGCAGGCCGTGGTCGCTGATCAGGAAGAACCAGTTGCCGCCCCAGGCGATGTCGCCGGCCACCTGGCCGTGGCCTGGCACTTCCACTTCGACCGCCTTGCGGTAGCGGTAGGCCGGCACGTTGCGCACGCTTACCGAGCGGTCGTCGTGCAGGGTCGCCTCGACGGTGCCGACCGGCGTCTCGATCCGGTGCACGCCCGGGCCGATGCGCCCCAGGTGGGCCAGCGACACCACCAGGCCGATGGTGCCGTGGCCGCACATGCCGAGGTAGCCGGTGTTGTTGAAGAAGATGACTCCGGCACAGGCGCCAGGGTCGACCGGCTCGCACAGCAGGGCGCCGACCAGCACGTCGCTGCCACGCGGTTCCAGCACGCTGGCGGCGCGCCACTGGTCGAAGCGCTCGGCCAGCACCTGGCGGCGTTCGGCCATGTTGCCCTTGCCTAGGTCGGGAAATCCTTCGAGGACCAGGCGGGTGGGTTCGCCGCCGGTGTGCGAGTCGAGTACGCGGATGCGTTGCATGAAGTCCCCTGCCGATGAATGGTTTTGGCAAGGGTGCCGCCGGAACGAGGTCGGCGGCTTGAGCCATTTCCGCCGGCGTTATGACGAAATCGGCACAGCCTCAGGCGCGATTGGGCAAGTGCTCGTAGAGCGTCTGGCACACGCCGTTGATATGTTCCTCGATCAGTCGGGCGGCGGCCTCGGCGTCGCCCGCGCGGCAGGCGGCGATGATGTCGCGGTGCTCGTGGTCGGCGCGGTCCTTGCCTTCGGACAGGCTCATCTGCATGCGCAGGTAGCGCTCCAGCTTGTCGTGGATCGAGCGGATCAGGTTGACCAGAAAGGGGCGCTGCGCCGGTTCGTAGAGGCAGGCGTGCAACTGCCAGTTGAGTTCGGCCCAGCGACCGACGTCCTCCTCGCCGAGGAAGGCCTCGCAGATGCGTTCGGCGGCGGCGAAGGTTTCCTCGGTCATGTTCGGCACCGCCAGGCGGATGGCGCGCATTTCCAGCAGCACCCGCACCTCGAACATCTGCGCCATCTCCGGCTCGGAGATGCGTGTGACCACCGCGCCCTTGTTGCGCTGGAACATCACCAGCCCTTCGGCTTCCAGGCGCTTGAGCGCCTCGCGCACGGGAATCTTGCTGACGTTGAACAGCTGGGCGATGTCGTCCTGGCGGATCGGCTCGTCCTCGGCGAAATGGCCGGAGATGATCGCGTCGCGCAGGTGTTTGGCGATGACCTCGGATGCGGCGGGAACTATCCCCAGATTGGGAGCGTTGAATCGAGGTAGAGGCACGGCGCGTCACCGAGTCGGGCTGGCTGATGCGAATATCATATACGAAATTCCCCTGGCTGCCGGCTCAGCCCGCCCGGCTGAAGCGCTGTTCCAGTTCGGCGATCTGCGCGCGCTCGCCACGGATGAAGTCACGGAAGGCCTGGGCCACCGGCGACAGGCGCTTGCCGCGGCCGTGCACCACGCACCAGCTGCGCTGCAGTGGCAGTTCTTCCACCGGCAGTTCACGCAGCAAGCCCCGGGCCAGTTCCAGGCGCACCGCGTGGCGCGGCAGCAGGGCCAGTCCGAGGCCGGCGATGGTCGCCTCCACCTGGGCTTCGGTGGAACCTATCTCCACCGTCTGGGCGAAGTGCGCGCGCTTCTGGTGACAATATTCCTCGCAGGCCCGGCGGGTGCCCGAGCCGGGCTCGCGGACCAGCAGCGGGAACGGCGTGAGGTCGCTCAGGCGCAGCCTTTCTAGGGCGCACAGAGGGTGCTGCGGCGGCGCCACGGCGACGATCGGGTTGTTGAGGAAGGGGAAGAAATCCAGCGGCTGGTCGCCGGGCGGCTGCGACATGATCAGCAGGTCGTCGCGGCTCGCCGACAGGCGGCGCACCGCCTGGCCGTGGTTGACCACCACCAGCTGCAGGCCGACCTCCGGGTGCTGCTCGCGGAAGGCGGCGAACAGGTGCGGCACCAGGTACTTGGCGCTGGACTCCACGGCCAGGGTGAGCTGGCCCTGCAGCGAGCCCTGCAGGTCGGAGAGCTGCATGTCCAGCGCCTCCAGGCGACCGAACACGTCCTCGCTGGCGCGTAGCAGGGCTTCGGCGGCGGGGGTCAGGTAGAGCTTCTTGGCGACGTAGTCGAACAGCGGCTGGCCGACCAGCTCTTCCAGCTGGCGAATCTGCAGGCTCACCGCCGGCTGGGTCAGCGCCATTTCCTCGGCGGCGCGGCTGTACGAACGGCTCTCGCACACCGCACGGAAAATCTGCAGCTGGCGAAATGTCATTCGCATCAATGACTTGCGCATTTATATCGACTCGGAAGCAACTCATTTCGCCACGACTATAAGTCTTTGCTAATGGTCATCCAAATGATTATTGATTTTGGGTAATTCATCGACGGCGCTACCTTGAAAGCAAGACCGCCTCGGGCTGCGCGGTCATTCGTGGACCGCTCTGTCGCGGTCCTTTGCTCACGTGATCGAGGAACCAGGCTCGTGATCAAGAAGATTCTCATCGCCAACCGGGGCGAGATCGCGGTGCGCATCGTGCGTGCCTGCGCCGAGATGGGCATCCGCTCGGTGGCCGTCTACTCCGAGGCGGACCGCCAGGCACTGCACGTCAAGCGTGCCGACGAGGCGCACAGCGTCGGCGACGACCCGCTGGCCGGCTACCTCAACCCGCGCAAGCTGGTGAACCTGGCCGTGGAAACCGGCTGCGACGCCCTCCACCCGGGCTATGGCTTCCTCTCGGAGAATGCCGAGCTAGCGGAAATCTGCGCCGAGCGCGGCATCAAGTTCATCGGCCCGAGCGCGGAAGTGATCCGCCGCATGGGCGACAAGACCGAGGCGCGGCGCAGCATGATCGCCGCCGGCGTGCCCTGCACCCCGGGCACCGAGGGCAACGTCGCCGACATCGCCGAGGCGCTGTCCGAGGCCGAGCGCATCGGCTACCCGGTGATGCTCAAGGCCACCTCCGGCGGCGGCGGCCGCGGCATCCGCCGCTGCAACAGCCGCGAGGAGCTGGAGTCGGCCTTCCCCCGGGTGATTTCCGAGGCGACCAAGGCGTTCGGTTCGGCCGAGGTGTTCCTGGAGAAGTGCATCGTCAATCCGAAGCACATCGAGGCGCAGATTCTCGCCGACAGCTTCGGCAACACCGTGCACCTGTTCGAGCGCGACTGCTCGATCCAGCGCCGCAACCAGAAGCTGATCGAGATCGCCCCCAGCCCGCAGCTCACCCCCGAGCAGCGCGCCTACATCGGCGACCTGGCGGTGCGCGCGGCCAAGGCAGTGGGCTACGAGAACGCCGGCACCGTGGAGTTCCTGCTCGCCGACGGCGAGGTGTACTTCATGGAAATGAACACCCGGGTGCAGGTGGAGCACACCATCACCGAGGAAATCACCGGCATCGACATCGTTCGCGAGCAGATCCGCATCGCCTCCGGGCTGGAGCTGTCGGTGAAGCAGGAGGACATTTTCCACCGCGGCTTCGCCCTGCAGTTCCGCATCAACGCCGAGGACCCGAAGAACAACTTTCTGCCCTCGTTCGGCAAGATCACCCGCTACTACGCCCCCGGCGGCCCCGGCGTGCGCACCGACACGGCGATCTACACCGGCTACACCATCCCGCCGTACTACGACTCCATGTGCCTGAAGCTGATCGTCTGGGCGCTGACCTGGGAAGAGGCGTTGGACCGCGGCCTGCGCGCGCTGGACGACATGCGCGTGCAGGGCGTGCGCACCACCGCGCCCTACTACCAGGAAATCCTGCGCAACCCCGAGTTCCGCAGCGGCCAGTTCAACACCAGCTTCGTCGAGAGCCACCCGGAGCTGACCCAGTATTCGATCAAGCGCGAACCGTCGCATCTGGCCCTCGCCATCGCCACCGCCATCGCCGCGCACGCCGGCCTGTGAGGAACGAACAATGAGCAAGAAGATCACCGTTACCGACACCATCCTGCGCGACGCCCACCAGTCGCTGATCGCCACCCGCATGCGCACCGAGGACATGCTGCCGATCTGCGACAAGCTGGACCGGGTCGGTTACTGGTCGCTGGAGGTCTGGGGCGGCGCCACCTTCGACGCCTGTGTGCGCTTCCTCAAGGAAGACCCGTGGGAGCGCCTGCGCCAGCTCAAGGCGGCGCTGCCCAACACCCGCCTGCAGATGCTCCTGCGCGGGCAGAACCTGCTCGGCTACCGCCATTACAGCGACGACGTGGTGCGCGCCTTCGTGGCCAAGGCCGCGGTCAACGGCATCGACGTGTTCCGCATCTTCGACGCGATGAACGACGTGCGTAACCTGCGCGTCTCCATCGAGGCGGTGAAGGCTGCCGGCAAGCACGCCCAGGGCACCATCAGCTACACCACCAGCCCGGTGCACACGGTCGAGGCCTTCGTCGCCCAGGCCCGGGCCATGCAGGCCATGGGCATCGACTCCATCGCGATCAAGGACATGGCCGGCCTGCTCACGCCCTACGCCACCGCCGATCTGGTCAAGGCGCTCAAGGCCGAGGTCGACCTGCCGGTGTTCGTGCACAGCCACGACACCGCCGGCATGGGCTCGATGTGCCAGCTCAAGGCCATCGAGGCCGGCGCCGACCACATCGACACGGCCATCTCCAGCTTCGCCTGGGGCACCAGCCACCCGGGCACCGAGTCGATGGTCGCCGCCCTGCGCGGCAGCGAGTACGACACCGGCCTGGACCTGGCGCTGATCCAGGAGATCGGCATGTACTTCCACGCCGTGCGCAAGAAGTACCACCAGTTCGAGAGCGAATTCACCGCCGTGGACACCCGCGTGCAGGTCAACCAGGTGCCGGGCGGGATGATGTCCAACCTGGCCAACCAGCTGAAGGAACAGGGCGCGCTCAACCGCATCAACGAGGTGTTCGCCGAAATCCCGCGTGTGCGCGAAGACCTCGGCTTCCCGCCCCTGGTCACCCCGACCTCGCAGATCGTCGGCACCCAGGCGGTGTTCAACGTGCTCGCCGGCGCCCGCTACAAGACCATCACCAACGAGGTGAAGCTGTACCTGCAGGGCCGCTACGGAAAGGCGCCGGGCAAGGTCAACGAGGCGCTGCGCAAGCAGGCCATCGGCAGCGAGGAAGTGATCGACGTGCGCCCGGCCGACCTGCTCAAGCCGGAGATGGCCAAGCTGCGCACGGAGATCGGCAGCCTCGCCAAGAGCGAGGAGGACGTGCTGACCTTCGCCATGTTCCCGGACATCGGCCGCAAGTTCCTCGAGGAACGCGCCGCCGGCACCCTGACCCCGGAAGTGCTGCTGCCGATCCCCGAGGCCGGCGGCGTGGCCGCGCCCGGCGGCGAGGGCGTGCCGACCGAGTTCGTGGTCGACGTGCATGGTGAGAGCTACCGCGTGGACATCACCGGCGTGGGCGTGAAGGGCGACGGCAAGCGCCACTTCTACCTGTCCATCGACGGCATGCCGGAGGAGGTGGTGTTCGAGCCGCTCAACGACTTCGTCGCCGGCGCCGGCGGCAAGCGCAAGCACGCCAGCGAACCGGGCGACGTCAGCACCACCATGCCGGGCAACATCGTCGATGTGCTGGTGAAGGAGGGCGACCAGGTCAAGGCCGGCCAGGCCGTGCTGATCACCGAGGCGATGAAGATGGAAACCGAGGTCCAGGCGCCGATCGCCGGCACCGTCAAGGCCATCCACGTGGCCAAGGGCGACCGGGTCAACCCCGGCGAGGTGCTGGTGGAGATCGCCTGACGGCGCAGGGTTGGTCCCATTGGGGGGAGCATCGGGCTCCCCCTTTTTTATGGCTGTGTCCGGTTACGTGCTGGTGGCGCAATCATGCTTTTGTGGGAGCGGCCTTGGCCGCGAAATTCGCGGATAAATCCGCTCCCACAAGGTGTGCAACAACTAACGGGGACATAGCCTTTTTATGGCTGTGTTCCCGTTACGTGTTGCGCGATCAGGCCCTCTATCTGAGCGCTACAGCTGCCGGCCCCTGGATTCCCGCCTTCGCGGGAATGACGGTTCTGGAAGAATTTCACCTTTTACCTCGTCATCCCCGCGCAGGCGGGGACCCAAAAGAGGTCAGGGCACGACAACATCGTAGCGGCTGGCAAAAAGCGTCAAGCAACTCGGCGCCGGAGTCCCCGTCAGGAGGCCGAGTGGAGGTGTTGCGCAGGAGGATGAGCCGCATGGATGCGGCGAGAGAACCAGGCGTCCTCCGCTTGAAGAGCTATGGATGGCCCTTCAAGCCGGCCCCGGAGGGCACCGGAGGAAGGACAGTCCGTGCCGCCCGGACCCGGATGCCGGGGTGGCCTTCTCGTTGGTTGCTTTCTTCTGGTCCAGGCGGCAATACGTAGACAGGAGCAACGAAGCGGAGTAACAGCCGCGGCGGGCCCGAGCGACTCGCTCGGGAGTTCGGAACCAACACTTTCATGCGGTTGGGTAAACAGCTGAGCATCGGTTTGCCAGCTTATCGGTGCGCGCGGCGCACCCTACGATCACATGCCTTCATCCAACCGATACATAGCCTTCTCATGGACCATAGAGCGCCTCGGCCAGGCGGCGGGCCGCCGTGGCGCTGTGCGCGCCGGGGAACAGGTGGGCGATAGGCACCGAGACGAAGCGTTCCTCGCGCAGCCTTGAAAGCAGTGGGTCGGCGCGCAGCGCGGCGATCTTCTCCGGCGCGGGCGACCACACCGCGTCGGCCAGCAGGATGACGTCCGGGTCTTCCGCCAGCAGCAGCTCCGGGCTGACCACGAAGCCGCGCCGGGCGATGTGGTCGAACGGGTTGCGCGCGCCGGCCGCGCGCATCAGCTCGCCGATGAAGCCTTGCCCGCCTTGGGTGTTCAGGCCCTGCTCCAGGCTGTCGAGGTAGAACACCCGCAGCGGTTCGTGCCCCCGTGCCAGCTCGGCGGCGCGCGCCAGTTCCCGCCGTTGCTTGGCGATCAGCACCCGGGCCCGCTCCGCTTGGCCGACCAGGCGGCCCAGGCTGGTCAGGTCCCGCTCGATGCCGGCGAAGAAGGTCTCCGCCCGCTGCGGGCAGGCCGCGTCCAGCAGGTAGCTGGGCATGCCGTTGGCGGCCAGTTCGCCGCGCGACAGCAGGCCCTGGCCGAAGGCCGAGGCGAAGCCGCCGATCACCAGGTCCGGCCGCAGGGCGTAGACGATCTCGGCCGAGGGGTATTTCTCGGCGATCACCGGGATGCCGTGGTAGCGCCCCTGGCGCAACGCCTCCGGGTCGTCGTCGATGTAGGCGACGCCCAGCACCTGGCGGCTGGCGCCGAGGGCGATCAGCAGGTCGGCGGCGTGCTGATTGAGCACCAGGATGCGCTGCGCTGGCGCCGCCAGGGTGGCGTCCTGGCCGCAACTGCTGAAGGCGATGGCCGCCTGCAGCGGCGGGCAGGCCAGGGCGAGCAGCAGTGCCAGCAGGGCGGGCCTGGTCATTCGGCCTCTACCAGCAGTTCGGCCACCGGTCGGCCTGCCTCAAGGTGCTCCTGCACCAGGCGCAGCACCTGTTCGGGGTTGCGCAGCGAGTACCAGCAGCGGTCCGGGTACACCGTGAGGATCGGCCCCCGGTTGCAGGGGAACTGGCAGCCGCTGCGGCTCATCAGCACGCCGTGCGGGGTTTCGATCAGGTCGCGGCTGGCCAGCTCGCGACGCAGGGCCTTCCACAGCGGCAGGGCGCCGCGTCGCACGCAACGCGGGCCGGTGCAGAGGAACAGGTGGCGCTGGTGCGGCGGTGGCCGCGACCAGTCGGGCTGCGCCGGAATCTCGCCGACGTCCCGGCAGTCCAGCAGCTGGCTCTCGTCCTCCAGCGCGGCGCAGGCGGCGCGGGCGTCCAGGCCCTGGCGGCCCAGCGCCGAGCCGGTGACGCGCAGGCGCGGCGCATGCTCGAACTCGGCGGCGATCGTTGCCAGTTCGCCGCGCAACCAGTCGAGGTAGGCGCTGTCCGCCGCCGGTTCCAGATCGGCCACCCGCAGCTCGGTCGCGCCCGCCGCGAGGCAGGCGCGGACCCGTTGCCACAGGGCGTCGAAGGCGTCGCCGGTGTCGACCACGTCCTCGGCGGCGGCCGGGCTGCGCAGTTCCAGCAGTTGGCGGCGGAAGGCCTCGCCCTGGGCGCCGCCGAGCGGGCCGGCGAAGATCAGGCTGCGCACGCCGGCCTCAGAAGCGGTAGGTGTAGCGCAGCTCGGCGGTGCGCGGCCGGCCCAGGTTGTCCACCTGGCGGGTGCCGTTGGTGATCCGGCTGGTGGCGTAGTCACGGTCCAGCAGGTTCTCCAGCAGCAGGCTGACGCGGTGTTGCTGGGCGGCGTCCAGGTAGTGGTAGGCGTCGGCGTCCAGCACGGTGTAGTGGCCGTAGTCGTCGCCGGCCGCGCTGACCACCGCGCGCACGTAGCGGGCGGCGGCGCCCACGCCCCAGGCGTCGGCGTCGTAGCCCAGGCGGGTGCGGGCGAAGAAGCTGGGGATGTTGTGGAGGGTCACGCCTTCCCGGGTCTCGATCAGGTTGCGCGTGGCGTCGCCGCTCCAGCTCCAGCCGGGGGCGAAGCGCCACTGGGCGTCGACTTCGACGCCGCGCACCTCGATCTCACCGTCGCCGTTGACCCATTGCTCGCCGTGTAGGCTGATCAGGTCGGTGATGTCGCGGCGGAACAGGGTGGCGCTGGCGGTCAGCGGGCCGCCGTCGAAGTCCAGGCCCAGCTCGGCGTTGCGGCTGCGTTCCGGCTTGAGGTCGGGGTTGCCCATCTCCGAGCCCGGCTCGTTGACGTAGAGCTGCTCGGCGTTGGGCAGCTTGAAGGCGGTGCCGAACTGGCCGCGCAGCTTCCACTGTTCGTTCAGGTCGTACAGCGAGGTGAGCATCCACACGGTGGCGCCTTCGCCGCCGGACATCTTCTCGCGGCGCACGCCCAGGCTGGGGTGCCAGTCCGGCAGCGCGTCGATCCGCGGGCGCAGCTGGGCGTAGAAGGCGTGGGCCTCGGCCTCGTTGTTGTCGATGATCAGCACGTCGTCCTGGCCCTCGAACCACTGGTTGTCGTTGCCGAACACCAGTTCGTGGCCGCCGGCCAGGATCGCCTTGCCCTCGATCTGCGCGCCCCAGTCGGTGAAGCCCCAGTAGTCGTTGCGGTTGAGCGTGCGGGTGCCGCCGCCCTGCAGGTTGTAGATCCGCGTGTAGCGGGTGTCCCAGTCGTTGATGTGGGTCTTGGCGAACCAGCTGAAGTCGTCGCTCAGGCGCTGCTGGAAGGTGGCCGTGGCGATCTGGTGGACGCGGTCGTTGGTGGTGCTGCGGTTGGAGGTGGGGCGGGCGAAGTCCAGGTCGGCCTCGCTGTACTGGTAGAACAGCTCCAGCCGCGCGTCCTCGCCGAAGGCCTGGATCGCCTTGCCGCCCAGGGTGGTCACGTCGTAGGAGCGGCGCTCGTCGCTGACGGTGGCGGTCATGTCGCGGTCGCGGTAGGGCTGGTAGCCCTGCGAGCGGTGGCGGCTGGCGTAGCCGAGCAGGCCCAGGTCGCCGAAGCCGTTGGTGAGCACCCTTTCCACCCGCGCGTCGCCGTTGCGGCCCTTGAAGCTGTCCAGGCCGAGGTTGACCTCGCCGCTGGCGTCGCGGCTCTGCGGACGCCGGGTGACGATGTTGATGACGCCGGACACCGCCTGGGTGCCGAACAGGATGCCCTGGCCGCCCTTGAGCACCTCGATGCGCTCCACCGCAGTGGTCGGCAGGGTGTCCAGGTAGATGCCGCCGTACAGGCGGTTGTTCAGGCGCACGCCGTCCAGCAGGATCAGGGTGTCGTCGTTGCGGCCGCCGAGCAGGGAGAAGGTGCCGGTGTCGAACGGGCCGTTCTTCGGCGCCACGTACAGGCCGGGGACGTACATCTGCAGGACGCGGGACAGGTCGGCGCTGGGGCCGGCGCGTTCGATCTGCTCGCGCTCGATGATGTTCAGGTGGCTGCCGTAGCGGGCCATTTCCGCCACGGCGGTGGATTCCACCGAGGGCGCGCTGATGGTCAGGTTGTCCAGGCCCAGGGGCTGCGCCGCCAGGGGCGCGGCGAGGCCGCACAGGAGGGTGCCGGTCGCCAGCGGCGCACGGCGGAACAGGGAAGAACGGGAAAGAGCCAAGGTGATCGCCTCGAAACGAGTTTCGTAGGCGCGCGCAGACAAGGGCCTCCCGTGCGGGCGGACCATCGGTTACGCCCGCCCACCGCGGGTTTGCCAACAAGGGTCCAGGCCGGTCTCCGGGCTTGCGAGACTTGGGGCGTTCGCCTTCCCATGCCGAAGCACAGTGGCAGAGTGAACACCCGGCTCGCATACCGTTGCGGGGGCAGCGCCGGACTGGCTCGCCGAGGGGCGGAGCATTACCGGCTTCCCGTTTAACCTCGCGCGCGGCGGCGCGAGACACCTGGATCGGCGCGCATGAGACCAGCGTGCTGGCGGCGGGTCAAGTCGCGGTAGGCGTGGCGAGGGTTGTCAGTCCCCGAGAAACAGGGCGGGCGGGGCGATTCGTGGCACTCAAGGGCTGTGTGCCAATTTGTTGCGTGGGGTGCGCCGTGCGCACCGGGCCCTGCGGAGGCTTGCTGGTGCGCGCGGCGCACCCTGCGAAGCGGGTATAAAAAAGGGAAGCGCTCGGCTTCCCTTGGTGACGGCGGGTGTCGCGGTTCAGCGCCAGAACGGCTTGTCGATCTCGATGGCGCGGTCGTAGGTGCTGATGCCGGCATCGGCCAGCAGGCGCTCGTCCAGGCGGGCGAGTTCGCGGCGGCTGCTGATGCGGCGCTGCCAGAGCAGCAGGGTGCCCAGGACGCGCAGGGGCAGGTTGCCGCCGCTGGCCGGGCTCTGTTGTTGGAACATGAGGTCGGAACCGAGTATGCGTTCCATGGTGGTGCTTCCTTCCGCTTCGCGCGGGGTTAGAGGGTGTCCTACTGGAAGCATATTTTCCTGACTGGATAGTCGATTTTATAGACACAGCTGGGCTAAATTGCAGGGCTATTAGTTAGGCGGCTTTGTAACTGTTCTGCTTCTACGGCTGCAACTGTACTGGTCATAAGTGGAAAGTCCTGCCGTTTCAGAACCTGCGCGAATTTCGACCAGCCATAGCCGTTTCAGCGAGAAATAGATGCCGGTACAGTTTTTCGATGGACTCTTTTGAAGTCGTATCTGTTATTGCCCCAAATCGCTCGACTGTCGCTGCCGGACGCCACGGCGCTGGCGTACAGTTGAGCGACTGCCCTGCCAGGAAGCACACACCATGACCGACCATACCCAGCAATTCGCCAGCGACAACTATTCGGGCATCTGCCCCGAGGCCTGGGCCGCCATGGCCGAGGCCAACCGCGGCCACGAGCGCGCCTATGGCGAGGACAGCTGGACGGCCCGTGCCGCGGACCGCTTCCGCCAGCTGTTCGAGAGCGACTGCGAGGTGTTCTTCGCCTTCAACGGCACCGCGGCCAACTCCCTGGCCCTCTCCTCCCTGTGCCAGAGCTACCACAGCGTGATCTGCTCCGAGACCGCCCACGTCGAGACCGACGAATGCGGCGCGCCGGAGTTCTTCTCCAACGGCTCCAAGCTGCTCACCGCGCGCACTCTGGCCGGCAAGCTGACCCCGGACTCGATCCGCGAGGTGGCGCTCAAGCGGCAGGACATCCACTACCCGAAGCCGCGCGTGGTGACCCTGACCCAGGCCACCGAGGTGGGCACCGTGTACCGCCCCGACGAGGTCGCCGCCATCAGCGAGGCTTGCAAGGCGCTGCGACTCAACCTGCACATGGATGGCGCGCGCTTCTCCAACGCCTGCGCCTTTCTCGGCTGCAGCCCGGCCGAGCTGACCTGGAAGGCCGGCGTCGACGTGCTGTGCTTCGGCGGCACCAAGAACGGCATGGCGGTGGGCGAGGCCATCCTGTTCTTCAACAAGGCGCTGGCCGAGGACTTCGACTACCGCTGCAAGCAGGCCGGCCAGCTGGCCTCGAAGATGCGCTACCTGTCCGCGCCCTGGGTCGGCCTGCTGCAGGACGATGCCTGGCTGCGCTACGCCAGCCACGCCAACCGCTGCGCCCGCCTGCTCGCCGAACTGGTGGCCGACGTGCCGGGAGTGAGCCTGATGTTCCCGGTGGAGGCCAACGGCGTGTTCCTCCAGCTCTCGGAGCCGGCCATCGAGCGCCTGCGCGACTGGGGCTGGCGCTTCTACACCTTCATCGGCGCCGGCGGCGCGCGCTTCATGTGCTCGTGGGACACCGAGGAGGAGCGGGTGCGCGAACTGGCCGCGGACATCCGCCGCGCCATGGCCTGAAACGGAAACCGGCCCTGACGGGTCGGTGCTGGATCAGTTGCCGGTCTTGATCTTGCTCCAGGCCCGGGTACGCGCCCGCTCGGCGGCGCGTGGCAGCGGCTCCAGGGTGTAGAGCGTCTTCATCGCCTCGGCGGTCGGGTACAGGTTCGGGTTGCTGCGGATCGCCTCGGCCACCTGCGCGGTGGCGTCCTTGTTCGGGTTGGGGTAGCCGACGAAGTCGGAGATCGGCGCGATCACTTCCGGGCGCAGCAGGAAGTCGATGAAGGCGTGGGCCTCGTCGATGTTCTTCGCGTCCTTGGGAATGGCCATCATGTCGAACCAGATCGGCGCGCCTTCCTTGGGCAGGCGCATGTCCACCACCACGCCGTTCTTCGCCTGGATGGCGTTGTTGGCGGCCTGGGAGAAGCTGCCGGAGTAGCCGACCGCCACGCAGATCTCGCCGTTGGCGATGTCGCTCATGTACTTGGAGCTGTGGAAGTAGCGCACGTGGGGGCGGACCTTGCTCAGCAGCGCCTCGGCCTTGGCGTAGTCGGCCGGCTCCTTGCTGTTCGGCGGCAGGCCCAGGTAGTGCAGGGCCAGCGGCAGGATCTCGGACGGCGAGTCGAGCAGGGCCACGCCGCACTGCTGCAGTTTGGCGATGTTCTCTTCCTTGAAGATCAGGTCCCAGCTGTCCACCGGCGCGTCGTCGCCGAGGGCGGCCTTGACCTTGGCCGGGTTGAAGCCGATCAGCACGGTGCCGTACATGTAGGGCACGGCATACTGGTTGCCCGGGTCGTTGGCCTCGATCAGCTTCATCAACTGCGGGTCGAGGTGCTGCCAGTTGGGCAGCTTGCTGCGGTCGAGCTTCTGGAACACCCCGGCCTCGATCTGCTTGGCCAGGAACACGTTGGACGGCACCACCAGGTCGTAGCCGGAGTTGCCGGTGAGCAGCTTGGCCTCCAGCGCCTCATTGGTGTCGAAGATGTCGTAGGTCAGCTTGATGCCGCTGTCCTGCTTGAACTTGGTCAGGGTCTCCGGGGTGATGTAGTCGAACCAGTTGTAGACCTTGAGTTGGCGGTCGGCGGCCTGGGCGGTGCCGGCCAGGGTCAGGCCGCAGAGTGCGGCGGCGAGCAGTTTCTTCATTTTTGTCGTTCTCCTGTATGGGCTCAGGCGCCCTGGAAACCTTCGAGCACATTGACGGCGTTGATGCCGATTTCGGCGACCGCGTAGCCGCCTTCCATGACGAACAGGGTCGGCCTGCCCAGCGCGGCGATGCGTTCGCCCATACGCAGGTAGTCCGGGCTGTCCAGCTTGAAGCTGGAGATCGGGTCGTTCTGATAGGTGTCGACGCCGAGGGACACCAGCACCACGTCCGGCGCGTACTCGGCGATGCGCCGGCAGGCGGTCTCCAGCGCGGCGCCGTACAGGTCCCAGGCGCTGCCGGCGGCCAGCGGCAGGTTGAGGTTGAAGCCCTCGCCGCGGCCCTCGCCGGTCTCGTCGGCGTAGCCGAGGAAGTGCGGGTACTCGAAGCTGGGGCTGCCGTGGATATTGGCCACCAGCACGTCGTCGCGGTCGTAGAAGATCGACTGGGTGCCGTTGCCGTGGTGGTAGTCCACGTCGAGGATCGCCACTCGCGCGGCGCCCTGGTCGAGGAAGGCCTGGGCGGCGATGGCCACGTTGTTCAGGTAGCAGTAGCCGCCCATCACGTCGGCGCTGGCGTGGTGGCCCGGTGGCCGGCACAGGGCGAAGGCGCAGTGGGCGCCGGCGGCGATCTCGGCCTGGCCGCTCAGGGCCACCTGCGCCGAGGTATGGACGGCCTGCCAGGTGCCGGCGGTGATCGGCGCGAAGCAGTCGAAGCTGTGGAAACCGTACTGGCCGTAGAGGTCATCCGGGCGCTTGGCGCGCAGGTGGCGGGCCGGGAACACGCCGGGCAGGAAATCGGCGGTGTTGCCCTGGGCGGCCCAGCCGGCCCAGGCGTTCTGCAGGAAGTCCAGGTAGTCGCCGGTGTGGATGCGGGCGATGGGCGCCAGGCCGAAGTCGCGCGGCGCCAGCACCTCACCGAGCTGGCGCTCGCGCACCCGGGCCAGCACGTGGTCGGCGCGCGCCGGCATCTCGAAGCAGGGTTTGAACTCGCCGCCGACCATCTCGCCCTGGGCATGGTGCAGGCGGTGGTCGTCGCTGTAGAGGGTCAGCATCTTGTTGTTCTCCTCGATGGGCTGGGCGCATTGTTGGCGCCCCGGGCTGGCGGGGAGAACGATAACGGCGGCCAAGAAGGGATAATTCCGGCCATTGTGGCGCCGCCGCGACCGGTTCCGGCTCGACGGATAGAGGTAGGAGGGATTGGAGTAGGGTGCGCCGCGCGCACCTCCACATAGGCGCCAAGGTGAGCGCCATGAGCCGAGACCCGCACTTGGCGGGCCTCGCTTGCTGTCGCCGGAACGGATCAGCGGTTGCGCAAAGTGCCTCTAGGGGCCATCAGTCTCCGGCTGCGTGCCCTAGAACTCCAGTACGACACGTCCCTCGATCTGCCCGGCGCGCATCTGGTCGAGCACTTGGTTGATGTTTTCCAGCTTGTCGCCGTGGATGGTCGCCTTGACCAGCCCTTCGCCGGCGAAGTCCAGCGCCTCCTGCAGGTCCGCCCGGGTGCCGACGATGGAGCCGGTGATGTGCAGGCCCTTGAGCACCACGTCGAAGATCGGCGTGGGGAAGTCGCCCGGCGGCAAACCGACCAGGGAGATGGTGCCGCCGCGCCTGGCCATGTCGATGGCCTGGCCGAAGGCGCTATTGGACACGGCGGTCACCACCACGCCGTGGGCGCCGCCGATGTCGCGCTGGATCACCGTCGCCGGATCTTCCCGGCGGGCGTTGACGGTCAGGCTGGCGCCCAGCTTGCGCGCCAGCTCCAGCTTGGCGTCGTCGATGTCCACGGCCGCCACGTGCAGGCCCATGGCGCGGGCGTACTGCACCGCCACGTGGCCGAGCCCGCCGATGCCGGAGATGGCCACCCACTGGCCGGGGCGCGCCCTGGTCTCCTTCAGTGCCTTGTAGACGGTGACGCCGGCGCAGAGGATCGGCGCGATCTCGGTGAAGGACACCTTGTCCGGCAGCAGGCCGACGTAGTTGGGGTCGGCCAGCACGTATTCGGCATAGCCGCCGTTGATCGAGTAGCCGGTGTTCTGCTGGCTCTCGCAGAGGGTTTCCCAGCCGGTCAGGCAGTGTTCGCAGCAGCCGCAGGCGGTGTACAGCCAGGGCACGCCGACCCGGTCGCCTTCCTTGACCCGGCTGACCCCGGCGCCCACCGCGGCGACGTAGCCGACGCCCTCGTGGCCGGGGATGAACGGTAGGCTCGGCTTCACCGGCCAGTCGCCCTCGGCGGCGTGCAGGTCGGTGTGGCAGACGCCGGAGGCCTCGATCTTCACCAATACCTGCCCGGGGCCGGGCAGCGGCACCTTCACTTCCTCGATGCGCAGGGGCTCGCCGAAGGCGTGTACCACGGCGGCTTTCATCGTTGTGTCCATGACGGTTCTCCTCTACGTGCGGCAAGGGAAGCGTCAGTCTGGACCCGTGACGCGGCAATGCATTGAGCTGGGACAACGAATCCGGCGATGCCGGCGGGGCAGACGGACGGTCACGGCGAGGGCGCGACACCCCAGGCTTTGCGGTATACTGCGCCGCCTCCGGGCCACCCTGGCCCGAACCCTCACATGACAAGCCACGCCGAATGCGTGGCTTGTTGGTTTTTGCCGCGCCGCCAGGCGCCCGAACTAGAGGCACGACGATGAGCGCACTGGTTGGCGTGATCATGGGCTCCAAGTCCGATTGGAGCACTCTCAGTCACACCGCTGACATGCTGGAAAAGCTGGGCATTCCCTACGAAGTGCAGGTGGTTTCCGCCCACCGCACGCCGGACCTGCTGTTCCAGTACGCCGAACAGGCCGAGAGCCGCGGCATCCAGGTGATCATCGCCGGCGCCGGCGGCGCCGCCCACCTGCCGGGCATGTGCGCGGCCAAGACCCACCTGCCGGTGCTCGGCGTGCCGGTGCAGTCGGCCGTGCTCTCCGGCGTCGACTCGCTGCTGTCCATCGTGCAGATGCCGGCCGGCATCCCCGTCGCCACCCTCGCCATCGGCAAGGCCGGTGCGGTCAACGCCGCGCTGCTGGCCGCCAGCATCCTCGGCCACCAGCACCCGCAGTTCCACGACAAGCTGAAGCAGTTCCGCGACGAGCAGACCCGGACCGTGCTCGACAATCCGGACCCGCGTTCCTGATCGAGGCCCAACAGATGAAGATCGGCGTAATCGGTGGCGGCCAGCTGGGCCGCATGATGGCCCTGGCGGGCACCCCGCTGGGCATGCAGTTCGCCTTCCTCGACCCGGCGCCGGACGCTTGCGCGCAGGCCCTGGGCGAGCATATCCGCGCCGACTACGGCGATCAGGACCACCTGCGCCAGCTGGCCGACGAAGTGGACCTGGTGACCTTCGAATTCGAGAGCGTGCCGGCCGAGACCGTGGCCTTCCTCTCCCAGTTCGTGCCGGTCTACCCGGGCGCCGAGGCGTTGCGCATCGCCCGCGACCGCTGGTTCGAGAAGTCCATGTTCAAGGACCTGGGCATCCCCACGCCCGCGTTCGCCGACATCCAGTCCCAGGCCGACCTGGACGCCGCCGTGGCCGCCATCGGCCTGCCGGCGGTGCTGAAGACCCGCACCCTGGGCTACGACGGCAAGGGCCAGAAGGTCCTGCGCCAGCCGGCGGACGCGGCCGGCGCCTTCGCCGAGCTGGGCAGCGTGCCGTGCATCCTCGAAGGTTTCGTGCCGTTCACCGGCGAGGTGTCGCTGGTGGCTGTGCGCGCCCGTGACGGCGAGACCCGCTTTTACCCGCTGGTGCACAACCGCCACGACGGCGGCGTGCTGGCCCTGTCCATCGCCAGCACCGACCACCCGCTGCAGGCCCTGGCCGAGGACTACGTCGGCCGCGTGCTGCAGAAGCTCGACTACGTCGGCGTGCTGGCCTTCGAGTTCTTCGAGGTGGACGGCGGCCTCAAGGCCAACGAGATCGCCCCGCGCGTACACAACTCCGGGCACTGGACCATCGAGGGCGCCGAGTGCAGCCAGTTCGAGAACCACCTGCGCGCCGTCGCCGGCCTGCCGCTGGGCTCCACCGCCAAGGTGGGCGAGAGCGCCATGCTCAACTTCCTCGGCTCGGTGCCGGACGTGGCCAAGGTCGCCGCCGTCGCCGACTGCCACCTGCACCACTATGGCAAGGCCTTCAAGGCCGGACGCAAGGTCGGCCACGCCACCCTGCGCTGTGCCGACATGGCGACCCTGAAGGCGCGCATCGCCGAGGTCGAGGCCCTGATCGGAAGTTGAACGGCTGGTCTATGCTCAGGTCACAACGAGGCGTGCGTAAGTGCGCCTCGTTCGTTCCGGTTCATACAAGGAGTTCACCATGAGCATCATCGGCACCATCATCATCGGCCTGATCGTCGGTCTGATCGCGCGCTTCCTCAAACCCGGCGACGACAGCATGGGCTGGATCATGACCATCCTGCTCGGCATCGGTGGCTCGCTGGCGGCCACCTACGGCGGCCAGGCCCTGGGCATCTACCAGGCCGGCGAGACGGCGGGCTTCATCGGCGCCGTGGTCGGTGCGGTGATCCTGCTGGTGATCTACGGCCTGATCAAGCGGGACTGACAGGCCGGCCCCGGAGCCGGTAGGCTAGGCGGCCCATGCGATTGCGAGACCGACCATGCGCCGCCTGCTGCTTGCCCTGCTGCTGTTCCCCCTGCTGGCCCACGCCGAGCCCGCCGAACTGGACTGGCTGGAGCTGATGCCGCCCGAGGACCGCAAGGCCCTGGAGGCCATGCCGGAGATCAGCCACGACAGCCCCGAGGCGGTCGGCACCTTCGGCCAGCAGGGCGGCCTGAAGCAGGAGCAGGGCCTGCCGGCGGTGATGTATTCGAAGAAGACCGTGGCCCGCCTGGACGGCAAGCACGTCCGTCTCGGCGGCTACCCGGTGCCGCTGGAGAGCGACGCCGGCGGCAAGACCACCCTGCTGTTCCTGGTGCCCTATCCGGGCGCCTGCATCCACGTTCCCCCGCCACCGCCGAACCAGATCGTGCTGGTGCGCTATCCCAAGGGCATCGTGCTCGACGATATCTACGAACCGCTGTGGGTCGACGGCACCCTGCGCATCGAAGCGGTGGACAACGACCTGGCCGACGCCTCCTACGCCCTGGACGCCCGCTCCGTGCGGCTGGTGGAGGAAGGCGACCTGTAGGGTGCGCCGCGCGCACCGGAAACCTTGGTGCGCACGGCGCACCCTACGGTTCTTGTGGGCTTTTGCGGGGCCCGGCTAGCCAGGAGGGTTCTGCAGAAGCCATTTCCGTCACTCCCGCGCAGGCGGGAGCCCAGGTGCGGCGGCTCTGGATTGCCGCATGCGCGGCAATGACGGTTGGTTGAGGGCGCGGGTGATGCGGCGGAAGGCGACTCGCAGGTCAACGCGGGTTTCACCCGCCCTACGTCGGTTCGCTCCACAGGCTCAGGCCGAGACTGTGGCTTTCGCCGGGCGCCAGTTCCACACAGTCGTCCCAGACATTGGCGGTCTCGATGCACAGCATGCGCTGCCAGGCGTCATCGGCGAAGCTGGACAGGCGCCGGGCCTTGTCGATCCACGGGTTCCACAGCACCGCCGAGCGCGAGCCGCGGGTTTCCAGGTGCAGGTCGCGGTTCCAGCCGGCGTCGTGCAGGTGCAGGCGCGGCGGCACGTCGAGGTAGATGCGGTCGGTCTCGCCGGCGAAGCGCAGCTCGCCCTGCTGGGAGCGTTCCTGCCAGTCTTCCAGGGTCTCGAGGTAGCGGCTGCCGTCCAGCCCGTGGACCGCCACCTGGCGGATGTCGCTGACGGCGAAGTAGCTGTGCAGCGCCTGGCTCAGGATCAGCGGCTTACTGCCGGGGTTGTGGCTGGTCAGGTCGAGGTGCAGGCGTTCGTCCAGGCGGATGTCCAGCCGCAGCTCGGCGGCGTGGGGCCAGTCGGGGAGAGGATGCTGGCGGGTGTCGAAGGCGAACTGCAGGTGGATGGCCTCGCCTTCGCTGTCGATGCCCAGCAGTTGCCAGTCGAGGGCGCGTACGCCGCCGTGGAAGGGCGCGGCGCCTGGGTTGTCGTGCTGTGCCTGCAGCGGGTGCGGGTTGCGCCCGAGGTCGCCGAACCAGGGCCAGCAGATCGGCACGCCGCCGCGCACCGACTGCTGGCGGCGGTAGTCGGCCTGCTCGCTCAGCCAGATCAGCGGCGGCTGCTCGCCCTGCTGGAAGCTCAGCACCTGGGCGCCCTGCTGGGCCACCAGCAGCTCGGCACCACCGCGGCGCACGCGCCAGCAGGTCAGTTCGTCCAGTTCGATGCGTTCGATGTGGGCCTGGGTCATGGTCCGCCTCCCTGAAGATTCAGGCATTTGACCGCAGGCCGGTGGAAAAGGCCAAGCGCCATGAAAAAGGCTATGTCCCCATTGGTTGTTGCACACCATGTGGGAGCGGATTCATCCGCGAATTTCGCGGCCAATCGGAATGCCGCCCAGCCGCTCCCACAAAAGCAGAATTGCGCCACCAACACGTAACGAGGACATCGCCATGAAAAACGCCGCCTCATGGGCGGCGTTTCTGGCGCGGGATCAGCCCCGGCGCGGCGGAACCGGGCGGGTGCGGCCGCTGCCGTCGATGGCGACGAACACGAACACCGCCTCGGTGACCTTGCGCCACTCGCTGGACAGCGGGTCGTCGCTCCACACTTCGACCAGCATCTGGATCGAGCTGCGGCCGACCTCCAGCGCCTGGGTATAGAAGGAAAGCTGGGCGCCCACCGCCACGGGTACCAGGAAGGCCATGCGGTCGATGGCCACGGTGGCGACGCGGCCGCCGGCGACCTTGCTGGCCATCGCGGTGCCGGCCAGGTCCATCTGCGAGACCAGCCAGCCGCCGTAGATGTCGCCGAAGCCGTTGGTCTCGCGCGGCAGGGCGGTGATCTGAAGGGCCAGATCGCCCTGGGGGATGGGGTCTTCCTGTTCGAGTTCGATCATGTGCGGGGCCCCGCTGGTGGATTCTTATCGTTGGCTGTTCGATGGCTGGCCATGCCCCGCCGTAGACGGGTCGTGCGCAGTATATAGAGGCCGGCGTCAAAGGACGACCGTGCGGTCCCGCTTTTGCCGCCGAAAGCTGCGGCGCGGAACGCGATTTGCTATCGTGCCGCAGCCCTTGCCCCTCTAATAAAACAACGAAGCCTCTATGTCCGCCGAGCATGCCAGCCTCGCGCCCGTGGCGCGCCCTCTCAACCGCAGCGACTACAAGACCCTCTCGCTTTCCGCCCTCGGCGGGGCCCTGGAGTTCTACGACTTCATCATCTTCGTGTTCTTCGCGGCGGTGGTCGGCAAGCTGTTCTTCCCGGCCGAGATGCCGGAATGGCTGCGCCAGCTGCAGACCTTCGGCATCTTCGCCGCCGGCTACCTGGCGCGGCCGCTGGGCGGCGTCATCATGGCCCACTTCGGCGACCTGCTCGGGCGCAAGCGCATGTTCACCCTGAGCATCTTCATGATGGCGGTGCCGACGCTGATCATGGGCCTGTTGCCGACCTACGCGCAGATCGGCATCTGGGCGCCGTTGGCGCTGCTCGGCCTGCGCGTGATCCAGGGCGCGGCGATCGGCGGCGAGGTGCCGGGCGCCTGGGTGTTCGTCGCCGAACATGTACCGCCGCGCCATATCGGCTACGCATGCGGCACCCTGACCTCGGGGCTGACCTTCGGCATCCTGCTCGGCTCGCTAATGGCGACCCTGATCAACACCGTCTACAGCCCGGCCGAAGTGCTCGACTGGGCCTGGCGCATCCCTTTCCTGATCGGCGGGGTGTTCGGCCTGTTCTCCGTCTACCTGCGCCAGTGGCTGCACGAGACGCCGGTGTTCGCCGAGCTGCAGCAGCGCAAGGCGCTGGCCGACGAGGTGCCGCTGAAGACCGTGCTGCGCGAGCACCGCTCGGCCATCGTGCTGTCGATGCTGCTGACCTGGGTGCTGTCGGCCGGCATCGTGGTGGTGATCCTGATGACACCGACCGTGCTGCAGACCGTGTACGGCTTCGATGCCGCTACCGCGCTGCGGGCCAACAGCCTGGCCATCGTCTGCCTGACCCTGGGCTGCATCCTCTCCGGCATGGCGGCCGACCGCTTCGGCGCGGGGCGTACCTTCCTGGTCGGCGGCCTGCTGCTGGCGCTCAGCTCCTGGACCTTCTACACCCGCCTCGCGTCGCACCCGGACTGGCTGTTCCCGTTGTACGCGGTGACAGGCCTGCTGGTCGGCACCATCGGCGCGGTGCCCTACGTGATGGTCAAGGCCTTCCCGCCGGTGGTGCGCTTCTCCGGGCTGTCGTTCTCCTACAACCTGGCATACGCCATCTTCGGCGGGCTGACGCCGATGGTGGTGGCCCTGCTGATGAAGTGGGACCCGCTTGGCCCGGCCTACTACGTGGCGGCGCTGTGCGGCCTGGCGATGCTGATCGGCCTGTACCTGCTCCGGCAGCGCCGCTGAGCGGGCGTTGTCTCACCGGGCGGGGGTCACCCGCCAGACCTTGTTGCCGACGTCGTCGGTCACCAGCAGCGCGCCCTGTTTGTCGAGCTTGACGTCGACCGGCCGCCCCTGGGCGTCGCCGTCTTCATCGAGGAAGCCGCCGAGCACGTCGACCGGCGGGCCGCTGGGTTTGCCGTCGGCAAAGGGCACGAAGATAACCTTGTAGCCGCTGTGCGGCTTGCGGTTCCACGAGCCGTGCTGGCCGACGAACAGGCCGTCCTGAAACGCCGGCAGCGCGCCGCCCTGGCCGAAGGCGATTCCCAATGAGGCGGTGTGCGGTCCCAGGGCGTAGTCAGGCACCAGCGCCTTGGCCACCAGTTCCGGGCGCTGCGGCTGGACACGCTGGTCGACGTGCTGGCCGTAGTAGCTGTAGGGCCAGCCGTAGAAGCCGCCGTCGCGCACCGAGGTGATGTAGTCCGGCACCAGGTCGCTGCCGATCTCGTCGCGCTCGTTGACCGCCGTCCATAGTGCGCCAGTCTGCGGTTCCCAGGCCAGGCCATTGGGGTTGCGCAGGCCGCCGGCGAACAGGCGCTTCTCGCCGCTGGCGCGGTCCACTTCCCAGATCGCCGCGCGGCCTTCCTCGGCCTCCATGCCGTTCTCGCCGACGTTGCTGTTGGAGCCGACCGTGACGTAGAGCCGGCTGCCGTCCTGGCTGGCGATGACGTTCTTGGTCCAGTGGTGGTTGATGCCGGCGGGCAGGTCGGTGACCTTCTCCGGCGCGGCGTCGATCCGGGTCTCGCCCTCGGTGTAGGGGAAGCGCATCAGGGCGTCGGCGTTGGCCACGTAGAAGTCGTTGCCGACCAGGGCCATGCCGAAGGGCGAGTGCAGGTTTTCCAGGAATGCCGTGCGCAGGTCGGCGACGCCGTCGCCATCGGTGTCGCGCAGCAGGGTGATGCGGTCGGCGCTGGGCACCCCGGCGCCCGCGCGTTTCATCACCAGGCCGGAGACCCAGCCCTTGAGGCTAAACGGCTTGTCGGTCTTCGGCGCGTTGCTCTCGGCCACCAGCACGTCGCCGTTGGGCAGCACGTACAGCCAGCGTGGGTGGTCCAGGTTCTCGGCGAAGGCATTCACCCGGGTGCCCTGCGCCGCCACCGGCGTGGCGCCCTCGGCCCAGCCCCGGGCGGGGGCGATGTTGACGGTCGGCAGCAGGGTCTCGTTCGGCTCGGGCAGCCGCGGGTCGGTGCCGGTGCCGTCGCTCACGTTGAGGGCAGCTTGCTCGCCGCAGGCGCTGCAGGCGAGCGCCAGGGCGGTGACGGACAGCAGGTGCAGACGATTCATGGAGCGATCTCCGGGATGGACGGGGTGCGGAATTTTTTCGACAGCCATGATGGCCATTCATCCAATTGTCATATTCCGTTCATAGAGTGTTCATCAGGCCTGCAGATACTGGGCCCCGTTCCATCCAACCCCTTCCTGCTAGGAGCAAGGCATGAAACTCAAGCGTTTGATGGCGGCCCTGACCTTCGCCGCCGCCGGCGTAGGCGCTGCAACCGCGTTCGCCGCCGTCGACCCGGCCATCCCCGGCTACGAAAAGACCACCGGTGTCTCGGGCAACCTGTCCAGCGTGGGTTCCGACTCCCTGGCCAACCTGATGACCCTGTGGGCCGAGGAATACAAGAAGCAGTACCCGAACGTGAACATCCAGATCCAGGCCGCCGGTTCCTCCACCGCGCCGCCCGCTCTGACCGAAGGTACCGCCAACCTGGGCCCGATGTCCCGTCCGATGAAGGACAACGAGCTGCAGGCCTTCGAAGAGAAGTACGGCTACAAGCCGACCGCCGTGCCGGTCGCCATCGATGCCCTGGCCGTGTTCGTGCACAAGGACAACCCGATCAAGTCCCTGGACATCGCCCAGGTCGACGCCATCTTCTCCAGCACCCGCCTGTGCGGCGGCGCCCAGGACATCAAGACCTGGGGCGACCTGGGCCTGACCGGCGAGTGGGCGAGCAAGCCGATCCAGCTGTTCGGTCGCAACTCGGTATCCGGCACCTACGGTTACTTCAAGGAAGAAGCCCTGTGCAAAGGCGACTTCAAGTCCAACGTCAACGAGCAGCCGGGTTCGGCCTCGGTGGTGCAGTCCATCTCCAGCACCGTCAACGCCATCGGCTACTCGGGCATCGGCTACAAGACCGCCAGCGTCCGCGCCGTGCCCCTGTCGAAGAAGGGCGGTGAGGCGTTCGAGGCTTCCGAAGAAAACGCCCTGGCAGGCAAGTTCCCGCTGGCCCGCTTCTTCTACGTCTACGTGAACAAGGCGCCGAACAAGCCGCTGAGCCCGCTGGACGCCGAGTTCCTCAAGCTCGTCCTGTCCAAGCAGGGTCAGGAAGTCGTGGTCAAGGACGGCTACATCCCGCTGCCGGCCAAGGTCATCGACAAGGCCAAGCAGGAACTGGGTCTGTAAGAAACTCCCCTCTTCCTCTGGGAGAGGGGCCGGGGGTGAGGGTGCTTCGTGTTGCCCTATAGCCCCTCACCCCAGCCCTCTCCCAGAGGGAGAGGGAGCGCAACGCCCGCTACTCTTCCCGAGTCGCGGGCGTCGTCGCGTCACCGTGCTGTAATTTTTCTGTCACACAAGACGGATAGATTGAAGTACCTCACATTGAGCGGGCTGTGTCCGCCGCGCCCGAGAACTCCTCATGAATGACCTGGCCAACAACAGCATGAGCGCCTCCGCGAACAACCAAAGGGTGGATTTCAACACACCCGCCCTGCTGCGCAAGCGCCGCATCCGCGCCCTCAAGGACCGCATGGCACGCTGGTACGTGTCCATCGGCGGTCTGGCGGTGCTGGCGTGCATCACCCTGATCTTCTTCTACCTCGCCTATGTCGTCGCGCCGATCTTCGGCGGTGCCGACATGGAGGCGCGCGATGCCCAGCAGCCGGCCTGGCTGGCCGGCCAGGGCGAGGCGCTGCTGCTCTCCGTCGAGGAGCAGAACAAGGTGGCCATGCGCCTGAGCCGCAGTGGCCAGGTGCAGTTCTTCGGTCTGCGCGATGGCAAGCCGATGAACGCCTACCAGCTGGCCCTGCCGGAAGGCAGCAGCATCGCTTCGGTCAGCCAGGACCAGCCCGGCAGCCGCCGTGTGGTGCTCGGCCTGTCCAACGGCCAGGTGCTGGTGTTCGAGCACGCCTACAAGGTGACCTACCCGGACAACGTCAAGACCATCACCCCCGAGCTGGATTACCCGTTCGGCGAGGCGCCCATCACCCTCGACGCCCAGGGCCGGCCGCTGGAGCACGTGGCGATCAGCCAGAACGGCAGCAACCTGATGCTCAGCGGCTCCACCGGCGCCGAGCTGCAGCTGCTGGCGCTCGGCCGCGAAGAGAACCTGATGACCGGCGAGGTGACCCTCAGCGAGGAGCGCATCGCCCTGCCGCAGATCGCCGAGCCGATCAAGGCGATGATCATCGACCCGCGCCAGCAGTGGCTGTTCGTGATCAACGGCAAGGCCACCGCCGACGTCTTCGACCTGCGCAGCAAGACCCTCAACGGGCGCTACAAGCTGCTCAACGGCGATGCCGAGGTGACCACGGTCAACCCGCTGCTCGGCGGCATCTCGCTGATGATCGGCGACAGCAAGGGCGGCATCGGCCAGTGGTTCATGGTCCGCGACGGCGACGGCAAGGCCGCGCTGACCCACATCCGTGGCTTCCAGCTGGGCAAGGCGGCCATCACCCAGATCCTCCCCGAGGAGCGCCGCAAGGGCTTCCTGGCGCTGGATGCCGAAGGCCGCCTGGGCATCTTCCACAGCACCGCGCACCGCACCCTGCTGACCGAGAAGGTCGCCGAGGGCGCCGGTGTCGCCGCCCTGTCGCCGCGCGCCAACCGCGTGCTGGTCGAGTCCGGCGGCCAGCTGCAGCGCTTCGTCATCGACAACCCGCACCCGGAGATTTCCTGGAGTTCGCTGTGGGGCAAGGTCTGGTACGAGAGCTATGACGAGCCCCGCCACGTCTGGCAGTCCACCTCCGCCAACACCGACTTCGAACCGAAGATGAGCCTGGCGCCGCTGACCTTCGGCACCCTCAAGGCCGCCTTCTACGCCATGCTCCTGGCCGCCCCGCTGGCCATCTGCGCGGCGATCTACACTGCCTACTTCATGGCGCCGTCCATGCGTCGCAAGGTCAAGCCGGTGATCGAGCTGATGGAAGCGTTGCCGACGGTGATCCTCGGCTTCTTCGCCGGCCTGTTCCTGGCGCCCTACGTGGAAGGCCACCTGCCGGGCATCTTCAGCCTGCTGTTGCTGACGCCGATCGGCGTGCTGCTGACCGCCTACCTGTGGAGCCGCCTGCCGGAGCGCATCCGCCTGGTGATCCCGGACGGTTGGGAAGCGGCGCTGCTGATCCCGGTGATCCTGATGATCGGCGCCTTCGCCCTGAGCATGAGCGGCCACCTGGAGAACTGGTTCTTCGGCGGCGACATGCGCCTGTGGATCAGCAACGACCTCGGCATCGCCTTCGACCAGCGCAACGCCCTGGTGGTGGGCCTGGCCATGGGCTTCGCGGTGATCCCGAACATCTACTCGATCGCCGAGGACGCCGTGTTCAGCGTGCCCAAGAGCCTCACCTTCGGCTCCCTGGCTCTGGGCGCCACGCCCTGGCAGACCCTGACCCGCGTGGTGATCCTCACCGCCAGCCCGGGCATCTTCTCGGCGCTGATGATTGGCATGGGCCGCGCGGTGGGCGAGACCATGATCGTGCTGATGGCCACCGGCAACACGCCGATCATGGACATGAACATCTTCCAGGGCCTGCGCACCCTGGCCGCCAACGTGGCGGTGGAGATGCCGGAATCCGAGGTGGGCAGTACCCACTACCGCGTGCTGTTCCTCTCGGCGCTGGTGTTGCTGGCCTTCACCTTCGTGATGAACACCCTGGCGGAGCTGATCCGCACCCGCCTGCGCAAGAAATATGCGTCGCTCTGAGAACTGGGGAAGGTAGACGTCCGTGAAAACCAAAGAGCAAAACTTCAGTACCTGGTTCAAGAGTGGTTCGCCCTGGGTCTGGATGACCGCCAGCGGCGTGTCCATCGCCGTGATCATGACCATCGGCCTGCTCGCCGTGATCGCCGTGCGCGGCCTGGGCCACTTCTGGCCCGCCGACGTGGTCGAGGCCAGGTACCAGGTGCCGGGCGAGGCCGCCCGCGTCATGGCCGGCGAGCTAGTGCAGGAAGAACAGGTGCCGCGCGCCCGCCTGGCCGCCGCCGGCATGCCGGTGGATGTGAAGGGCGGCGAGTTCATGACCCGCGAGCTGTTCAAGGTCGGCAACCGCGAGGTCTACGGCGCCGACTTCAGCTGGGTGGTGGCCGAATGGACGAGCGAGCCGCGCACCCCGGAGAACCTGGTGGTCATGGAGCGCCGCGAGTGGGGCAACTTCTACGGCTACCTGGTCGACGTCAAGGAAGGCGGCCAGGTGGTCGCCCGTGGCGATAACGCCTGGGGCGAGCTGCAGAACCGCATCGCCCGAGTCGACGACCTGCACGCGCAACTGGTGCGGCTGGAGAAGAAGGAGATCGGCCACATCAACCATGGCCTCGAACAGCTGCGCCTCGAAGGTCGCCGTCTGGAGCTGAGGGACCGCCTGGACGCCGCCGCCCAGGCCGACCTCGACGCCCAGCGCGCCGAGCTGGATGCCCGCTACAAGGTGCTGGAGGGCAAGCTGGTCGAGCTGAATCAGCAGCTCGCCCGCGACAGCGTGACGGTGAAGACCGTCGACGGTCGCGAGCAGGAGATCGCCCTGAGCAAGGTGGTCCGCGCCTTCCAGCCGAACGCCATGGGCGTCGGCGCCAAGCTGGGCTTCTACTTCGCCAAGCTGTGGGAGTTCGTCAGCGACGAGCCGCGCGAGGCCAACACCGAGGGTGGCATCTTCCCGGCCATCTTCGGCACCGTGATGATGACCCTGATCATGGCCGTGATCGTCACCCCGTTCGGCGTGCTGGCGGCCATCTACCTGCGCGAGTACGCCAAGCAGGGCCCGCTGACCCGCATCATCCGCATCGCCGTGAACAACCTGGCCGGCGTGCCGGCCATCGTCTACGGCGTGTTCGGCCTGGGCTTCTTCGTCTACGTGCTAGGCGGCTCGATCGACCGGCTGTTCTTCGCCGAGGCCGCGCCGGCGCCGACCTTCGGCACGCCGGGCCTGATGTGGGCCTCGCTGACCCTGGCGATCCTCGCGGTGCCGGTGGTGATCGTCGCCACCGAGGAAGGCCTGGCGCGCATCCCGCGCGCCCTGCGCGAAGGCTCCTTGGCGCTCGGCGCGACCAAGGCCGAGACCCTGTGGAAGGTGGTGCTGCCGATGGCCAGCCCGGCCATGATGACCGGCATGATCCTCGCCGTGGCCCGCGCCGCCGGCGAAGTGGCGCCGCTGATGCTGGTCGGCGTGGTCAAGCTGGCCCCGGCGCTGCCGGTGGACGGCAACTACCCGTACCTGCACCTGGACCAGAAGATCATGCACCTGGGCTTCCACATCTACGACGTCGGCTTCCAGAGCCCCAACGTCGAGGCCGCCCGGCCGCTGGTGTACGCCACCGCGCTGCTGCTGGTGCTGGTGATCGCGCTGCTCAACCTGAGCGCCGTGTTCATCCGCAACCACCTGCGCGAGAAGTACAAGGCGCTGGATCACTAACGGCAGTTGCAAGCCTCAAGCCGCAAGCTTCAAGTAGAAGCGCGGCTTGACTTGTGGCTTATAGCTTGCAGCTTGCAGCTGCGAACGGAGTGAGCATATGCAACACGAAGTACACACCCACGGTATCGACATGGCCGCCCTCGGCCGGCAGAAGCAGGGCCTCAACCTGGCGGACGAGACCGTCGCCCTGGAAGTGCCCGGCCTCAACCTGTTCTACGGCGACAAGCAGGCGCTGTTCGACGTGTCGATGAACATCCCCAAGCAGCGCGTGACCGCCTTCATCGGCCCGTCCGGCTGCGGCAAGTCGACCCTGCTGCGCACCTTCAACCGGATGAACGACCTGGTCGACGGCTGCCGCGTGGAAGGCGAGATCCGCCTCGATGGCCACGACATCTACAAGAAGGGCGTGGACGTCGCCGAGCTGCGCCGCCGCGTCGGCATGGTGTTCCAGAAGCCCAACCCGTTCCCCAAGAGCATCTACGAGAACGTGGTCTACGGCCTGCGCATCCAGGGCGTGAACCAGAAGCGCGTGCTCGACGAGACCGTGGAGTGGGCGCTGAAGAGCGCCGCCCTGTGGGACGAAGTGAAGGACCGCCTGCACGACTCCGCCCTCGGTCTGTCCGGCGGCCAGCAGCAGCGCCTGGTGATCGCCCGTACCGTGGCGGTGCAGCCGGAAGTGCTGCTGCTCGACGAACCCTGCTCGGCGCTCGACCCGATCTCCACCCTCAAGGTCGAGGAGCTGATCTACGAGCTGAAGAGCAAGTACACCATCGTCATCGTCACCCACAACATGCAGCAGGCGGCGCGCGTCTCCGACTACACCGCGTTCATGTACATGGGCAAGCTGATCGAGTTCGGCGATACCGACACGCTGTTCACCAACCCGGCGAAGAAACAGACGGAAGACTACATCACCGGCCGTTACGGCTAACGGCAGCTGCAAGCCGCAAGCTTCAAGCGGCAAGGAAGCGCGACCTCGACGACGATTAACTTGCGGCTTGAAGCTTGCAGCTTGAAGCTCGCGGAGCGACCAAGATGATCAACAAAGACAGCCTCACCCATCACATCTCCCAGCAGTTCAACGCCGAGCTGGAGGAAGTGCGCAGCCACCTCCTGGCGATGGGCGGCCTGGTCGAGAAGCAGGTCAACGACGCGGTCACCGCGCTGATCGAGGCCGACTCCGGCCTGGCCCAGCAGGTGCGCGAGATCGACGACCAGATCAACCAGATGGAAACCAACATCGACGAGGAATGCCTGCGCATCCTCGCCCGCCGCCAACCGGCCGCCTCCGACCTGCGCCTGATCATCAGCGTGTCGAAGTCGGTGATCGACCTCGAGCGCATCGGCGACGAGGCCTCGAAGATCGCCAAGCGCGCCATCGAGCTGTGCGAGAGCGGCGAGGCGCCGCGCGGCTACGTCGAGGTGCGCCACATCGGCGACCAGGTGCGCAAGATGGTGCAGGAGTCGCTGGACGCCTTCGCCCGTTTCGACGCCGAACTGGCCCTGTCCGTGGCCCAGTACGACAAGACCATCGACCGCGAGTACAAGAGCGCCCTGCGCGAACTGGTCACCTACATGATGGAAGACCCGCGTTCGATCACCCGCGTGCTGTCGATCATCTGGGTGCTGCGTTCGCTGGAGCGCATCGGCGACCACGCGCGCAACATCGCCGAGCTCGTCATCTACCTGGTGCGCGGCACCGACGTGCGCCACATGGGGCTGGCGCGCATGCAGGAAGAAGTGCAGGGCGGCAAGAGCGAGTGAGGTTGCCGGGCGGCTTCGTGCCGCCCGGACGACCATCGGGGCGACTCGTTGGCCTTGAGCCACCATCCGCAGCTATGCTTGTCGGCATCGTTGTCGGGAGTGGTCGATGAGCAAAGTCAGTGTGCTGGTGGTGGACGACGCCACCTTTATCCGTGATCTGGTGAAGAAGGGCCTGCGCGACCACTTCCCCGGCATCCAGATCGACGAAGCGATCAACGGCCGCAAGGCCCAGCAGATGCTCGCCCGCCAGCCGGCCGACCTGATCCTCTGTGATTGGGAAATGCCGGAGCTGTCCGGCCTCGAACTGCTCACCTGGTGCCGCGAGCAGGACGAACTCAAGACCACCCCGTTCATCATGGTCACCAGTCGCGGCGACAAGGAGAACGTGGTGCAGGCCATCCAGGCCGGCGTCTCCGACTACATCGGCAAGCCCTTCTCCAACGACCAGCTGGTGACCAAGGTCAAGAAGGCCCTGCACCGCGCCGGCAAGCTGCAGGCCCTGGCCGCCAGCGCGCCGCCGAAGATGCTCAGCAGCGGCGCCTTCGCCAACGACTCCCTGGCCGCCCTGACCGGCGGCAAGGCCGAGGTGGTACAACCCGCCGCCAAGCCGGCCGCCGCGCCCAGGGCGGCGCCCGCCCCGGCCCCCGCCAGCGCATCGAAGCCCTCGGCCAGCAGCGGCGGCCGTGGCCAGGGCCAGTTGCGCCTGCCCTCCGGCAGCATGGCCTGCGTGATCAAGGCGCTGAGCCTCAAGGAGGCCCTGCTGGTGGTCCGGCGCACCGAGCAGCTGCCCCAGGTGCTGGAGAGCGCCGTGCTCGACCTGGAGCAGGGCGAGGCCGCCGAGACCGCGCGCCTCAATGGCTACCTGCACGCCGTGGCGGCCCTGGAGCCGAAGCCGGACAGCGAATGGCTGCAGCTGACCTTCAAGTTCGTCGACCGCGACCCGCAGAAGCTCGACTACCTGTCCCGCCTGATCGCCCGCGGCACCGCGCAGAAGCACTTCGTCCCGGGCGCGTAACCCCGCTGCACTTCCGTAGGGTGCGCCGTGCGCACCGTCTCGGCGCCATTGGTGCGCACGGCGCACCCTACGGCACCGGCCATCGATAAAAAAAGCCGCTTCCGGTCGTGGCGGAAGCGGCTTCGGGCATCCGGGCCGAGGCCCGAAATCAGCTCGCCATCATGCGTCCGGTTTCTTCCAGGTTGATGTGCCACTGCAGCGCCTCGCGCAGCAGGTGCGGGGTGTGGCCGCCGCGATCGCAGGCGCGGGCGAAGTAGTCGTTCAGCGGGCCGCGGAAGTCCGGGTGCACGCAGTTGTCGATGATCGCCCGGGCGCGCTCGCGCGGCGCCAGGCCGCGCAGATCGGCCAGGCCCTGCTCGGTGACCAGGATGTCGACGTCGTGCTCGCTGTGGTCCACGTGGCTGACCATCGGCACCACGCTGGAGATCGCGCCGCCCTTGGCGATGGATTTGGTGACGAAGATCGCCAGGTGGGCGTTGCGGGCGAAATCGCCGGATCCGCCGATGCCGTTCATCATCCGGGTGCCGCCCACGTGGGTGGAGTTGACGTTGCCGTACAGGTCGAACTCTAGCGCGGTGTTGATGCCGATGATGCCCAGCCGGCGCACCAGCTCGGGGTGGTTGGAGATTTCCTGCGGGCGCAGCACCAGCTTGTCCTTGTAGCGCTCCAGGTTGCCGAACACCCGCTCGTTGCAGCGTGCCGACAGGGTGATCGAGCAGCCGGAGGCGAAGCGCATCTTGCCGGCGTCGATCAGCTCGAAAGTGGAGTCCTGCAGCACCTCGGAGTACATCACCAGGTCCTCGAAAGGCGATTCCAGCAGGCCGCACATCACCGCGTTGGCGATGCTGCCGATGCCGGCCTGCAGCGGGCCGAGGTTCTTCGGCAGGCGGCCGGCCTCGACCTCGCGGCCGAAGAAGGCGATCAGGTGGTCGGCGATGGCCTGGGTGTCGGCGTCCGGCGGGGTGACCGTGGAGTAGGAGTCGGCCTGGTCGGTAACGACGATGGCGACGATCTTCTCCGGCGGGATCGGGATGGCGCCGCTGCCGATGCGCTGGTCGGCGCGCACCAGCGGGATCGGCGTGCGCGTCGGCCGGTAGGTCGGGATATAGATGTCGTGCAGGCCTTCGAGGTTGGGGTTGTGCGCCAGGTTGATCTCGACGATCACCTTGTCGGCGAAGATCGCGAAGCTGGCCGAGTTGCCCACGGAGGTGGTCGGCACGATGTGGCCTTCCTCGGTGATGGCCACCGCCTCGATCACCGCGATGTCCGGCTTCTTCAGCTGCAGGTTGCGGATCTGCTCGACGGTGTCGGACAGGTGCTGGTCGATGAACATCACGCTGCCGTCGTTGATCGCCTTGCGCAGGGTCGAGTCGACCTGGAACGGCATGCGCCGGGCCAGCACGCCGGCCTCGGTGAGCTGCTTGTCGAGGTCGTTGCCCAGGCTGGCGCCGGTCATCAGGCTGATCCGCAGCGGCTGGGCCTTGGCCCGCTCGGCCAGCGCGCGGGGCACCGCCTTGGCCTCGCCGGCGCGGGTGAAGCCGCTCATGCCGACGGTCATGCCGTCTTCGATCAGGGCCGCGGCCTCGGCCGCACTCATCAGCTTGTCCAGCAGGGCTGGCAGGCGCACGCGATCAGAATACATGGGGGCTTACTCGGCGGCGGAAAGAACAGCGGCGGAGTCTAGGGGCTGGGTCCGGCCGTGCCAGTTCGACCAAGGTCGGATTGAGCGCCTTTCGTCGGCGGGTGTGGATTTCCTCGCAGCCTGGCGCCCCGGTGCTCGCATGCTCCCCGCCGCGCTGCTAGTCTTGCCGATCCCGGGGATTCAACGACACATTCGAAGTTATGCTAGGGCGTTCATTCGTTTTCGGCGCATTGCTGCTGCTCGCCGGCCAGGCCAGTGCGCTGACCATCTACAAGTATGTCGACAAGCACGGCACCGTGACCTATAGCGACAAGGCCATGCCTGGCGCCCAGGTGCTGGTGTTCCGCGACCGCATGGTCGAGAAGCTGGACAGCCAGGTGAAGCTGGAGACCAAGAAGCACGACGGCGGCGAGACCCTGCAGGTGCGCAACGACCTGTACGCGCCGGTGGAGGTCGAGTTGCGCCTGGACGCGGTGGTCAACGCCGTGGGCGCGCCGGACGAGCCGATCCGCTGGGTGCTGCCGCCGCGCAGCGCCATTCGCCTGGCGACCCTCGCCCCGCGCGAGGGCGACAAGCCCATGAGCTACAAGCCGAAGCTGCGCTACGCCATGGGCGATCCGCGCCAGCTGCCGCAGTTGTACAACTACCCGCTGCCCTGGCGCGGCGGCCCGTTCCGCCTGACCCAGGGGGCCAACGGCAAGTACAGCCACTTCACGCCCAAGGGGCGCTACGCCATGGACATCGCCATGCCCGAGGGCACGCCGATCGTCGCGGCGCGCCGCGGCACGGTGGTGAAGACCGAGAACCAGCAGAGCGGGCGCGGCAACAACCCCTCCGGCAACTACGTGCGCATCCTGCACGACGACGGCACCATGGGCGTCTACCTGCACCTGATGCGCGGCTCGGTGGAAGTCAGCGAAGGCCAGTGGGTCGAGGCCGGCAGCCAGATCGCCCGCTCCGGCAACACCGGCAACAGCACCGGCCCGCACCTGCACTTCGTGGTGCAGCGCAACATCGGCCTGGCGCTGGAGTCCATCCCGTTCGACTTCGCCCAGCCGGTGGACAGCCTGCCCAACTTCGCCGTCGGCGGCGAATAGCCCAACCGGCTCCACTCCCCGAATCGCCTCACCGCGGCGCGCACTGAAAACAGGCGCCTGCCAGCCGGTGGTGCGCCCACGCTCGCCCGCCGGCCCGCGCGCGGCACATCGCCCACGCCGGCATCGCGGACGCAAGTCCCTGAATGCCGGCGATTTTCTTAACTGCTCCGGCAGATTTCCGATGCCTGGCACCGGACTTGCAAAATCCTCCCCGAACGGGATGAGTCACCCGCGCCGGCCGCAGTCGGCTGGCGCTCATGACGATTTGCACATCGGAGTTGCATCACAGGCGAACTAGGGTTCCGGTCCACGGCAGTGGATGGCTGGTCCGAGAGTTTTCCGGCCCTAGGGAGCAGGGCTACACGGCGGGAGAAAAGCCCGGGAGACGTGACGTCATCCCGTGCCCGATTCCCCACGTGTAGGAGCAATGCCATGAACCCGATGCTGTCCCCGCGTTTCCTGCGCAAGACCCTCCTCGGCGCCTGCTTCGCCAGCCTCGCCGCCCTGCTTCCGCTTTCTGCCCAGGCCGTCGAGAAGATGAAGATCGGCACCGTGGTGTGGGCCGGCTACGGCCCGTTCTACGTCGCCGACGCCCTCGACCTGTACAAGGCCCACGATCTCAAGGTCGAACTGCAGTTCTTCAACGACCCGGCGCTGATCCCCTCGGCGCTGGCCGGCAACGCCCTCGACGGCGGCATGCTGACCTACGACCAGGTGGTCGGCGGCGTGGCCAAGGGCCTCAAGCACCGGGTGGTGATGCCCATCGACTTCTCCAACGGCGGCGATGCCATCGTCGCCGACAAGTCGGTCGCCTCGGTGGCCGACTTCAAGGGCAAGAAGGTCGGCTTCAACCCGCTGTCGCCGTCCGACTTCCTGTTGGCCTACGCGCTGAAGAGCAACGGCTTGTCGGAGAAGGACATCAGCCCGGTGAACATGACCCCCGAGGGCATCCCCGGCGCGATGGCCAGCGGCAGCCTGCCGGTGGGCGTGACCTACGAGCCGAACGTGTCGCAGATCCTCGGCATGCCCGGCGACAAGTTCCACGTCGTGTACTCCTCCAAGGACGCTCCCGGCCTGATCACCGACGTGCTGGTGTTCGACGAGAAGGTCATCGCCAAGCGCCCGGCGGCGATCAAGGCGCTGATGCAGGGCTACCTGGACGGCCTGGCCTACATGCAGAGCCACCCGGAGGAGGCCGCCGGGATCATCGGCAAGGTGCTCGGCGTCAGCGCCGAGGAAGCCAAGGAGCAGATGAGCGGCGTGTACAACATCCCGCTGGCCGAGATGGGCAAGAACTTCGAGCCGTCCGAGGCCACCAGCTCGTTCTTCGGCAGCGGCGCGGTGATCGGCAAGCTGCTCAAGGATAACGGCCAGATTCCCGCCATCCCCGACTTCGCCAGCACCTTCGACGCCCAGTTCGTCGAGGCCCTGGCCAAGTAACGGCAAAGGCTCGCCTGGCCACTCCACCACCGTCATCCCCGCGTAAGCGGGGACCCAGCCAGGCGACGCCACTGGATTCCCGCCTGCGCGGGAATGACGAGGATGAAAGAAGGGCGGTTACCCACCCCGCCCCTGCGTTGCCCCAGGTCGTCTTCCCCGCGCAGGCGGGGACCCAGGCAGGCAGCGCACTGGATTCCCGCCTGCGCGGGAATGACGAGGATGCAAGAGGGGCGGTTATCAACCCCGCCCCTGCGCTGCCCCAGGCCGTCTTCCCCACGCAGGCGGGGACCCAGTCAGGCGACGCCACTGGATTCCCGCCTGCGCGGGAATGACGAGGATGCAAGAAGGCGGTTATCCACATCGCCCCTGTGTTGCCCCAGGCCGTCGTCCCCGCGCAGGCGGGGCCCCAGCCAGGCAACGCACTGGATTCCCGCCTGCGCGGGAATGACGAGGATGCAAGAAGGGCGGTTATCCACGCCGCCCTGCGTTGCCCCAGGCCGTCTTCCCCGCGCAGGCGGGGACCCAGCCAGGCAACGCAACTGGATTCCCGCCCACGCGGGAATGACGAGGATGAAAGAGGCGCCGGGCTATCCCGTCGCCCATGACGCCAACCGGTATCCGGAGGAACCCATGTCCACCCAGATCTACCGCTATGCCGACGGCCGCGTGCCCAACAGCCTGGCCATCGCCTACGCCCTCGGCGGCTACGCGCTCGGTATCGGCCTGCTGCTGGCCGACAGCTGGCTGCTCAACGCCGCCGGCACCCTGCTGCTCGGCCACGCGATGATCGTCGCCGCCTACCTGATCCACGAGTTCGCCCACGGCACCATCTTCGCCAAGCCCAAGCACAACGAGTGGGCCGGCGAGGTCGCCAGCTGGATCTGCGGCAGCTGCTATGCCGGCTTCCAGGACCTGCGCAAGAAGCACATGCGCCACCACGTCGACCGCGCCGACGTGATCACCTTCGACACCAAGCAGTTCCTCAACCAGAAGTGCCCGGGCTGGCTGCGCGGGCTGGTGCTGGCCGCCGAATGGGCCTACGTGCCGGCGGTGGAGCTGATCATGCACTGGTACGTGATCGTGCTGCCGTTCATCACCACCAACGAGAAGCACCGCGCGCACCGGCGCAAGGTGGCGCTGACCCTGCTGGTGCGCCTGGCGCTGTTCGGCCTGCTCGCGGCGGTGTCACCGAAGGCGGCGATCCTCTACTTCGTGGCCTGGTCGATCATGCTCACCGTGCTGCGTTTCACCGATGCCTATCAGCACACCTACGACGCCTTCGCGGTGCTCGAGGACGGCGGCAAGATCCCCGCCGACAAGCAGCGCGACCGCGCCTACGAGCAGATGAACACCTACACCAACGTGGTCTCGGTGCGCTGGCCGGTGCTCGACCTGCTGCTCCTCAACTTCGCCTACCACAACGCCCACCACGAGAAGCCGGTGGCGCCCTGGTACCGCCTGCGCAGGCTGCACCATGAGCTGTACGGCGACGACTACGGCCAGGTGCTGCCGATGCGCCTGCTGCTCAAGAGCTTCCACCAGCACCGCCTGCGCCGGGTCGTCGATGACAACTATGGCGCGGTCGAGCCGAGCGGCGCGCAGCGCGCGGACGGCTTTTACGGCGCGGTCGGCGTGTCCTTCCTGACGGCGGTGTGACGATGATCGACTATCGTGGCAAGCGCGTACTGCTCACCGGCGCCGCCAGCGGCATCGGCCGCGGCCTGGCGCGGGCCTTCGCCGAGCAGGGCGCGACCCTGGAACTGCTCGACCGCAACGCCGAGGCGCTGGCCGCGGTGGCCGACGAACTGGCGCCGCTGACCGACGTGGCCTGGACCTGCGTCGAGCTGGGCGACAGCGCCGCCGTGGCGGCCTACGTCGAGCGGCGCGGCCACCTGCCGTTGGACGTGCTGATCAACAACGCCGGGGTGGAATACGCCACCCCGCTGGCCGAGACCGGCGCCGAGGCCGATGCCCGCTGGCAGGCGTTGCTGGACAACAACGTGGCTTCGATGCTGCGCCTGACCCGCGCCCTGCAGGGGCAGTTGCGCGACGGCGCCAGCGTGATCAACCAGGCCTCGATCTGGGGCCTCAAGGGTGTGCCGGGTTTCTCCGCCTACGTCGCCAGCAAGCACGCGGTGATCGGCCTGACCCGCTCGCTGGCCTGGGAGCTGGGACCACGGCGCATCCGCGTCAACGCGGTGTGCCCGGGCTGGATCGGCACCGACGCGGCGATGCGCTCGCTGGCGGTGATGGCCCAGGCCAGCGGCCGCAGCGAGGCCGACGAACTGGCGCTGATCCTCGCCGCCCAGGCGGTGCCCGAGCTGCTCACCCCGGCCGACCTGGCCGGCACCTTCCTGTTCCTCGGCAGTGCGCTGGCCGCGCCCGTCACCGGCCAGGCGCTGTCGGTCAGCCATGGCGAGGTGATGCACTGATGAAACCCCTGGCAGGCAAGACCGCGCTGGTCACCGGCGCCACCCAGGGCATCGGCCGGGCCATCGTCCTGGCGCTGGCGGACGCCGGCGCGACGGTGTGGATCAACCACCTCGACCAGCCCGAGGCGGCCGCCGCGCTGGTGGCGCGCATCGCCGCCGATGGCGGCCGGGCGCACGCGGTGCAGGCCGACGTCGCCTCGCCGGTGCAGGTCGCCGACATGTTCGGCTGGGTGCTCGCCGAGGACGACCTGGACATCCTGGTCAACAACGCCGGGATCATCCTGGAGAAACCCTTCCTCGACATCGGCGAGGAGGAGTGGGCGCGGGTGCTCGGGGTCGACCTGCACGCGGTGTACCGCTGCTGCCGCCACGCTCTGGCGCACATGCAGGCGCGCGGCGAGGGCTGCATCGTCAACATCGCCTCGGAGCTGGGCCAGATCGGCCGCGAGCGCTATGCCGCCTACTGCGCGGCCAAGGCCGGGGTGATCGGCCTGACCAAGGCGCTGGCCCGCGAATTCGCCCCGGCCATCCGCATCAACGCGGTGGCGCCGGGCCCGGTGGATACGCCGATGGTCTCGGTGGAGCACATGAGCGCGGAGATGGTCGCGCGCGAGACGGCGATCCCCGCCGGGCGCCTCGGCCGTCCGGAGGAGATCGCCGCCGCCGTGCTGTTCCTGGCCTCGGCCGGGGCCGGCTTCTTCCACGGCCAGACCCTGGGCGCCAACGGCGGTGCCTGGATGGGCGGCTGAGATGCGCCCCCTCTTCAGACCTGAGCTGGTCCTGCTGCTCGGCGCCAGCTTCTGGGGCCTGGGCTGGCTGCCGCTGGAGCACCTCGCCGGCCAGGGCCTGCGCGGCATGCCGGTGGTGCTCTACACCTACGGCCTGCTGTGCCTGGTGGCGCTGCCGGTCATGGTCGCCCAGCAGCGCACCTGGTGGCCGCAGCGTCGCGCCCTGGCGGTGATCTGCCTGTGCGGCGGCTGGGCCACCGCCGGGCTGGTCGGCGCGCTGTCCGAGGGCGACGTGGTGCGCGCCATGCTGCTGTTCTACCTGGCACCGGTGTGGGGCCTGCTCGGCGGCTGGCTGCTGCTCGGCGAACGGCTCAGCGCCAGCCGCGTCGGCGCCCTGGCGCTGGCCATGCTCGGCATCGCCCTGACCCTCGGCGTCAGCGCCGACACCTTCCGCCCGCTCGCCGGCAGCGACTGGCTGGCGCTGTCCGCCGGCCTGGCCTTCGCCTGCAACAACCTGGCGACCCGCGCCGCCGACCGCGTGCCGCTGGCCAGCAAGGCGGTGGTGGCCTTCGTCGGCGCGGCGTTGCTCGGCGGCCTGCTGTGCCTGCTGCAGGACACCGCGCTGCCGCCGGCCGGACCCGGCCTGTGGCTGCAGATCGCCCTGTTCGGCCTGTTCTGGCTGCTCGCCATGGGCGCCGCGCAATACGGCTTCAGCCACGTCGAGGCGAGCCGCGCCGCGGTGCTGGTGGTGATCGAGCTGGTGGTGGCGGTGCTCACCGCCGCCTGGTTCGGCGAGCGCGAGCTGGGCCTGCGCGAATGGTGTGGCGGTGCCCTGGTGCTGCTTGCCGCGCTGCTCGCCGAGCGGCCGAGCCGACCTTCTTCTTCCGTTCTCTGTGAGGCCAAGTCATGACCGTACGCATGGACCAGCTCAGCTGGGTCGAATACGCGCGCCGCGTGCGCGAACTGTCGCCGGTGGTGTTCCTGCCCTGCGGCGCCACCGAACAGCACGGCCCGCACCTGCCGCTGGGCACCGACGCGCTGCTTGCCAGCGCCATCTGCGAGGACGTCGCCGCGCGTGTCGGCGGCCTGGTCGCCCCGGCGCTGTCCTACGGCTACAAGTCGCAGCCCAAGTGCGGCGGCGGCAACCACTTCTGCGGCACCACCAGCCTCGACGGGCAGACCCTGATCGCCCTGGTGCGCGACGCCGTGCGCGAGTTCGCCCGCCACGGCGTGACCCGCCTGGTGTTGGTCGACGGCCACTACGAGAACCAGTGGTTCGTCACCGAGGGCATCGAGCTGGCGATCCGCGAGCTGGGGCCGCAGAGCGCGCTGCGGGTGATGCGCCTGGAGCACTGGGACTTCTGCACCGAGCAGACCCTGGCCGACGTGTTCCCCGACGGCTTCCCCGGCTTCGCCCTGGAGCACGCGGCGGTGATCGAGACCTCGCTGATGCTGCACTACCTGCCGCAGCTGGTGCGCCTCGACCTGATTCCCGACGACGGCCCGGCCGACTTCCCGCCCTACGACATGTACCCGCCGCGTACCGAATGGGTGCCGCCGTCCGGCGTGCTGTCCTCGGCCAGGGGCTCGACGGCGGAGAAGGGCGCGCTGATGGCCGCCGACATCGCCGGTGGCATCGCCAGCGCGGTGCGCAAGGAGTTCGCCCTGTGAGCACCGCGCTGATCGTGATCGACATGCAGCGCGATTTCTGCGCGCCGGGAGGCTACGCCGACCGCGCCGGCCTCGACGTCGGCCGCCTGCGCGCGCCGATCCCGGCGATCCAGCGCCTGCTGGCCGGCGCCCGCGCCCGTGGCCTGCTGGTGCTGCACACCCGCGAGGGTCACCGCCCGGACCTGTCCGACCTGCCGGCACTCAAGCGCCGCCGCGCCGAGGCCGCCGGTGCGCCCATCGGCGGGCGTGGTCCGCTCGGCCGCCTGCTGGTGCGTGGCGAGTTCGGCCACGACCTGATCGACGAACTGCGCCCCGAGCCCGGCGAGCCGGTGATCGACAAGCCCGGCTACAGCGCTTTCGCCGCCACCGACCTGGAGCTGCTACTGCGCAATCGCGGCATCACCGAGCTGATCATCACCGGGGTGACCACCGAGGTCTGCGTGTCCTCGACCCTGCGCAGCGCGGTGGACCTCGGCTACGCCTGCACCCTGGTCTCCGACGCCTGCGCCTCGGCCGACCCGGCGCTGCACGCCGCCGCCCTGGCCATGGTCGCGGTGGAGGGCGGCATCTTCGGCCGCGTGCTGGACAGCGCCGCGTTGCTGGCCGAGTGGGAGGGCGCATGAAGTCCGTCCCCGAGCCTTACCTGGGCGTGTGGCAGCGCACCCTGCTGACCACCACCGATGGCGTGCACGACACCGCCACCGCCGTGTACTGGCTGCAGACCGCACGCCTGTTCGCCGACCTGCGCATTCCCCAGCCCGGCCCGCGGGATGCCGCCGGGCGCGCGCTGCAGGCCGGTTTCGCCGGCGTCACCGCCATCGACGGCGACATCTGCCAGTGGCACCGGGCGATCGACTTCCAGCCGCCCAACGGCCGCGACGATATCGGTCGCATGCGCTTCGAGCGCGCCGACTACCTGCTCGAAGACGGCCTCGACGGCAGCTACCACGAGGTCTGGGAGCGCCTGCCGGAATCGCTCGGGCGCAACTGGGGCGTGTGGCTCGCGGCGAACGGCGGCCGCCAGGGCTGCCTGCTGCTGGCTGGCGACTATTTTCTGTTCGCCGCCGGGCGCGGGGCCGTACTGCCGCCAGCCGAGTCGCTCAGCGCGCTGCTGGTGGAGGGCGACGCCGAGGCGCTGCTGGCCTTCGAGCTGTCCTTCGGCCGCCACCGGGGCGGCCGTACGCCCTGGGCCATCGAGCTTTCCACCCTGGCCGGCCGCGCCGGCCAGGCCCTGTTGCCGGCGACGGTCGATCCGGACGGACTCGACCGTGCCCTGACTACCGCCGTGCTGGCCGAACTCGGTGCGCTGCCTCCCGCAGGCGGATGGCAGCGCCGCGAGTCGCCCCTGTTCGCCGAGGAGGTGACGCCATGACCGCCCATCAACCCCTGCCCGAAAGCCGTCCCAGCGTCGCGCCACCGCGCCCGCGCTGGTGGGTCATCCGCGGCGAGCTGCCGCGCGGCGCGATCTGGGGTCTGGCCGCCGCCGGCCTGCTGCTGCCGCTGGCGCTGTGGTGGCTGGCCAGCGCCGCCGGGGTCTCCAACCCGATGTTCCTGCCCGGCCCGGACGCGGTGCTGGCGCGGGTCGGCCGCTGGTGGAGCGAGGAGGGCCTGCTCGCCGACATCGGCATCAGCGTGTACCGGGTCATGGCCGGTTTCGCCGCCTCGGCGCTGATCGCCCTGCCGCTGGGCCTGTACATCGGCACCTATCGCCCGGTGCAGGCCTTCCTCGAACCGCTCACCGACTTCATCCGCTACATGCCGGCGGTGGCCTTCATCCCGCTGATCATGCTGTGGGTCGGCATCGACGAGGGTTCCAAGGTGCTGATCATCTTCATCGGCACCTTCTTCCAGATGGTGCTGATGGTGGCCGAGGACGTGCGCCGGGTGCCCATGGCGCAGATCGAGGCGGCGCAGACCATGGGCGCCTCGCGCGGCGAGATCGTCAAGCTGGTGATCCTGCCCTCGGCGCGCCCGGCGCTGCTCGACACCCTGCGCATCACCTGCGGCTGGGCCTGGACCTACCTGGTGGTGGCCGAGCTGGTGGCGGCCAACTCCGGCCTCGGCTACGCCATCCTCAAGGCGCAGCGCTACATGCACACCGACAAGATCTTCGCCGGCATCATCCTGATCGGCGTCATCGGCCTGCTCACCGACCAGGCGTTCCGCTGGCTCGGCCGGGTGGCCTTCCCCTGGATGAAGAGGTAAGCGCGATGAACGAGAGCAAGATCCAAGTGCGCCGCGTGGGCAAGCTGTTCAAGAGCAAGGGCCGCGAGGTGCAGGCGCTGCAGGACGTCAGCCTGGACATCCGCGCCAACGAGTTCATCACCTTCGTCGGCGCCTCCGGCTGTGGCAAGTCGACCCTGCTGCGCAGCATCGGCGGCCTGGAGCAGCACAGTGCCGGCGAGATACTGGTCGACGGCCGGCCGATCCACGGCCCCGGCATCGACCGCGCCATGGTGTTCCAGCATTACAGCCTGTACCCCTGGCTGACGGTGATGGAGAACATCAGGTTCTGCCGCCAGCTCAAGGTGGTCAGCGACACCGTGCGCGGCGACGCCGACGTCGAGGTGGCCAGCGGCCGCGCCGACGCGCTGCTCAACCTGATGGGCCTGTCGGCCTTCGCCGGGGCCTATCCCAACCAGCTCTCCGGCGGCATGCAGCAGCGCGTGGCGATCGCCCGCGCGCTGATGCCAAAGCCGCAGATCCTGCTGATGGACGAGCCGTTCGGCGCCCTCGACGCGCAGACCCGCGAGGTGATGCACGACCTGATCCGACACGTGCACCGGCTGGAGAAGAGCACCATCCTGTTCGTCACCCACGACGTCGAGGAGGCGATCTACCTCGGCGGCCGGGTGGTGCTGATGGCTCCGCGTCCGGGGCGCATCGACACGATCTACGAGGTGCCGTTGCCGGCCGAGCGCCACCAGGACATGAAGCTATCCGCCGAATTCCTCGCCCTCAAGAAGGAAATCCTCGCGCGCATCCGCGAGACCTCGGGCATGAACACCGACCTGGAATTGCTGGAGCAGCTGACCCGCGGCGTGCCGGCCTGAGCCGGCGCCGTCCCCGTGGCGGCGCCCTGTGCGCCGTCAGTGCAGCTCGCGGCCCTGGTCCAGGTGCTGGTCCACCAGCCATTTGCCGTGGGCGATGGAGGCGTGCTGGGCCTTGTCCAGGTCGCCGAGGAAGCCGAGCTGCAACGGCAGCGGCATGCGCCGCAGCGTCTCGCCGGTAGGAGTGGTGATCAGGCAGCCGCCCGCCCAGGGGGTGGGAATGCCCGGATGTTCGACGACCGCCGCCTTGATCTGGTAGTTGCGATGGACACAGTGCAGGTTCATGGCGATACCTCGTGGCTTGCCGGCGCCGCCTTCCTCGGCGTGCGGCGGGGCTGGGGTGGGTGCGCGGGGCGTCCGTTGCCCACATCCACCATAAGCCCGTCGCTGCCCCGCGCCGCAGCGAGCCGACGAAGGGCGCGCGGCCAGCTTTTTCCTCGCCAGCGAGCACAAAAAACATAATTTCGCGAATCCCCGGCGCTGAACAGAATGCGGCCATAACCCGGCGACAGCCGAGCCACTCCGTTCAGAGCCCGAGGAAAGCAACCCATGGCCGAGCCGCAGCAACCCACCCTCCAGAGTCTCACCGGCCGGCCGGCCGAAAAGATCGAGATAGATACCCTGGTGGTCGGCGCCGGGCAGGCCGGCGTGGCCATGAGCGAACACCTGGGCAAGCTCGGCGTCCCCCACCTGGTGCTGGAGAAGAACCGCATCGCCGAGGCCTGGCGCACCTGCCGCTGGGACTCGCTGGTGGCCAACGGCCCGGCCTGGCACGACCGCTTCCCCGGCCTGGAATTCGCCATCGACCCCGACGCCTTCCCGCACAAGGACATGGTCGCCGACTACTTCGAGGCCTATGCCCGCCAGATCGACGCGCCGATCCGCACCGGCGTGGAGGTGAAGCGGGTGCTGCGCAACGCCGACCGCCCCGGCTTCACCGTGGAGACCTCAATCGGCACGATCCAGGCCAGCCGGGTGGTGGCCGCCACCGGCCCGTTCCAGCGCCCGGTGATCCCGGCCATCGCACCGCGGAACGGCGCGGTCCTGCAGCTGCACTCCGCCGACTACCGCAACCCGCAGCAGCTGCCCGAGGGCGCGGTGCTGGTGGTCGGCGCCGGCTCCTCCGGCGTGCAGATCGCCGACGAGCTGAACCGCGCCGGGCGCCGCGTCTACCTCTCGGTCGGCGCCCACGACCGGCCGCCGCGCAGCTACCGGGGCCGCGACTTCGTCTGGTGGCTGGGCGTGCTCGGCCTGTGGGACATGGAGGCCGCCCAGCCGGGCAAGGAGCACGTGACCATCGCCGTGAGCGGCGCCCGCGGCGGCGAGACCATCGACTTCCGCCGGCTGGCCGGCGAGGGCATCACCCTGGTCGGCCTGACCCGCGCCTTCGACGGCGACCGGGTGCGCTTCCAGGACGACCTGGCGGACAACCTGGCGCGCGGCGACGAGAACTACCTGTCACTGCTGGACGCCGCCGACGCCTACATCGCCCGCAACGGCCTCGACCTGCCGGAGGAGCCCGAGGCGCGCAGGACCTTCCCCGAGCCGGAGTGCGTGAGCCGGCCGATCCTCGAACTGGACCTGCGGGCCGCCGGGGTCACCTCGATCATCTGGGCCACCGGCTACGCCACGGACTTCTCCTGGCTGCAGGTGGCGGCCTTCGACGAGCGGGGCAAGCCCAGGCATCAGCGCGGCGTGTCCAGCGAGCCGGGGGTGTACTTCGTCGGCCTGCCCTGGCTGTCGCGCCGTGGCTCCACCTTCATCTGGGGCGTGTGGCACGACGCCAAGCACGTCGCCGACCACATCGCCACCCAGCGCAAGTACCAGGCCTACTGCGACGCCGCGCAGCGCGAGGCGCAGGCCCCACAGAAAGTCAGCCTTCCGGGAGTCCGCTGATGCCCACCCATACCCGCATCCGCATGTTCAACACCAGGGACACCTACCCCAACCAGACCCTGGACAACGACCTGTGCCAGGCCGTGCGCGCCGGCAACACGGTGTACGTGCGCGGCCAGGTCGGCACCGACTTCGAGGGCCGGCTGGTCGGCCTCGGCGACCCGCGCGCGCAGGCCGAGCAGGCCATGAAGAACGTCAAGCAGCTGCTGGAAGAGGCCGGCAGCGACCTCTCGCACATCGTCAAGACCACCACCTACCTCATCGACCCGCGCTACCGCGAGCCGGTCTACCAGGAGGTCGGCAAGTGGCTCAAGGGCGTGTTCCCGATCTCCACCGGGCTGGTGGTGTCGGCCCTCGGCCAGCCGCAGTGGCTGATGGAGATCGACGTGATCGCGGTCATCCCTGACGACTGGGAGGCGCGCCCATGACCTTCTCCATCGTCGGCCGCTGCGCCGAGACCGGCCAGCTGGGCATCGCCATCAGTTCGTCGAGCATCGCCGTCGGCGCCCGCTGTCCCTGGCTGCGGGCCGGGGTCGGCGCGGTGTCGACGCAGAACATCACCCTGCCGGCGCTCGGGCCGCAGGTGCTCGACCTGCTGGAAGCCGGCGAGGCGCCCGCGGCGGCGCTGGACAAGGCGCTGACGCGCAACGGCTACGGCCAGTACCGCCAGGTGACGGTGATCGACAGCCACGGCGCCTGCGCCCACTTCACCGGCAGCGAGGCGCTCGGCGTGCACCACGCCCGCGCCGGCGAACAGTGCGTGGCGGCCGGCAACCTGCTGAGCACGCCGGCGGTGATCGACGCCATGGTCGAGGCCTTCGAGCAGAGCGGCGGCGGCCTGCCGGACCGCCTGCTGGCGGCGATGCACGCGGCGATGGCCGCCGGCGGCGAGGCCGGGCCTGTGCACTCGGCGGCGCTCTCGGTGGTCGGCGATCTGGTGTGGCCGGTGGTCGACCTGCGCGTCGACTGGGCCGACGAGGACCCGATCGGTGCGCTGGACGACCTCTGGCGCGCCTACGAGCCGCAGCTGCACGACTACATCACCCGTGCCCTCGACCCGACCCAGGCGCCGAGCTACGGCGTGCCGGGCGACGAATGAACGGTTCCCGGTGCGCGCGGCTCCCCGTAGGGTGCGCCGCGCGCACCGCTCGCTCCCACGGTAGCCGCCCATGCCCTCCAGCCGCGACCTGCTCGCCGACCTGATCGCCTTCGACACCACCAGCCGCCTGTCCAACCTCGCGCTGATCGACCATGTGCGTGCCTACCTGGCTGGCCTGGGCGTCGAGAGCGAGCTGCTGTTCAACCACGACCGCAGCAAGGCCAACCTGTATGCCCGCATCGGCCCCTCCGGGCCGGGCGGCGTGATGCTCTCCGGCCACAGCGACGTGGTGCCGGCGGACGGTCAGCCGTGGACGCTGCCGGCCTTCGAACTGACCGAGCGCGACGGCCGCCTGTACGGCCGCGGCACGGCCGACATGAAGGGCTACATCGCCTGCGTGCTGGCCGCCGTCCCGGCCTTCCTCGCCCGGCCGCTGCGCCTGCCGCTGCACATCGCCATCTCTTACGACGAGGAGGTCGGCTGCCTCGGCGTGCGCAGCCTGGTCGAGCGCCTGCGCGCCAGCCCGGAGCGGCCGGCCATCTGCATCATCGGCGAACCCACCGCCATGCGCCCGGTGCTCGGCCACAAGGGCAAGCTGGCGATGCGCTGCGAGGTGCACGGCGCGGCCTGCCACTCGGCCTACGCGCCGCAGGGGGTCAACGCCATCGAGTATGCGGCCAGGCTGATCGGCCGCCTCGGCGAGATCGGCACGCGCCTGGCGGCCCCCGAGCGCCACGACCCGCGCTTCGACCCGCCGTTCTCCACTGTGCAGACCGGCGTCATCCAGGGCGGCCGGGCGCTCAACATCGTCCCGGCCGAATGCCGCTTCGACTTCGAGATGCGCGCTCTGCCGGCCGACGACCCACAACGTGTTGCCGCCGAGCTGCGTGACTACGCCGAGCGCGAGTTGCTGCCGCGCATGCGCGCGGTAAGCGCGACCAGCGACATCCGCTTCAGCGAACTCTCCAGCTACCCCGGCCTGCTCACCGGGCCGGCGAGCGAGGCGGCGCGCCTGCTGGCGCTGCTCTGCGGCCACGAGGACTTCTCCACCGTGGCCTTCGGCACCGAGGGCGGCCTGTTCGACGAGGCCGGCATCGCCACCGTCATCTGCGGCCCCGGCAGCATGGACCAGGGGCACAAAGCGGATGAGTACGTCAGCCTTGAACAGCTGGCGCAGTGCGATGCGCTGCTGGCGCGGTTGGTGGAGTGGATGCGGGTGCCTGAGGCCTAGCATTGCTGCGAGGGGCCTCACTGGATTCCCGCCTGCGCGGGAATGACGGAGTGGGCGGTACGGCACAGAGCTACATCCCTAACCCTCGTCATTCCCGCGCAGGCGGGAATCCAGCTAAGGGCCAACACTAGGGCTTCAAGCCCGCCTCACGATCTCCTCCCACAAGTCCCGCCACCCGGGGTTGCCCGCTTCGATCAGGCGCAGCTTCCATTCCCGTCGCCACTTCTTCAGCCGCTTCTCGCGCTCGATGGCGGCGGGCATGTTCTCGTGCATCTCGTAGTAGACCAGCAGGTGCACGCCATAGCGGCGGGTGAAGCCCTCGACACAGTCGTTGCGGTGTTCCCAGATGCGTTTGAGCAGGTGGCTGGTGACGCCGATATAGAGCGTGCCATTGCGCTGGCTGGCGAGGATGTAGACGGCAGGTTGCCTGGGCATGGGTGTCCTTCCTGGACGTTGCTGTTCCTTTGGCGGCGAGTCTAGTCGCCGGTGGCCGGGGTTGCCTCGTTGTTCAGGTGGTGGGTGGAGTTGCCTGCCTGGGTTCCCGCCTTCGCGGGAATGACGAGGTAGGGGGTTTGGCACATGTCTTCCCACCCACTCCGTCATTCCCGCGAAGGCGGGAATCCAGCAGGGGCAGCACATGGGCGGCAAGTCTCCCTCGAACCGGTAACCACTGTCCTTAACCTGCCCACCTCACCCCAACTGCTCCTTGCAGTAATCGACGAACAACTGCGCCGGCTTCGTCAGGTGGGCGCGCTTGAGCCAGCCGGCGACCAGGCCGGAGCCGGTGACGTCCTCGACGATGTTCACGCAGACCACCTTGCGGCCGTCATAGGTGGTGTTGCAGTGCGGGCGGGTGACCAGCACCGAGAAGCCGAAGCCCTGGCCGACCATGCCGCGCACCATCTCGATCGACGGCGAGCTGAAGACGATGTTCGGCGACAGCCCCAGCTCCTCGAAGATGCTCACGAAGTAGGTGCGGCTGGGCAGCACGTCGAGCAGGATCATCGGCTCCAGCGCCAGGTCGCGCAGCGAGACTTCCTTCTGCCCGGCGAAGCGGTGGTCCTCCGGCAGCAGGGCGTAGGGGCGCTGTGGCGGCATCAGCGGCTCGGTCTCGATGGTGCCGTCGAGGTCGTGCTCGTAGAAGATCGCCAGGTCGAAGCGACCGCCTGTCAGCCCCTGCACCAGCTCCTGCTGCTCGCCGTCGTGCAGGCGGATTTCCACGCCCGGGTAGCGTTCGCGGAAGCCGGCGATCAGGCGTGGCAGGTACAGCGGCGCGACCGTCTCGAAGCAGCCGATGTCGATCTGCCCGGCCACCACGTCGTTGTCGGCCAGGGCGTTCTGCTCGAACTCCCGGGCCATGCGCAGCAGCTCCTGGGCCTTGCGGTAGAAGCGCGCGCCGCCCGGGGTGAGCGACACGCCCTGGGCGTGATGGCGGATCAGCAGCTGCACGCCGAAGCTTTCCTCCAGGCCCTTGACCGCGGTGGAGATGGAGGGCTGGGCGATGTACAGCTTGCGCGACGCCTCGGCGACGCTGCCGCACTCCACGGTGGTGACGAAATACCTCAATTGACGCAGGGTGTAAGAAGCCACGCAAAACCTCGGACGATCTTGTTTTTCGCCCACCTTAGCCGCAGACCAAGATGTGACGAGTGAACATTTTGCTCGGCAGCGACGACATTTTTCCTGGCTCGTCGATGCCGGCCGGTGGGTATCCTGCTTGCAAGAGCCGTACACGACCGACGACAGGAGAACCACAGATGCGCCTCGCCCTCTGGCAGACCCAAGGCTTTCCCGCCGACATCGAGGCCAACCTGGCGGCGCTCGACGGCCAGCTGCGCGCGGCCGCCGCGGCGGGTGCCCGCCTGCTGCTGTGCCCCGAGCTGTGGCTGGGCGGTTACCACGTGCCGCAGCAGATGGCGGCGCTGGCCGAACCCGCCGATGGCCCGGCGGCGCAGCGCATCGCCGCGCTGTGTCGCGCCCATGGCGTGGCGGTGTGCTACGGCTATGCGGAGCGCGACCCGGCGGGCGGCAAGCCGTACAACTCGGCGCAGGTGATCGACGCCGACGGCCGGCGCGGCGCGCACTACCGCAAGACCCACCTGTTCGGGCCGATGGAGCGCGAGCTGTTCCAGGCCGGCGACCGGCTGGAGGCGCCCGTCGAGCTGGACGGCTGGCGCATCGCCCTGCTGATCTGCTTCGACGTGGAGTTCCCGGAGAACGTGCGCAGCCACGCCCTGTCCGGCGCCGAGCTGGTGCTGATCCCCACCGCGCTGACCCCGGAATACCGCGCGGTGCCGGAGCTGATCGTGCCGACCCGGGCGGTGGAGAACCAGCTGTTCGTCGCCTACTGCAACCACAGCGGTGTGGAGAACGGCCTGGCCTATCTCGGCGGCTCCTGCGTGGCCGCGCCGGACGGCCAGCGCCTGGGCGCGGTGGCCGGCGGCGAGGCCCTGCTGCTGGTCGACCTGGACCGCTCGCCGTGCGAGCAGTGGCGGCACACCTTCCCTTATCTGCAAGGCCGTCGGCCGGACCTCTACGGCGCCCTGGTCGAGGACTAGGGCGTGCGCCCCGATGGCGCACGCGACCTACTTTCTCGGACCGTGAATTGGCCGTTCTACGGACCGCGCGCCGGCGTGCCTGAAAAGCACCGGATGCAGGTGTGGCGGGGCCCGCGCGACAACTCGCATGGCCTTCCCGCGGCCTGCGCGAGAAGGGCCACGCCGGGCATGCACAACAAGCTGGCGGTGCGCCCCGTGGTGGTGCGTGCATAACCAGCTTTTTCGTATGTCCCGATGACATTTTTAATAATTTTCCTAACCCCTGCCTTGGGCCACCATCGGTTCGCATCAAGCCACAGGATCGGTTCGGGAGAATCAGGGTGCTGCAACTCAACGACTGGCAACGGCGCGCAAGCGAACAGCGTTTCATCGACCAGGCCATCATCGGCGGTCGCCGTGTCGCAGCCGCCTCCGGCGCCACCTTCGCCTCCATCGATCCGGCCACCGGCCGCCTGCTGGCCAACGTCGCCGCCTGTGGCGAGGCCGAGGTCGACCTGGCGGTGCGCAGTGCCCGTACCAGCTTCGAATCCGGTGTGTGGTCACGCTGCGCCCCGCGTGAGCGCCAGCAGAAGCTGCTGCGCCTGGCCGAGCTGATCCTGGCCAACCGTGACGAACTGGCCCTGCTCGACTCGCTGAACATGGGCAAGCCGGTGATGGACGCCTGGAACATCGACGTGCCCGGCGCCGCTGGTGTGTTCCGCTGGTACGCCGAGAGCCTCGACAAACTCTACGACCAGGTTGCGCCGACCGCCCCGGACGCCCTCGCCACCATCACCCGCGAAGCGCTCGGCGTGGTCGCCGCCGTGGTGCCGTGGAACTTCCCGCTGGACATGGCCGCCTGGAAACTCGCCCCGGCCCTGGCCGCCGGCAACTCGGTGGTGCTCAAGCCCGCCGAACAGTCGCCGTTCTCCGCCCTGCGCCTGGCCGAACTGGCCCTCGAAGCCGGCATTCCGGAGGGCGTGTTCAACGTGGTGCCCGGCCTCGGCGAGAGCGCCGGCAAGGCCCTGGGCCTGCACATGGATGTCGACTGCCTGGCCTTCACCGGCTCCACCGAGGTCGGCAAATACTTCATGGGCTACTCTGCGCAGTCCAACCTCAAGCAGGTCTGGCTGGAATGCGGCGGCAAGAGCGCCAACCTGGTGTTCGCCGACTGCCAGGACCTCGATCTGGCGGCGAGCAAGGCCGCCTTCGGCATCTTCTTCAATCAGGGCGAAGTGTGCTCGGCCAACTCGCGCCTGCTGGTCGAGCGCAGCATTCACGACGAATTCGTCGAGCGCCTGCAGGCCAAGGCCCGCGACTGGCAGCCGGGCGACCCGCTGGACCCGGCCAGCCGCGCCGGCGCCATCGTCGACACGCGGCAGACCGCGCGGGTCATGGACTTCATTCGTGGCGCCCAGGCCGAGGGCGCGAGCCTGGTCTGCGGTGGCCAGCAGCTGAGCTTCAACGGTTCGGACAATTTCGTCGCGCCGACCATCTTCACCGGCGTGGCTGCCGACAGCCGCCTGGCCCGCGAGGAAGTGTTCGGCCCGGTACTCGCCGTGCTGCCGTTCGACGCCGAGGAGGAGGCCGTGGCCCTGGCCAACGACAGCATCTACGGCCTGGCCGCCTCGCTGTGGAGCGACGACCTCAACCGCGCCCATCGCGTGGCCCGTCGCTTGCGTGCCGGCACCGTGTCGGTCAACACCGTCGATGCCCTGGACCCCTGCACCCCTTTCGGCGGCGGCAAGCAGTCCGGCTTCGGCCGCGACCTGTCGCTGCACTCGTTCGACAAATACACCCAATTGAAAACCACTTGGTTCCAATTGCGCTAAGTGGCGTTTGTAGGGTGCGCTGCGAGCACCAGGCGGAGTTGATCAAATTATTAACGGTGCGCACAGCGCACCCTACACGCCACTGGCGGAGACCTTGCGATGACTGCCCGGAAACACACCACCCAGGAATACCAGGCGCTGGACGCGGCCCACCACATCCATGCCTTCCTTGACCAGAAGGCGCTCAACGAGAAGGGCGCTCTGGTGATCGCCAAGGGCCAGGGCCTGAACCTCTGGGACACCGAGGGCAAGCGTTACCTCGATGGCATGTCCGGTCTGTGGTGCACCGCGCTGGGCTACGGCCGCGAAGACCTGAATGCCGCCGCCACCCGCCAGTTGGCCGAGCTGCCGTACTACAACCTGTTCTTCCACACCACGCACCCGCGCGTGGTGGAGCTGTCCGAGCTGCTCTTCAGCCTGCTGCCCAAGCACTACAGCCACGCCATCTACACCAACTCCGGCTCCGAGGCCAACGAGGTGCTGATCCGCGCCGTGCGTCGCTACTGGCAGGTGGTCGGCAAGCCGCAGAAGAAGATCATGATCGGCCGCTGGAACGGCTACCACGGCTCCACCCTGGGCAGCACCGCGCTCGGTGGCATGGGCTTCATGCACGAGATGGGCGGCATGCTGCCGGACTTCGCTCACATCGGTGAGCCGTACTACTTCGCAGAAGGTGGTGACTTGAGCGAAGAGGCCTTCGGCCTCAAGGCCGCCCGCGAGCTGGAAGCCAAGATCCTCGAACTGGGCGCGGAGAACGTCGCCGCCTTCGTCGCCGAACCCTTCCAGGGCGCCGGCGGCATGATCTTCCCGCCGGCCAGCTACTGGGCCGAGGTGCAGCGCATCTGCCGCCAGTACGACGTGCTGCTGTGTGCCGACGAAGTGATCGGCGGCTTCGGTCGCACCGGCGAGTGGTTCGCCCACCAGCACTTCGGCTTCGAGCCGGACACCCTGACCATCGCCAAGGGCCTCACCTCCGGCTACATCCCCATGGGTGGTCTGGTGCTGGGCAAGCGCATCGCCGATGCGCTGGTGCAGGAGGGCGGTGTGTTCGCCCACGGCCTGACCTACGCCGGCCACCCGGTGGCCGCCGCCGTGGCCATCGCCAACCTCACCGCGCTGCGCGACGAGAAGATCGTCGACACGGTGAAAGCCGACACCGGCCCGTACCTGCAGCAGCTGCTGCGCGAGACCTTCAAGGACCACCCGCTGATCGGCGACATCCAGGGCGCCGGCCTGGTCGCCGCGCTGCAGTTCGCCGAGGACAAGGGCAGCCGCAAGCGCTTCGCCAACGAGAACGACATCGCCTGGCACTGCCGCACCGTCGGTTTCGACGAGGGCCTGATCATTCGCTCCACCCTCGGCCGCATGATCATGGCCCCGGCCCTGGTCGCCACCCGCGCCGAACTGGAGGAACTGGTGGAGAAGACCCGCCGTGCGGTGGACCGCACCGGCCGCGAACTGAACCTGCTGTAGACGCACGCGAAAAAGACGCCCCGCAGAGGGCGCTACACGAAGAGAGCCGCCGGCCTTGCACGGGCCGGCGTGGGGACGCATTCGGCCACTGGCCAGCCCTGCCACACATACACCAACAAATCTGCCGTCAGGCTGTGGAGAGCTCCATGATCAACACCTTGCGCAACCGTTTCGCCCGTACCGCCCTCGGCGCCGGCCTGGCCCTGAGCCTGGCCGCCACCGCGCAGGCGGGCACCCTGTCCCTCGGTCACACCACCTGGGTTGGCTACGGCACCCTGTACCTGGCTCGCGACCTTGGCTACTTCAAGGAGCAGGGCCTGGACGTGGAGTTCACCGTGATCGAGGAGTCGGCCATGTACATGGCGGCCCAGGCCTCCGGCAAGATTTCCGGCTCGGCCTCGACCATCGACGAGATTCTCAAGTACCGCTCCAAGGACTTCTGCTTCAAGGCGGTGGCCGCGCTCGACGAATCCCACGGCGGCGACGGCGTGCTGGTGGGCAAGGACGTGACCAGCCTGGATCAGCTGAAAGGCAAGGCCGTGGCCGTCAACGAAGGTTCGGTGTCGCAGTTCTGGCTGAGCTACCTGCTCAAGCAGAAGGGCATGAACATGAGCGACCTGGAAGTGCAGAACATGACCGCCGACGACGCGGCCACTGCCTTCATCGCCGGCCGCGTTCCGGCGGCGGTTACCTGGGAGCCGCACCTGTCGCTGGTCAAGCAGAAGGGCCAGGGCAAGGTGCTGATCGATTCCAGCGAGACCCCCGGCGTGATCGTCGACGTGGTGGCGCTGTCCTGCGACGTCATCGACAAGCAGCCGGACGACGTCAAGGCGCTGGTCAAGGGCCTGTACAAGGCGGTCGAGTTCGCCAAGAACAACCCCGAGAAGGCCCACGAGATCATGGCCAAGGGCGTCGGCGGCTACCTGTCCGATCCCAAGGACCTGGCCGAGGCCGCCAAGGGCGTGAAGTTCTACGACCAGGCGATGAGCGAGAAGCTGCTCGGCACCCCGGGTAAGGAGGGCGATATCGCCGGCATCATCAAGCTGGCCAACGAGACCTGGACCCAGCTGCAGGGCAAGACCTACGACGTGAAATACGAAGACCTGGTCGATACCCGCTTCGTCACGCCATAGAACCTTTTTACGATCTGCTGCGCGTCGGCTATCTCTAGCTCGCGAGATCGTAAACAGGTTCTAACGCGCCACCGGGAGCGGCCGCGCGCCGCTCCCGTCGTTCAATTTTCGCTTCGAGAGGTGGCAGCATGGCCACGCAAAAATCCTGGCTGCAGCGCTGCCTGACCCCCAAGGTCGGGCTGCCCGGCCGACTCATTGTGGGCGCCAGCACACTGTGCTGGCTGCTGGTGATCGGCCTGTGGGCCGGTCTGTCCTACGGCGGCGTGGTGCAGTCGATGTTCCTGCCGACGCCCGGCGCGGTGGTCGACGCCGCCGTGCGCCTGGGCTCCGATGGCACCCTGGGCAAGCACGTGTGGGCGAGCATCGAGGTGGTGATGATCGGCTTCATCGTCTCCTCCCTGGTGTCGGTGCCGCTGGGCCTGCTGATGGGCAGCTTCCGCATCGTCCAGGCGTTCATCGAGCCGCTGGTGAACTTCATCCGCTACCTGCCGGTGACCAGCTTCGTGCCGCTGTTCATCCTGTGGATCGGCATCGGCCTGGAACAGCGCGTGGCGGTGATCATCTTCGGCGTGTTCTTCCAGCAACTGGTGATGATCGCCGACGTCTCCAAGGGCGTGTCCAAGGACCTGATCAACGCCAGCTACACCCTCGGCGCCAGCCGCCGAGACGTGGTCCTCCACGTGCTCGGCCCGGCTTCGCTGCCCGGCGTGCTCGACACCCTGCGGGTGACCATGGGCTGGGCCTGGACCTACCTGGTGGTGGCCGAACTGGTCGCCGCATCCAGCGGCCTGGGTTACATCAGCCTGAAGGCCATGCGCGGCTTCCAGGTCGACGTGATCTTCCTCGCCATCGCCATCATCGGCCTGCTCGGGCTGATCACCGACCAGCTGTTCCGTCTGCTTCGACTGAGGATTGCCGCATGGGCGCAGTAGCCACCAAACCCTACATCATGCCGGCGCTGGACCAGTACGCCGACGTCACCGCGCGGCTCAAGGTCGAGAACGTCAGCCTGCGCTACCAGTCGCCCAAGGGCGAGACCTTCACCGCGCTGGACAATGTGTCCTTCGAGGTGCCGGACCAGCAGTTCGCAGTCATCGTCGGCCCGTCCGGCTGCGGCAAGTCCAGCCTGCTCTACCTCACCGCCGGCCTCGCCGAGCCTTCCGACGGCGCCATCTACGTCGGCGGGCAGAAGGTCGACGGCCCCGGCGCCGACCGCGGCATGGTGTTTCAGAGCTACACCCTGTTCCCCTGGCTGACGGTACGCCAGAACGTCGAGTTCGGCCTCAAGCGCCGCGGCCTGCCGCAGGACGAGATCCGCACCATCGTCGAGTTTTACCTGGGCGAGGTCGGCCTGGCCCGCTTCGCCGAGCATTATCCCAAGCAGCTCTCCGGCGGCATGATGCAGCGCGTGGCCATCGCCCGCGCGCTGGCCAACGACCCGCAGATCCTGCTGATGGACGAGCCGTTCGGCGCCCTCGACAGCCAGACCCGCTTGCAGATGCAGCAGCTGCTGCTGCAGGTGTGGGGCAACAGCAAGAAGACCGTGGTGTTCGTCACCCACGACATCGACGAGGCCATCCTGCTCGCCGACCGCATCTACGTGATGGGTGCGCGCCCCGGACGGATCAAGGAGATCCTGCAGGTGCCGATCGAGCGCCCGCGCAGCCTGGAGGTGGTGATGGAGCCGGAATTCATCCGCATGAAGCGGCACATCCTCGAACTGCTCCACGACGACCTCGAAGAGGTGCACTGAGGGGCCACGCAGCGCGTAGGGCGGGTGAAACCCACGTCGGGGCCCTCCGGTGCACGCGGGTTTCACCCGCCCTACCTTGATCCCCGCGCAGACGGGAGCGTCCATGGAGGTTGCCATGACAGAAAACCAATACGACTACCTGATCGTCGGCGCCGGCTCGGCCGGCTGCGTGCTGGCCAACCGCCTGAGCGCCGACCCCGCCGTGCGCGTGTGCCTGATCGAGGCCGGCGGCAGCGACGCCAGCCCGCGGGTGCAGGTGCCGGCCGGCACCATCACCCTGTACAAGAGCAAGGTGTTCAGCTGGAACTACTTCTCCGCGCCGCAGGAGCACCTGGCCGGGCGCCGCCTGCACACCCCGCGCGGGCGGGCGCTGGGCGGCTCCAGCTCGATGAACAGCATGATCTACATCCGCGGCGACGCCAGCGACTACGACCGCTGGGAGGCCGCCGGCTGCCACGGCTGGGGCTGGAGCGACGTGCTGCCTTATTTCAAAAAGTCCGAAGGCAACCGCCTCGGCCAGTCGCTGCAGTACCACGGCACCCAGGGCGAACTGCTGGTGGACAGGCCGCGCGACCCCAACCCGCTGTCCGAGCGCTACATCCGCGCCGCCGAGCACATCGGCCTCAGGCGCAACGACGACTTCAACGGCGGCATGCTGGAGGGCGTGGGCCTGTACAACGTCACCCAGAAGGACGCCAGGCGCCTGTCCAGCTACCGCGCCTTCGTCGCGCCGGTGCGCCAGCGCTCCAACCTCACCGTGCTGACCGGCTGCGAGGTGGAGCGCCTGCTGCTCGACGGTGGGCGCGTCACCGGCGTGGAGCTGCGCGAGAGCGGTCAGTGGCGCACCTTGCGGTGCGACCGCGAGACCATCCTCTGCGCGGGCTCGCTGGGCTCGCCGCACCTCCTGCTCAAGTCCGGTATCGGCCCCAGGGCCGAGCTGGAGGCCGCCGGCGTGGCCTGCAAGGTCGACCTGCCCGGCGTGGGCAAGAACCTCCAGGACCACATCGACGGGCTGGTCACCGTGCGCTCGAAGAGCCCGCTGTCGCTGGGCTTCTCCCTCGGCGCGCTGCCGAAGATCATCGCCTCGCCGTTCAAGTACCTGGCGCAGAAGATGGGCTGGCTGACCACCAACTACGTCGAGGCCGGCGGCTTCGCCCGCACGCCGCTGGCCGACGGCCTGCCCGACGTGCAGATGCACTTCGTGCCCGGCTATCGCAGCCACCGCGGCCGCCTGTTCGAGTGGGGCCACGGCTACGCCATCCACACCTGCGTGCTGCGCCCGAAGAGCATCGGCGAGGTGCGCCTGGGCGAGGGCAGGAGCCTGGCCATCGACTTCAACTTCTTCAGCGACGAGGCCGACGCCCGGGTGCTGGTGGAGGGGGTCAAGCTGGCGCGCAGCATCCTCGCCCAGCCGGAATTCGACGCCATTCGCGGCGAGGAAATGCTGCCGGGGCCGCAGGTGCGCAGCGACGAGCAGCTGCTGGCGCACCTGCGCGACTGCGCCGCCACCGTGTTCCACCCGGTGGGCACCTGCAAGATGGGCACGGACGACGCGGCGGTGGTGACGCCGGAGCTGAAGGTGCGCGGCCTGGACAACCTGCGCGTGGCGGACGCCTCGATCATGCCGACGCTGATCAGCGGCAACACCAACGCGCCGTGCATCATGATCGGCGAGAAGGCCGCCGACCTCATCCGCGCCACTGCCGCGCCGCGCGAGGCGGCGGGTCGGGTGGCCGTGCTCAGTCCAGCTTGAGCACCTTGGCCAGGACGATCTTGGGCCCCTTCATCTTCTTCACGGTGATGCGCAGGCCCTCGGTCTCCAGTACCTCGTCCTCTTCCGGGACGCGGCTCAGGCTCTCGTAGACCAGGCCGGCCAGGGTCTCGGCCTCGATATGGTCGAGGTCGATGCCCAGCAGGCGCTCGATCTTGAACAGCGGGGTGTCGCCGCGCACCAGCAGCTTGCCCGGCTGGTAGGCGAGCAGGCCGCGCTCGGCCTTGTGGTGCTCGTCCTGGATGTCGCCGACCAGCACTTCCAGTACGTCCTCCATGGTCAGGAAACCGACCACCTTGCCGTCGGCCTCCTCGACCAGGGCGAAGTGCGCGCCGCCCTTGCGGAACTGCTCCAGCAGGGCGGACAGCGGCATGTGCTTGGTGACCCGCTCCAGCGGACGCATCAGCTCGGCCAGGTTGAACTTCGACGGCAACATCTCGAACAGCGACAGCTGCAGCAGCAGGTCCTTGATGTGCAGCACGCCGACGAAGCTGGCGCTGTCCTCGTCGTACACCGGGTAGCGGCTGAACTTGTGCCGGCGGAACAGAGTGAACACCTCGTCCAGCCGGGCGCCCAGGTCGAGGTAGACCAGGTCCTCGCGGGAATTGGCCCAGTCCACCACCTCCAGCTCGCCCATCTCCACGGCCGAGGCCAGCACGCGCATGTCCTGGTCGCTGGGGTCGCGGGCGCGGCTGGAGTGGAGGATCAGCTTCAGCTCGTCGCGGCTGTAGTGGTGCTCGTGGTGCGGTCCCGGCTCGCCCTGGCCGGCGACGCGCAGGATGGCGTTGGCGCTGGCGTTGAGCAGGTAGATGGCCGGGTACATCAGCCAGTAGAAGGTGTACAGCGGCGCGGCGGTCCACAGCGACAGCAGCTCTGGCTTGCGGATCGCCCAGGACTTGGGCGCCAGCTCGCCGACCACGATGTGCAGGTAGGAAATGATGAAGAAGGCGATGAAGAAGGCGATGCCGTGGATCAGCTTCTCCGACTCGATGCCGATCATGCCCAGCAGCGGCGTGAGCAGCTCGGCGAAGGCCGGCTCGCCGACCCAGCCCAGGCCCAGGGAGGCCAGGGTGATGCCCAGCTGGCAGGCGGAGAGGTAGGCGTCCAGCTGGTTGTGCACGGTGCGCAGGATGTTGCCGCGCCAGCCGTGCTGCTCGGCGATGGCTTCGACCTTGGTCGCGCGCAGCTTGACCATGGCGAACTCGGCGGCCACGAAGAAGCCGTTGAGCAGAACGAGGAAGAGGGCGAACAGGACGAGGCCGATGTCGGCGAACAACGCGGAGGTGGAAAGACTCGAAGAAGGGTCCATGGTGGTCGGGGCTGGCGGAAGATCGCTACAGGTTGGCGGCTGGCAAGGGCGATTGCAAGCCGCCGCCGAGCATCAGCCGCGTCGGCTGACCTGCTGGGCCGGGAAATGGCAGGTGAAGGTGCTGCCCTTGCCGGGCACGCTGGCGATATCCAGCCGGGCCCGGTGGCGCAGCAGCACGTGCTTGACGATGGCCAGGCCGAGGCCGGTGCCGCCGGTGTTGGAGGCACGGCTGGAGTCGACCCGGTAGAAGCGCTCGGTCAGGCGCGGCAGGTGCTTGGCCTCGATGCCGATGCCGCTGTCGGCCACGCTGAAATGGGCGCCCTGTTCGTCGCCCCACCAGCGGATGCGGATCTCGCTCTCGTCGGGGCTGTACTTCACCGCGTTGAAGATCAGGTTGGAGAAGGCGCTGCGCAGTTCCGCCTCGCTGCCCTTGAGGCGGATCTGGTTATCCGCCTCCAGGCTGATCCGGTGGCTGCGCGCGCCGGAGAGCGCCTGGGCGTCGTTGCGGATGCTCAGCAGCAGCAGGTCGACGGCCACCGGCTGGTTGTCCGACGGATAGTCGGTGGCCTCCAGCTTGGCCAGCAGGAGCAGGTCGTTGAGCAGGTTCTGCATGCGCGCGCCCTGCTGCTGCATCTGCTGCAGGGCACGCAGCCAGCGCGGATTCACGTCCTCGACGTTGTCGAGCAGGGTCTCCAGATAACCGGTGATCACTGTCAGCGGGGTGCGCAGCTCGTGGGACACGTTGGCCACGAAGTCCTTGCGCATCTGCTCCAGCTGGTAGAGGCGGGTGACGTCACGGACCAGCATCAGGTGTTCGTGGTTGCCGTACTGGGTGATCTGCAGTTGCAGGCGCTGGCGGTCGTTGACCGGCGAGGGCAGCTCCAGCGCCTCCTGGTACTGGCCGGCCTCGAAGTAGTCCTTGAAACGCGGGTGGCGCACCAGGTTGGTGATCGACTGGCCGCTGTCCTGGGGCGTCTTCAGGCCCAGCAGCTGTTCGGCGGCGAGGTTCCACCACTCCAGGTTGCCTTCGGCGTCGAGCATGATCACCGCGTCGCGCAGGGCGGCGGTGGACTCCTGCACCCGGTCGATCACCGCCTGCAGGCGGCCGCGCACGCGCTGGTCGCGGCGCTGCAGGTGGTAGATGTTGTCGAACACCTCGCCCCACAGGCCGTAGCCTTCGGGCGGCGCCTCGTCCGGCTGGCGCTCGCGCAGCCATTTGTGCAGGCGCAGCAGTTGCTTGAGGTGCCACAGCAGGTAGCCGCCGATACCGACGACCAGGGCCCAGGCGTACTCGCCGGTGATCAGGCCGAGCAGGCCGCAGGCCATCAGCAGCAGCAACAGATGGCGGCCGATGGCGCCACGCCAGTTCTGGTTCAACGCAGGGCGTCCTTGATCGGGTCAGCTCTTGGTGGAGAAACGATAGCCGGTGCCGCGCACCGTCTGCACCAGATTCTCGTAGGCCTCGCCGAGCGCCTTGCGCAGGCGGCGGATATGCACGTCGACGGTGCGCTCCTCGACGTAGACGTTGCCGCCCCAGACCTGGTCGAGCAACTGGCCGCGGGTATAGGCGCGCTCCTGGTGGGTCATGAAGAACTGCAGCAGGCGGTATTCGGTGGGACCCATCTCGGCCGGCTTGCCGTCGATGGTGACGCGGTGGCTGATCGGGTCGAGCAGCAGGCCGCCGACCTCGATCGGCGCCTCGCCGTCGCTCGGGCCGGTGCGGCGCAACACGGCCTTGAGGCGGGCCACCAGCTCGCGCGGCGAGAAGGGCTTGGTGATGTAGTCGTCGGCGCCGACTTCCAGGCCCTGGATCTTGTTGTCCTCTTCGCCCTTGGCGGTGAGCATGATGATCGGGATGTCGTCGGTCAGCTCGTCGCGCTTGAGGCGCCGGGCCAGCTCGATGCCGCTGGTGCCCGGCAGCATCCAGTCGAGCAGGATCAGGTCCGGCTTGCGGTCCACGATCAGGGCGTGGGCCTGCTGGGTGTTCTCCGCCTCCAGGCAATCGTAGCCGGCCATCTCCAGGGCCACCGCGATCATCTCTCGGATGGGCGCTTCGTCGTCAACGATCAGGATGTTCTTGCCAACCATGGGTCGAGCCTCGGGTCGTCTGTCTTGCGCCGCATTAGATAACAGAATTATTGCAGCGATGTGACAGGTGTGCGGGCTGTACGAGCGCCCTGCAAGTGCGAACTTCGTGGGGCCGGTTTGCGCAACGGGGGCTTGTTCGGCAGTTTTGCCGGAGGCTGGCAGGTACGCTTTGAAAAGGACTTTTCGATGGACAAGGAACCCTGGCGATGAAGCTGTCCGGATACTCATGGAAGACGAAGTCGATAGCCTATGCGACGGCCTACCTGCTCGCCTCGGTCGGCGTGTATTCGCTGATGCGCTGGCTGGGGCCTCCTGACAATCTTGCCTACGCGAACCTGTCCGCGTTCTGGTTCGGCTTCGTCTTCGCCGCCTACTGGGCGCCGAACCTGGGTGCGATCCTTCTGAGCGCGGTGATGTTCAGCGTGCTGTTCGTCTTCGACACCTATGGCGGTTTCTTCTGGCTGAGTGGCCCGAAGTCCGCCGAATCCTACTGGCTGATTCCCCTGGCAGGCATCGGCTGGGTCATCCCGCTCGGGATCACCTGGCTGGGCCGGCTGCTCTGGCGAAAGGCCGCGAGGCTCGGCGGCGCCTAGCGCACGGCGTAGTCCACCACGATGCCGGCGAAGATCGCCAGCCCGGCCCAGTGGTTGTGCAGGAAGGCGGCGAAGCACTTCTGCGGGTCGCGGTCGCGGGTGCTCCAGAACTCCCAGGCGAAGCAGGCGGCGGCGGCGAACAGGCCGAACAGGAACCAGATACCCAGGCTGAAGCGCGCGCCGGCCATGGCCAGGCACAGCAGGGCCAGGCCCTGCAGGGTCAGGATGATGATGCGGTCGGCGTCGCCGAACAGGATGGCGGTGGACTTCACCCCGATCTTCAGGTCGTCCTCGCGGTCGGTCATCGCGTAGTAGGTGTCGTAGGCCACCGTCCACAGCAGGTTGGCGATGTACAGCAGCCAGGCCTCGGCCGGCGGCAGTTCGCCGGTCACCGCGCTGAAGGCCATCGGCATGCCCCAGGAGAAGGCCGCGCCCAGCACCACCTGGGGGTAGTAGGTGTAGCGCTTCATGAAGGGGTAGCACGCCGCCAGGGCCAGGCCGCCGAAGGACAGCAGGAAGGTGGTCAGGTTGGTGAACAGCACCAGCACGAAGCTCATGCCCACCAGCACGGCGAACAGGATCAGCGCCTCGCGCGGTGTCACCCGGCCGTCGGCCAGTGGCCGCGCCTTGGTGCGTGCCACATGGCCGTCGAAGTGGCGGTCGGCGTAGTCGTTGATCACGCAGCCGGCGGCGCGCATGAACAGGGTGCCGAGGACGAAAATCAGCAGCAGCTTGAGGCTCGGCACGCCCTTGCTGGCCACCCACAGGGCCCAGAGGGTCGGCCACAGCAGCAGATAGATACCGATGGGCTTGTCCAGGCGCATCAGTTGGACGAAGTCCCAGGTGCGCGGATGCAGGCGGTTGAGGGCGAGCAGGAAGGATTGATACATCGGCGGGTCTCCGTGCCAGGAGCGCCGATTATACGAGCAGTGGTACGGCCCGTAGCGAGGGCGGCGTCTGGTTTCGGGATGCGCGTTCCCAAGGCGATCGGGTGAAGCAGTACCCTGACACCCCGTCGTCCCCGCGCAGGCGGGGACCCAGGAACGCGGTGTCTCGACCTGAGCATGGATTCCCGCCTGCGCGGGAATGACGGGATTTTGTGGGGCCTACCCGATGGCCTGCGCCTGCTCCCAGAACGCCGGCAGGAACACCTCGGCCACCAGCACGCCGAGGCCGTCGCGGCGGAAGCAGGAGCGCCGTCCCCAGAGCTGCTCGGCGCGCACCTCGGCCGGCAGCCAGGCCGCCGGGTAGCGGCAGGCCTGCAGCTCGCCGCGGGCGAAGGCGCGGTCGCTGAACAGCAGCTCGCCCAGGGAGCGGCTGCCCAGCTTGCCCAGCTCGAAGCCGGAGCCTTCCAGCGCATGGCGCGCCGCCACGCTGCGGGCGAACACCCAGGGCTGGCCGGCGCCGAGCAGGAACACCTCGCGCACCCAGCCCAGGCTGCCGGCCGGCACCTGCAGGGCGGCGCATTCGTCGGCGCGCAGCACCTGCCAGCCCTGCTCCAGTGGTTGCACGGCGAAGTGGTCCGCACTGAGGGCGGTGAGGCGACGGGTCAACGAACCCTGGTCGAACAGCCAGTCGCGCAGCAGCGGCGCCGGCACCGGGTGCAATTGGGCGGCGTTGAGCCAGCGGGGAGGGTGGGCGAGGGCGGAGGTGGGCACGACAACGGCTTCGGCTAACCTGTGGAAGGCGGCGAGCTTAACACGACGGACGCCCGTGCCAGGCACTTGCACGGAGCCCCGCATACCAGTACAAAGCCTGCTGATTTTTTAACCAGGGCAAGCGTCCACCAGAAGACGGCCCGCGATGAGGTAGACGATGAAGAAGTGGCAATGTGTGGTCTGTGGCCTGATCTACGACGAGAGCCTGGGTTGGCCCGATGACGACATCGCACCCGGCACCCGTTGGGAAGACGTGCCGGCGGACTGGCTGTGCCCGGACTGCGGCGTGGGCAAGGCCGACTTCGAGATGATCGAGATCGGCTGATCCAAGGCGTTATCCACCGGCAACGGCGGCCTGCGGGCCGCCGTTTGCATTTGTGGGCCGTTAGCTGGAGGTGCCCGGTCGATGGCTGAAATGGCGGCTGCTCTGTCCGTTTCGTCCTGTGATCGACCCGGCAAACCGGCGGGCAGTACTGGCGCGGTGCCGGATGGCATGCCATTCTCCCCGGGTCTGCCGCAGCGCAGAGCCGTTGCGGCGCCTTTGGCGCTGTTCTGGACGGACAGCACGGACACAACAACAACAAACCGTCAAAGAGGCATCTATGCGCAAACCTGAACTCGCCGCGGCCATCGCCGAAAAGGCCGATCTGACCAAAGACCAGGCCAATCGCGTACTCAACGCCGTGCTCGAAGAAATCACCAGTGCGCTGAACCGCAAGGACAGTGTCACCCTGGTCGGCTTCGGCACCTTCCTCCAACGCCATCGCGGTGCCCGTACCGGCAAGAACCCGCAGACCGGCGCCCCGGTCAAGATCAAGGCCAGCAACACCGTGGCCTTCAAGCCGGGCAAGTCCCTGAAGGATGCGGTAAATTAAATAGAGATTATTTCATTTTTTGTGGATAACTCTCTGTAAGCCCCGCTAGTCGGGGCTTTTCAGTTTTTGGATATTCTGATCTGTCTTGATACGCGTTTCATTTTGCTGTTCAAAAGAAAATGATCGTATAGCTAGCCGAGCGTTTCATTATTGACGCCTCATCCGCCTGCCTCTAGGCTGCCGCGCTTCTTCATGTGCGGTGTATCTTTTGAAGCCCTCTCGTTATTCATTAGTACTAGTTGAGTTCACTAAGTTAGATGATCTCAAACTACAGCTCGTGTCTGAAAATGATCAAGTTGATTTATTTGCAGGTGCATATGCTCTGCAGCGGTTTGATAACGGCGCGAAGCCCAATACTATCAGGGTAGATCAGAATGCCATTCTAACTCTGTATCGATTCTGCGAAAGCAAAGATATCAATTTGATTCAACGGATAGTGGATCTGGATCCTCTTACAATCGGTGAAATTGAATCCTTTTCCTCATATTGCGGATATGGGCAGCAGACCGGAGAACGAGTTGGCGCAAACTGGTATAGCGCGCGAATACGGAGTGCGAAGAAGTTCATAGACTATTTGTGGCTATTTTACGAGGGGCGGTGTTCGCGAAATCTGCAACAGCTTACGACAGCAAAGCGTTTATATGAGCGGATGGACGCAGGATTTAAGCTTTACCTCAAGTCTCCTTATAAAGGGGACAGAAAAGACAAGATTGGACTGACACCCGAGCTTCAGAGTCGTTTCATAGCCCTCATTGATCCTAATGCCAGTAATAATGAGAATCCTTGGAAGTCAGCAAGAGTCAAATGGCGTAACTATATCTTCCTCCTGCTTCTAATGCTTGGAGGGAACAGGAAAGGCGAAACGTTGTTGCTGAAGTTGAATAATTTTCAGCTTACTGGGCGGCGTAAGTATTACGATATTCTGAAAAATTCTGAAGTGGTTAATTACCCGCGCGCCCAATCCCCGTCCGTGAAAACATATGGTCGGCAGGTTGAGCTGCATGATGACTTTGCTGCTCTCATTGAGCACTACATTGTTAATGTGAGAAAGGAATTTGATGGTTGGCAGCGGTCTAGCTACGTATTTCTATCGTGTCGAGATGGAAAGCCGCTGTCTATACAAACTCCAAACTCGATGTTAAATGAACTTATAGAGCGATATCCAGAGTTTACAGGCTTGTTAAGCCCGCATCGCCTGCGAAATACATTTCATGATCTTCTAAATCAGGCACTGGATAAGAAATTCAAAGGAGCTGGCGGACTAAGTCGCAAGGTTATGAAGGCACCTATCCAAGAAGCAGCAGGAGGCTGGGCTAGAAATAGCAGCATGCCTGAGCACTACTCTAAGGGATCAATACAGGCCAAAGTTGCCGAGCTCCAGGTTGCTCTTCAGGAACAAATACTTAAATCGCAGGTGGGTAAATGATGGTAGTAGCTACAGGCCTGAAGTCTTCAGCCACTACTGATATCCAGTTAGACGCTCGAGATCATACGAGATACGTAAAGAGTCGGCTGGGCTATGACGTTGAGTTACTTGACGTTGGTGGCGATTTTTGCAGCGTTATAAAGTTGCCGGATGATACCAATGAGTTTACCTATTTAAGGTCAGAGTATCTCAATTTCTTGGATTGGGATTTAAAGGAGATAGTTGCCAGCTATCTGAGATACATACTGGAGCGAAATCAAAACTCTACCATCAAGGGAAAATTCAAATTCATCGACCGACTTGCCCAGGAGATGACTAGAGGCGTTGGTATTGATGAATTTCTAAAAGACGTTTCTACGCAAAATAGCCCGAATAGGCAGAATCTTATTGCAGCTTGCAAAGAGTTCTTAAGGTTTGCTTTGCTACATGAGTATGAAGGGTTGTCTTTTGAGGCATACGAAGAGTTTCATAGGCTTCGTGACTATTCGTCGAAGAGAAATTCTTATCAATCCCTTTATATGATGGATGAAGAGAGGGGGCCTTTTAGTAGTGAGGAGATCGTCATACTATCTACCCAAGTAGATAGAGAATCGCTTCCGCTAGACTTCCGAGCTATTTTAGATCTGTGTTTGTGCTTTGGATTAAGGCCTATTCAGATTTCTTTGCTAAAGCGGAAGGATTTCATCGAAGATAAGATTACTGGTGTTAGATATCTAAATGTTCCCCGCGTGAAACAGCGATCTCGAGGCAGACGAAAGCAGTTCAGCGCAAGGCTTCTTTCAGAACGAACTGCGAGCCTGCTCCGGCTATACATTGATTCCTCACCTACTCCTAATGGTTTTGATCCTGCCGAGCTCCCAATCTTCATTGCGCCAACAGTTAGAGGTCTAGAAGATGACGGGAATTATCGGGGTAGTCATTACTGGGGAGATGGTAATCGAATATCGAGCGACTATTTCTCTGAAGAAGAGAAAAGAGCTGTGCTATATCACAAATCGCCGTGTCGAATTAATTACTTGCTTTGGGGTAATGAGCATAGGCTCCCCCTATCTCCTAGAACAGGTAAGAAATTTAATTTGTGTGCATATAGGTTCAGGTACACGGTAGGTACTCAGGCGGTTATGTCTGGCTGCACGCCTGAAGAAGTAGCAGATTTGCTAGATCATGAAGGCACTAGCAGCATCAAACATTACTTTAGATTTACGCACGAAATGTGGGAGATTCTAGAGAACGCTACATTAAATCGTGTAGAGCAGAAGCAGTTCACGGCCGCTTGGATGAAAGAAGGCGATCTTAAGGGTAATGTGTATAGTCAAATATGTGAGCCAAAAAACTTTAATGTGATCGGCAAGTGTGCGTCCAACTCAATTTGTTTCGAAGAGCCTGCAATCGCTTGTTATTCGTGCAATAGATTCTGTCCAAATAAAACTACAAGTGCCCACGTGCACGCCTTGGAGGGACTGATCGAGAGAAAGGACCGTTTAGCTAAGGTAAGCACAAATAACGTTGTCTCAGTTATTGATCAGGCAATTGCTGGCTGCCAGGCCGCCATAGCATATTCAGAGGGCCATGACGTTGTGCTAATTAGTGTAAAGGATCTCTAATGCGATCTGATGTCGTAAGAGATATACAGCACGAAGAGCTGCTATTAAGGTTAAAAAGCCTAACAGCTAAGGCTGAGTCGAAATTCTCGAAGTTAGCTGTCTTTAAGGGTGCTGTTTGGCAGGAAAATGTTTGGAAGTACAAGGGGCGGGATAAGGTAAATTTACTTGTCGGTTCCGAAGATTATCCAGAGCTTACGCTTCTGAATAAAGTATTTATTGTAACCTACTTATGGGAGAGAAGAGCTGCAAGCAAGCAGGTTTCTGTCGGGCGTGTGCAGGATCTGGTTCGCTGCCTTGGGTATTTTGCTGCCCAAGGGGCTACCTCTCTCTTGGATCTGAATCAGGCTTGTTATGTTAAAACATTTGGCTTCTTGCAGTCCAAATACAAACATTCTGCTGGGCCCTGTAGGGCGATAAATATCTTCGTCCTATATTTGTCTGATTCTGGTTTGTTGTCGCAAAGCTTCGATTTAATTGGGGCTGGCAGCCATGGTCATAAAGATAAATATGGCCGTGTGGCAGTTGAGGATAAATTACCCCTTCCAGAGTTGATCCGGGCAATAATCGCGCTTAAATGGGCCATCAAAACGCAATGGGATGGGAGTCTTAGAAGCCAAGTTGATTATCTTGCCGTTCTAACTCAGATTTTTCAGTACGGACTAGGTCTGAGAATAGGGGAGGTTCTCCGTCTTCCCAAGGATTGTTTGATTATGGAGAGGGGTGAAATGTATTGCCGTGTCTGGACCGAAAAGGGAGCCGAGCCCATTGCCAGATATATTCCAACCATATGGAGGGCTGCAATACAGGATGCGGTAGATAGCATCAATGCTATTTGTCAGCCCTATAGAGTTCGTGCTGCAAGCATTGAGGACGGATCCTTTGCCATAGATTTTGATGAACGCTTCCAAGCAAGAGTTGAGTCGATAGAATATGAAGTTCAGGCTGCTTTAAAGCGGCTAGATTTGTTGGTTAATGCGAATGTCACCACAACGAAGCAAAGATTGAAGCTACTTAAAACGGTTTCTGATGACGAGTTAATAGAGCTTAAGGATCTTGCGGAGTATCTACCATTTTCTTCTAATTCTGGCAGCAGTGACTCACTGCTGAAATTTTACAAGGCTAATGGTTTTGATGTGGTTTCTAAACCATTGGGGAGAGTTAAGTGCGCGCACTATGTGCAAGGTAGGGGGCTGAAGAAGCGAATCAAAGAGCTGGTTGAGTTAAGGCGAAGCTTCTTGTTTTACGATGAGGTCTTCGAAATACTTCATGGCCGAAAACCGGCGAAAGCGAGATCTAAAGATAATATTGCTTTCAAGGATAAGCTTAAGTTCAGAGTTCTAAGGTCTCTCGAGGAGTTTGCTTTTGGGGGGGAGCCCTCTCCGCATGGGCGCCGCAGAGTATATTTGAGTCGATCCGATGCTGTGGCGGTAGTGCGCATGGTGGTAGGCGGTGGATATGATGCGGCTAAGTACATACCTGTTTTGGATGCTGAGAAACTGTATCCTGAGTTTTTTAGCCAGAAGACTATGACATCTGTGGTTGGTGCCTCGGATACCGGATTTTATTCATTCTTGAGGTTGACTAAGACAAGGAGGCATTTTTACAGGGTTTCAGCTCCACCATCATTACTACGCTATCGTCTAGCCTATGGTTTCTTAATTGAACACAGAAGCATTGTTGATGCCATTGCGTCTTCTTTTGTTTCAATAAATTCTAGAGTTTCTTCGGACTTGATTGAAGAAATTAAAGAGGAGTTCTTGGCAGAGGGTGTTGAAATCAGCTCTGCATCCTTTGGTATAAACCAAAAAGTCTCTGATTACCTGTTCGTAGTTCCAGGTGCTGTCAGTAACGTGTATAACGAATTTTTGCCATCAATCTTCTCTTATCACTCAGTCCTGCATGTAATCAAGCCTACTAGTTTATACCGTTCCGCGTTTATGCGTTATGGCGTTGATGCAGATGACACCTTAATTAGGTCGTTTCAGAGCCACAAGGGGCGGCATTGGCAGACCAATTCTTTGTTTCGTGCTGGTTTAGCTGCAAGTATCGTCAATAAATGGATGGGTAGAACTGACAGCCAAGGTGATCATTATGACCATCAAACCCCAAGAGAGCGCGCCGCGAAAGTAAGCGAGTTGATGCTCTCTGAACAATCAAGGTTCATCGGCGACTTGGCTAATAAGATCAAGTCTTGGTCAGTGCAAGATGTCCCTGAAGAGCAACTCCATGACTATTTGAATAGCACCCTTAAAACTGTACATTACGGCCCCCTTGGTCATTGTTTCCGCGATATCAATCTCAAGCCTTGTGAGTTTCACTTGAAATGCTTGACGGGGAATGCTGGTAAAGGCTGCAGAGAGTTTGTGGTGGATTTGCTTGACCCTGTGCAGGTAAAGCAGATCGAAGCGGAACGTAGTCGTGCAGAAAATGAGCTTTCCAGGCTTTTTGAAGCGCTAACTAGGCCGGGCATCCCTGCTGAGTCCGTTGAGATGCATATTGAGCACCAAATGACGGTATTCAGAAACGCCTCATATATAATAGATCGATCTGATATCGTTCTTACTCAGAACCAAGTCGAGCAAAGTCTGGACTACCAGCCGTTTCTTCATGAAGGGTCTGTCCCAAGTGATTGTGTTTTTCAGTGCGGAGCGACTTAATTGTGACTATTTCTACTAAACAGTGGGATGTTGCTTTTTCTACGCTTCAGCAGTTTGAGAGGCAACTGATTTCACCTGAGCTCTTTAGCTGGAGTTACTTCGTAGAAAAAAGTGGTATATCTAAGCCTACACTCTGGCGGAATAGAGATTTTGAACTCGAGTTTCAACGAGTTAAAGGCCTGACAAAGGGTTACGCTCAAGGGGATCAGCACTTCGATCAGCTTGGTTCGTTGAAGGCTGCTAGGGAGCGCGAACGAGACCAAGAGATCGAGAGGCTGAAGGAGCGGATAGAAGAATTGACCACGCAACTGAACAGGGAGCGGGAAAGAGTGCTTTACGCCTCGATGATTGCTCGAAGGAGGAATATCGACCCGGCAGAGTTCATGGAGGGGACTCCATTGTTCAGGAAGCCAGGCAAGGCAGCAGCCGTTGTAAAGCTTCCATCCAAGGAAACCTAGCAGGCCTCGAGTGCGAGATCGTGAGTCAAAGAGAAGCTTGGGGGAGTAGTGCTGCTGGTTCGCATTGCAGCGCCTCTGCAATGGCGTACAGCTTCTCCACAGTGAGGTTTACTTCACCGCGCTCGATGCGTCCCATGTAGCTCCGATCAATTTTGCAAGCCAACGCTAGGGCATCTTGAGGAATGCCTTTGGCTTTCCTTTGTGCTCGGATGGACTTGCCCAATGCGATCGCAAGCTGACCCATGGCCGCCTCGGCTCTTATGAGGCGGCACTATCCTGCGTTTGCGGACGAATCGGCCACGGATTATAATCCGTATTTTCAGCTGTTCCGCGCGACCCCCTCCAGGTGCCCGCATGAAATCCGATTCATTCACTTTCGATAGTCGGCTGTACCAGCTGTTGCAGCAGGAGAGGTTCGCGAAATTTACGACTCGTGATCTGCGAGACGCTTATGCCGAGTGCTTGGAAGGTGCGAGCTTCAATATCAATGAAGTTCGGATGAAGGCAAGCCGATGGCGGCGATTCATGAGATGCCGCTGGATCTGTGCTTCGGTCCGGGAGTGGTCTTCGACATGACGCACAAGAAGGAAGGTGAGGCTATCCAAGTTGAGGACATGGAGCGTTCACTCAAGAACAGCGGCGCGGTTCTGCAGTCTGGAACCATCGCTCTGATCCGCACCGGACGCGACGTGTACCAGGGCACCAAAGAGTACTGGAAGGTCGGTACCGGCATGAGTGGCCCAGCCACCGAGTGGCTTATCGACCAAGGTGTCCTGGTTATGGGGATCGACCAGTGGGGCTGGGATTTGCCTTTCCACATGCAGATTGCGAAGGCTCGGGAGAACAAGGACGACTCACTCTTCTGGGAGGGACATCTGGTCGGTCGCAAAAAGCCGTACTGGCAGATGGAGCAGCTGCGCGGGCTTGATCAGCTCCCTGCCCACGGGTTCGATGTCGCGGTTTTCCCACTACGACTGAAAGATGCGTCGGCTGCTCCTGCTCGTGTTGTGGCGTTTCTGTATGAAGGTAACTCGTGATAAGCACGCACTCCCAACCCAAAACATATTGGAACTCGCCCCCCTAAGTCACCACTACTCGGCCAAATCGATTGGTGCTCCTAGCCGAGCATGACAACGATAAGCAGAATCCATACCAATACCTGCTGTTGGTTTGCTATCAGCATTGTCATTTTCGGCTCATGCTCTCGTTAGCCACCGCTTCGTACTCTGACCACATCACTGCTGAGCAGTGACCTCCCAATCAGCGTACGTAGGTAGCTAAATGAAATTCCAGACTCTCGCCCTCGCCACCATCATGGCTCTGACTTCCACAACCATCTTTGCCAGAGGTGATGGCTACAAAAACTCTTACGAAGCGCAGAAGCGCTTCCGCGAAAACCAAGAGAAGATCCACGGCAAGAAGCAGCAAGCCGAGCCGCAACTCAAAGCGAGTAAATCCGATGCGAAGCTCCGGACCGATCAAAAGTGATTCATCATCAAATCGAAAAAGGCGCCGCGAGGCGCCTTTTTCTTTGAAGGTCTATCTATCTCAGCGTGATAGCTAATCCAACAAGAAGTTCAAGGGCAAAGCTCAATGTTGCCAGGTGGATCTACTTGCACCGTGGAGTGCTCAATCTGATGCCTTGCTCTCAATCTCTCGCCTACAAGCGCAGGCAACGATAGAGGATCTGTCCCTGGCATCGGAACGACGTGCACGGTTGCGATTCGAGTTTCATCAGTAAGGGTCCATGCGTGGAAATGACCAACCTCGGCAATACCAGGTAAACCCCGTAAATCCTCAAGAACCTCTACCGGATCCATACCCCGCGGTGTTGCCTGCAAGAGCACCTGGATTGAGTCACGGACCAACCCCCACGCAGACTTCACCACCAGCAAAGCTACAAGCACGGACAGAATCGGATCGAGGACAGTCCAACTAGTGAGCATGATCCCAATTGCAGCTGCGATTGCTCCCACGGAACCCAGCAGATCACCTACCACATGAAGAAAAGCCCCTCGTAGATTGGCATCGTCCTGGCTGCCCATACGCAGAATTAAAAAGCCGGCGATGTTCACGAGCAACCCAATCACTGCGACTGCCAGCATGGGGCCAGCCAGGACCTCAGTGGGCTCACGGAATCGATCTATCGCCTCCCAGACGATCCATGAGACGAGGACTAGCAGCGCTGCGCCATTAGCAAGCGCCGCCAGAACACGAACACGATGGAATCCATAGGTTCGGGTTGCGTCTGCCGCTCGAGATGCCACTCGATAGGCGATCAGCGCCAACAGCAAGGCAGCCGCATCCGACACCATGTGACCGGAATCTGCGATCAACGCAAGAGAGCCGGATAACCAGCCCCCAATTGCTTGAATCAGGGCATAGCCCGCCGTAAGACCAAAGACGAAGCGGATACGACGCACGTTTCCTTCCGTCACGGAGGGAGTATGGTCGTGCCCCTCGTGACCATGATCATGATGCTCGTGGCCCTCATGGCCATGGTCATGCTTCTTGCCTTCATGCTGCGCCATGATTCGCTCCACGTTGACCGGATTTGCTAGCTAGTGACCGCTACTAGCAACCGGTATGGCTTGTTCGGTCTCGTCCTCTTCGTCCCTACGATGCACCCATTGGTACAAGGCCGGCAGCACGAGCAGAGTCAGGGCCGTCGACGACAAGATCCCACCGATTACCACTGTAGCCAATGGCCGCTGTACCTCTGCGCCTGTGCCAGTTGCCAAAGCCATCGGAACAAAGCCAAGAGATGCTACCAATGCAGTCATCAACACCGGGCGCAGCCGTGTCAGTGCTCCCTCAGTAATAGCCATCGACAGCGGTCGACCTTCTTCTCTCAGATTGCGAATGAAGGAAATCATCACCAAGCCATTGAGGACCGCGACACCAGATAGAGCAATGAAGCCGACACCTGCAGAGATAGACAACGGAATACCCCTCAACCATAGGGCTAGCACGCCACCGGTGAGAGCAAACGGAATCCCTGTAAAGACAACCAATCCATCCTTCAGGTTGTTGAACATCATAAAGAGCAGCGTAAGTACTAGGAGCAGCGCTACGGGAACTACGATTTGCAGACGCTTAGCCGCAGACTGCAACTGCTCAAATTGCCCGCCCCATGTAGTCCAATAGCCCGCTGGAATCTTCACGTCCTGATCAAGGCGACTGCTCGCTTCCGACACAAACGAGCCAATGTCTCGACCGCGAACGTTGGCGCTAACTACTACCAGACGTTTGCCATTCTCACGACTCACCTGGTTTGGACCAAGCACCAGATCCAGGCTGGCAACCTCAGACAAAGAGATGAATCCGATCTGACCATTGCCTGCCGCCGCTGGCACAGGGATCAGCAGCCTCGAGAGCCCCTCGATGTCCGTACGGAGATTATCTGCCAGCCGTACCACCATATCGAAGCGACGATCCCCCTCGAACAAAGTCCCTGCGCGCTGGCCACCTACGGCCACTGCAATAGTGTCCTGGATGTCACCGACGTTCAGTCCGAAGCGAGCCGCCTTGTCTCGATCGATGTTGATGGTCAGTACTGGCAAGCCAGATGTCTGCTCTACCTTGACCTCAGAGGCGCCAGGAATCTTCTCAAGCACTTCCGATATTTCAGTTGCCGTGGCGTTGAGCGTGTCCATGTCATCGCCGAATACCTTCACAGCCACATCGCTACGTACGCCGGATATCAGCTCGTTGAAGCGCAGCTGGATAGGCTGCGAAAGCTCATAGTTACTACCGGGTAGAGACGCACTCGCACGTTGCAGATCAGCGATCAGATCTTCCCGCGACTTGCCCGGATCTGGCCATTTGTCCTTGGGCTTCAGCATGACGTATGCGTCCGAAATGTTCGGCGGCATTGGGTCAGCGGCAATCTCCGCGGTTCCGGTCCGTGCAAAGACTCGCTCCACTTCCGGGACCTTTTCCAAAATGACCTGCTCAAGCCGACTCTGCATTTCCACAGATTGCGACAGACTAGTACCAGGCACTCGCAGGGACTGCAGAGCGAAATCTCCCTCGCTCAAACTAGGTACGAACTCACTGCCCATCCGGCTGGCAAGAACACCGGACAGCAGCACAACGCTGAAGGCTCCGATAAACACCGACGTGCGATTCTTCATGACCCATAACAGCACAGGCTCGTAGCCTTGCTTCGCAGCGCGCATCAGAGCGTTCTCCTCCTCCTTCACCTTGCCGGTGATGAACAGCGCGATAGCAGCAGGTACAAAGGTGACCGAAAGGATCATCGCACCAAGCAAAGCAATGACCACGGTGAAGGCCATCGGGTGGAACATTTTCCCCTCGACGCCAGTGAGGGCAAAGATCGGCAGGTACACCACCATGATGATCAGCTGGCCGAAGATCAGCGCTCGGCGGGCTTCCTTAGATGCGGCAAATACTTCATGAAGCCGCTCGGAGCGAGTCAGCAGGCGCCCATGGTGCTGCTGAGCATGAGCCAAACGGCGGATGGAGTTCTCAACGATCACCACCGCGCCATCCACGATGATGCCAAAGTCCAGTGCTCCCAAACTCATCAAGTTTGCACTCACCTTGTTGGAGAACATCCCCGTAAAGGTGAATAGCATCGATAATGGAATGACCATGGCGGTGATCAACGCCGCCCGGATGTTGCCCAGGAAGATGAACAGAATGGCGATCACCAAGATCGCCCCCTCAATTAGGTTTTTCTTGACCGTGGCAATGGCTTTGTCGACCAGGTTGGTTCGGTCGTACACCGTGATCGCTACCACACCATCTGGCAGCGTACGGTTAATCTCGGCCAGCTTGGTTGCGACCGCCTGCGATACAGCACGGCTGTTTTCGCCAATCAGCATGAACACCGTGCCGAGCACCACCTCTCGACCATTCTCAGTTGCCGCACCAGTACGCAACTCTCGGCCAATTTGAACCTCGGCGAGCTGCTTTACACGAATAGGTGTCCCATCGACATTGCTGACGATGATGTTGGCAATGTCGTTTGCATCCGCAACCTGCCCAGGAGCCCGAATAAGCAACTGCTCTCCGCTTCGCTCGATAAATCCGGCACCGACGTTAGCGTTGTTCCGCTCAAGAGCAGTAACTAGATCTGAAAGCGTCAGTTGGTAAGCGGCCAGGCGCTTGGGATCTGGGGCAATCTGGAATTCCTTGGTGAACCCACCAATGGTGTTGATCTCAGCTACACCAGGGACGTTGCGCAACTGCGGTTTGATGATCCAGTCCTGGATCACTCGTAGGTCGGTCGGCGTATATGCGCTTCCGTCTTCCTTCCGGGCCTCCGGTGTGGCCTCGACAGTCCACATGAAAATTTCGCCGAGGCCCGTAGAGATTGGCCCCATGCCGGCTTCCACACCCTCTGGCAACTGCTCCCGAGCACTCTGTAGCCGCTCGTTCACGAGTTGGCGAGCAAAGAAGAGATCAGTTCCGTCAGCAAAAATGACAGTGACCTGGGAGAAGCCAGAGCGAGAAAGTGATCGTGTTTGCTTCAGATGAGGCAAACCTGCCATCGCCGTTTCAATGGGAAAGGTAATGCGCTGCTCGGTTTCCAGGGGTGAGTAGCCAGCTGCGGCTGTGTTGATTTGGACCTGGACGTTTGTAATGTCCGGTACTGCGTCGATGGGGAGCTTCTGGTAGCTGTAGACACCCAGCCCCGCCATCGCCAGAACAGCAAACAGCACAAGTGCTCGCTGCTCGATTGCGAACTGAATAATGCGCTCAAACATAGTGGAGATTCTCGGCTAGGCCTGTCAGTGTGCGTGGTCAGCAGAGCCCTTACCGAGCTCCGACTTCAGGATGAAACTCCCCGCAGAGGCAACCTGAGCCCCTGCCGATAGCCCTTTCTGTATCTGGACATAACCATCGCTGCTGAGCCCTAACTCAACTGGTTGGGCTACGAATCCATCAGTCACCCGTACAAACACAGTCGGAGACTCATCGATGGTTTGCACTGCCGCGCTAGGAACTACCACGCTGGCCTCGCTTATCTCCGATGCAAACTGTACGGAAACAAACAAACCTGGACGCCATCCCCCATCTGGGTTCTCAATCACCGCTCGGGCGACAGCTGTACGGGTTTGCTCCCCCAGAAGGCTCCCAACATAGGAAACCTTTCCGGTTACCTCGTTACCCAGCTCGGCAGCCGTAACGCTGACTTTCGTACCGACTTGTACCTTGTTGAGATCCTTGGGTGCGACATTGAACGTCGCCCATACTCGGTCCAAGTCCGAGATGGTGAAGGCGCTAGTGGATTCACCTACAACCTCACCACGTACGAGGTGCTTCTCGACGACCATGCCGTCAAATGGAGCTACCAATTCGTATCGATTACCGCCTGAAGCTGCACTCACCCCACTGAGGGTCTGCATCTTCTGACGTGCATTTGCTAGTGCAATATCGGCCTCTTGAAGGGCCTGTCTTGCAGCAAGGTAGTCCTGCTCCGCCGAGATCTTGTCTTCCCAGAGCTGGCGTTCTCTCTCAAACGTGGTTTTCGCGAGCTCCGCTCTACGCTGAGCTCCGGCTAGCTCGCTACGGAGATCTGAAATTTGCTGGCTAGCGATGACAGCAAGTACTTGGCCTCTCTTAACACGCTCGCCTAGGTTGACTTGGACACTCTCGACAACGCCCGCCGCTCGAGGAACTACGTGAGCCGTGTGGTCCTCGTCAAAACGAATTTCTCCTGGAAGAGAAATCATTGATCCAAGGGTACGTGGCTGTGCCTGCGCTAACTCGATCCCTGCAGCCTTCATTTGCTCAGAACTAATCTCCAACATTCCTTCACGCTTGGTGTAAGCAAAGTCGTAGACCCGCTCAGAAGTGCTGACCCTGATTCGGCCGTCAAAGAAATGCGGCTCAGCAATGCCTGCGCTGCTCACGTAAGACTTCCCGTTTGGCCTGAAGTCGTACGTGGTGGTTTCTCCAGTCGGCCGCCGAACCTCTATCGAAACTCGGTTTGATGCTGTTGGGCTAAGAGCCACCCCTTGCCATGTCAGATAGATCGACATTGGAGCTGAGCCATCGGCGCTTTCAGGAGCAACCAGCTCCGCACTAAATCCATCCTGGACAAACAACTTCCCTCCATTCGGACCGCGCTTGGCCTTCACCTTTTCGCCATGCGAGTCCTCGGCACCAGTATCCCCACTCCCATGGCCATGCCCATCTTCCTTCTGATGGCTGTCGGTGTGGCTCCTCTCTTGGAGCCAATAAACCCCTGCGCCACTGAGACCGACGGCAATCACAGCCGCAATGGCCAGGGTTAACTTCTTGCTCATAGAAACTCCTGATGTAACGCAGGCATCGCTCAGCTATTAGGTTGGGGCTAGGGCTGTGCAACACGCACAAGCCCGCGCCTCGCTCCGAGCGAACCGCAAAGTGAACTAGGGGTTAGGGAGGGCCAGGGTGTCGCCATACACCCGCTCGATTTGCACCCATGAGTCGGTGGCGCTGCTAAGTGCCGCCACGTACTGATTCCGCGCACCGATCAGTGTGCGCTGGGCATCAAGCACCTCAATGAAACCGAACTTGCCCATTTCAAAGCCGCGAGTGGCGCTGTCCACTGCACTTTTGGCGGAGGGCAAAATGTCAGTGTTGAAGGAGTCGATTTCTTCTGATGCTGTGCGCCAGAGATCGACCGCCTGCTGGATAGTGGACTGCATACGGAGCAGGGAAGCATTACGGGAGTCCCGTGCTTGATCGGCGCGCCGAGCAGCCGCGTACACATTGCCCTGATTGCGGTTAAACAGAGGAATTGGCATCGATATGCCGACCAGATTGACTCTCTCCCTATCAGCAGCGCTGTACTGGCTTCCGAGGCTTATGCTCACGTCTGGGATACGTTGAGTTCTCTCTAGGCTGTACGTGGCATCCTGCTGAGCAATGGCCAGCGTCGCCAAGCGCATTTCTGGAGTGCTATCCAATCGCTTCAATAGGTCCGACAGCATCGGAGGAGGAGGAATGCTGGAAGCATCGCCCTCTACAAAAATCTGTCCGGCTGAAGCATCAGCCCCCATAGCAGCCTTCAGCAAGACCTGAGCATTGGCCAGCTCTGCGCTAGCGCGCTTGAGCTCAAGGCGGACCTCGGAGAGCTGTACTGTGGCTCGGGTTGCCTCAACTGGCGAAGCACTGCCTGCACGAACACGCCCCTGGGCAATGTTCACACCTCGCTCAGCAAGCCTCATTGACTCTGTCGCTAGGTCAACGCGCAACTGCGAAAGCAGCACCCCGTGAAAGGCCTGAATCACCTCAGCACGCAGTGCGTTGCGTGCACGCTCTACTTCAACTTGCGCCGCATCGATACCACGATCAGCAAGCTCAACTCGGGCACTACGCTTTCCACCCAGCTCAATCGGCTGGGTCAGCTGCACGGTGGTAGTACGGGTATCGCTACGGGTGTCTTCCATCTCCCAGGAAATCTCCGGGTTCTGGATCAAGCCAGCTTGCGTCCTTTCTCCTTGAGAAATTGAAACGCCCCAATTAGCAGCGGCCATCTCAGGGTTGTTTTCAACGGCAATTCGTAGCGCATCACTCAATGAGACCTCTGGGGTGGCTGCCAAAGCCTGCTGCGAGCTCCCAAGAAACAATACAAATGCAATTGATACATACCCCAAGGGAATGTTGCCGACTTTATTAGCAAGTTTCCTCAAAACCAGATCCTCCACGGAAACTCCTGACGACCAGCTGCAATATCCATTACATGGGAAGCAGCAGGCCTCACGAGAGAAAAATTCCGGACCGAATCTAGTTCATTAGCCCTATCGCCACGGTGACCACAGAATTACAAATATGTAATCAACTGCTGAGAATGACATGTAATAAAGTTACCCAACGCCGTATCAGCCCCAAACAATTAGATACAACTCCGCAATACAGAGCATCTCCAAGGCCCGCATTCATGGGGCTTTCAGAGCATCCTGCGGCACCCGGCCGCATCATTACCGCTTGACCCTGTAGTCGCTACAGCCTTTACCATCCACTAACTTTCCGCCCAAATGAACTTATCTTTAATCTGGCGATAACAAAATAAAAGCGCCCCTCACCAGGTAACTAAAATGCGAATTTTAGTCGTCGAAGACGAAATCAAAACTGCCGAATATCTGTATCAAGGACTGAAGGAAAGCGGATACGTCGTCGACAACGCCGCCACAGGTCGAGATGGGCTACATCTCGCCAAACAATTCGATTACGACCTGATCATGCTTGATGTAAATCTCCCCGAAGTTGACGGCTGGGGGGTGCTAGAGAAAATCCGCCACAGCAACAGTGATACGAAAATCATGATGCTCTCAGCTCGCGGACGCTTGGCAGATAAAGTTAAGGGGCTAGATTTAGGTGCCGACGACTACCTCGTGAAGCCTTTTGAATTTCCTGAATTGCTTGCACGCACCAGGACTTTGCTCAGGCGGGGTAACCGAGTAGCCATTTCTGACAGCCTCAAAGTTGCCGATCTAGAGCTCGATGCAAGCCGCCATCGCGCCTACCGCGGCGCAACGAAGATCAGTCTGACCTCAAAAGAGTTTGCTCTGCTGCATCTGCTGATGAGGCACTCTGGAGAAGTGCTTTCCCGCACTCAAATTATTTCTTTGGTGTGGGATATGAACTTTGACTGCGACACCAATGTAGTCGAAGTATCAATACGGAGACTTCGAGCCAAAATTGATGACCCGTTCGAGAGAAAGTTGATCCACACCCTCCGGGGTGTTGGATACACCCTCGAAGAGCGCGAGTAGATCATATGGAATGGCTTAGCCAGTGGCTAGGCCATTCCATTTACGCTCACCGGTTGTTCCAGCACTGACCCTGAACGAGGTAGCGGATGGTGTATAGCTCACCCATAGAGTCCTCATAGGTCATGAGCTTGCTCACATTCCCACAGTGGTTAACGGTTGGCGTCATGTAAACAACCTTAGCCACATCAAGCTTCATTCCATATGTGTAGTCAACTGGCTTTGGAACAGCCTTCCCAGTGCGCTCTGCGTAACGTTCCGCAGCGAGGAGGCTACTTTGCTCAATATCCTGTTTGACTTTATCTGGCAGACCAACAGAGTACGCGTGCGCGCTCTGAAACATTAGCAGCACTGCAGCAGCTGTCAGATACTTTATGACTTTCATGGCTATTCCTCATAAGAGTTTACGCTATCTTATCGCCCCATCACTTACACCGAGATGGCGCAACAATTACGTTTATGAAACTTATGAACAATAAAAAAGGCGCTCATCTCTGAGCGCCTAGGATTCACCTCTTCCAAAGGAGCACTAGGCTTCAAAGGTGAATTACTAAAGACCCTGGGACTCCGCCAAGAGACAACCAAGGCCTTGTAGATGGAGAAATTTCGCAGTTGCAGCCCTAACTTATACGACAGCAACTAACGAGAAGATGGTTGGAAGATTACAATTTTGAAAAGGTTGCGCCTGCGCGAACAGGCGCTCCCTGGGGTGGGTTAGAGCACGCTCAGCGGGTACTCAACAATCAGACGAAACTCATCCAGGTCCGACTCAAACTGAGTAGCACGTGTATTGGCCTGCCGAATACGGAAAGACATATCCTTGAGCGAGCCCGTTTGCACCACGTACTTAGCTTCGATATCACGCTCCCAACGCTTCTGATCGGTCAGCGGGTTGCCTGCATCGTCGCGACGCATGTAGACATCGTTAGCATTGGAGTAGTCAGCATCCGTGCCTTTGCCATAACGCGCCATGAACGATAGGCCGGGGACACCATAAGCCTGCATATCCAGGTCGTAGCGCACCATCCAAGAGCGTTCTTTTGGCGAGTTAAAGTCGGTGTACTGAATGGAGTTGTCCAGGAAGATAGAGTCCGACTGACGGAGGTAGTCGAAGTCGTCATCACCATTGTTACGCTGGTGCGACAGGGTGACCGTGTGCGCTCCGAATTGCACGCCGAGTTTGGCACTCCAGATGTTGTTGTTCAGCTCGCCTAGCAGCTGCTTACCTTCATCTTGGACGTTGTAGTAGTTAAACCCTGCGATCAGAGCAAGGTCATCGCTGAGCGGCTGGGTCAGGGAGGTACCGAAATAGTACTGGTCCCAAGCATCCTTCAATCGAGCGCTGTAGGCGCTGACTGAGATGTTGTCGTTGATGCTGTAATCACCGCCAAAGTAGCCGACCCAAGGCGAGTCGACGGGCCCAGCATAGAAGGTGACGAAGTTGTCACGCATGTTGCTCGACACCGGCTGGCTCATGGAGTGCAAACGGCCACCTTGCAGAGTCAGCCCCTCTACGCTGCCATTCTCCACGGTAACGCCCCGGAAGGACTCAGGAAGAAGACGCGAATCGCCATAGTGAACAACTGGGGTAGTTGGAAAGACGTCACCGACTTTCACAACAGTGTCAAAAGCCTGCGCCTTCAGTGCACCGCCAACCTTGGTGTACTCATCTCGAGCCTCGCCCTCACTGTTCACAGGCAGGATGTCGAACGAGCTTCGACCGCCATTGCGACCGTCGCCGGTGTCCAACTTCAGGCCGATCATTGCAAAGGCATCGACACCCACGCCGACAGTGCCCTTAGTGAATCCTGACTCGAAGTTAGCCATGATCCCGTGAGCCAGCGTCTCGGAATAGCCTGCACCGCCGGGAGCGTCAGCACCGTTCCGGTCATCGCGATTAAAATAAAAGGTGCGATTTAAGATGTTGAAGCTGCTTCCTTCGATAAAGCCTTCCTTCTGCTCTTCAGCAAAGGCAACAGGACTCATCCCGCAAATCGCGGAGAAGACAGCAAGCGAAAGCTTAGCTTTGGCGTTCATGATAGCTCCATTGGTTCTGGCAGTTCTTGTCGATAGAGCGGTCTAATTTAGTTATATGTATAACGTCCGCGGCCCTATCCTTACTGCCTGAAGCTAACTGCAAGATGATTGAAGAATTACAATTTTGAAAGAATTGATATCCCCCTTATGAAGATCACAATAGGTTGTTACAGTTAGAGAGCCCTTCAGTGGCGCCTAGCTTTCAACGACGCCATCCTCTCTTGTTCCGGTAGACTGGTACGCAAGCTCTGCTCAATCCGCCTTCGCTCACGCACCGGAACAACCCTCACATCCCCCTTTGCGACAACTGAACCAACGCCAGATACCGGCCCAGCATCACTTGCTGGGCTGCTCATCAACACCATCAACATCAGTAAATTTTCCATTCATGACCTTCGGGATCAGCATTCTGCCGCCCTAACATTATTGGGCACAAAGTGAAAATTTCATGATCAGCAGCCACACCCAAATGGCTTTGTGTCACTCCAGGCAGAATCTATCTCTTCATATCACGCACCTTACGCTAAAATTACAAATTTGTAGGCTTTCACCGCCACATGAAGAGGCAGGTTAGAATGATGAACACTTGAAATTAACTGCCGAAAATAACAAATAACACCATCGGCACTTAATAGCTCTACGAAATCAAATTTATTAGGTAGCCGCCGCCAAATGCGAGTACTAGTTGTTGAAGACGAGACAAAAACTGCCGAGTATCTACAACAAGGTCTTTCAGAAAGCGGGTACGTTGTCGATAGAGCAAGCAATGGTGTCGATGCCTTGCACCTTTTCAACCACAATACCTACGGGCTAATCATTCTGGATGTAAACTTGCCCAGTATTGATGGGTGGGGAGTCTTGGAATCAATTCGCAAGACCAGTCGTGTACGAATCATGATGTTGACTGGCCGAGGGAGACTTGCTGACAAGATAAAAGGCCTCGATGCCGGTGCTGACGACTACCTCGTGAAGCCATTCGAGTTTCCAGAACTCCTAGCTCGTGTTCGCTCACTTCTCCGCCGCGGCGATGAGCTCATCGAAAGCAATACTCTGCACGTAGCTGACTTGGAGCTCGACCCAGGCCGGCACCGTGCGTACCGTGGAAAACACCGCATTGACCTCACAACCAAAGAGTTTGCTCTTCTACACTTACTCATGAGCAGAAGCGGAGAAGTATTGACACGCTCTCAAATAATCTCCCTTGTGTGGGACATGAACTTTGACTGCGACACCAATGTCATCGATGTATCAATCAGGCGTCTTCGCGCAAAAATTGATGACCCTTTCGACTCAAAGCTCATACATACCCTTCGCGGCGTTGGATATGTGCTCGAGGATCGCTCATGAGCAGAAACAGCCTGGCCACTCATCTGGGCCTTAAGGTTGGCCTCATGAGCCTCGCCCTGGTGGCGGTGTTCTCAGCCTTTGGTTACTTCATGCTGTCCCAAGGGCTCGATCGCATAGCTAAAGCCGCGCTTGAGTCAAAAATGAGCAGCTTCTCTCATAGCCTTGCTGCCTCTTCTGATGCCCAGGACGTGACGGCACGCTCACATGCATTGATAGAGCTCGCAATGGGGCACTCCAACCTCTACGTCTATATCGTTCGCCCTGATCACCTTTACTCGCCGTTACTGACTATTGGTCCACAGCCTATGCAGTTTCAGCCGGGTATTGCTCCGTCAACTCCAGAGCTGGCTCTTCAAGAGTGGCAAGACGGGCCCAATCGCTTGATGCTCACCGGGGCTCAGACCGTTCAGCTCAAGGATGGAACATCACTCACGGCCTACCTGACAGTAGACCGCACCTCTGACCAAGAACTTCTTAATGCGTTATTGAAATGGGGCTTAGCAGCATCCCCACTCATTTTGATGGTGATCCTCACAGTGTCCTGGATCACTGTCCGACAAGGGCTTCGGCCGCTGACCAGCTTCTTGAAGGTTGCAGCCAGAATTTCAACGGACAACCTGGAGCACCGCCTCCCCACAGAAGGGCTTCCATCGGAGCTGCATCAGCTCGCCGATGGCATCAATTTCATGCTCCATCGATTGGACAATGGAGTGCAACAGCTCTCCCAATTCTCTGACGATCTGGCCCATGAACTGCGATCGCCTATCGCTAACCTCATGGGCAAGGCCCAAGTTGCACTCTCGCGCGGCAGAACCTCCGAAGAGTACAGAGAGGTGCTGGAGTGCTGTACGGAGGAGCTGGATCGGGTCACCCGCATTGTTTCAGACATGCTCTTCTTAGCGCAGGTAAGCCATCCAGCTGCGCTAGTGCATTTCGAAACGGTCTGCCTGCAGGATGAGCTAGAGCGGGTGAAGGATCTCTTTCTACTGACGGCTGAGGAGAAAGACGTCCAAATCACAGTCAGCGGGCAGGGGGCAGTTAGAGGTAACCGCCTGATGATTCAACGCGCCATCTCCAACCTTCTATCCAACGCTATTCGCTATTGCCCCGCCGGGAGCACCGTCGCAATGCGCGTTGAGCCGCTCCCCTCTGGCTTCCGGTTAAGCGTGGGGAATCCAGGCTTGGGTATTGCACCTGAGCATCTACCGCATCTTTTTGAGCGATTCTATCGAGTAGATAAGAGCAGAGCTCGAAGCGAAGGGGGAACAGGCCTAGGGCTCGCAATAGTGCGCTCAATCATGAGCCTACATCACGGCACTGCTGCTGTAAGCGTTGAAGAGAATGGATTTACTCAGTTCTATCTGGATTTCCAGCAGGAAAAGCCCCTTAAAAGTTTGCCTTAAACTTTGCGCTCATGCGAACACCCTTATGAAGAAAGCCACACTGGCACTTCCAATTTTGCTTGCACTCGCGGCGGATCAATACAAAGCACCGCCCAGTTCACACTGGTGCATTCATGACATGCACATATCAATCTTCAACATATTCACCACTGGATAATCGATCCAACCTTACGAATTAGTAATTCTGCTGCGATCTTGCTGACAGGTTTGACTGGGTATTCTCAATGCATCGAGATACTCCCGTCCAACTTGCCCCAAACTCCAAACGTTGGTTCTTTCCATCGTTGGGGGCCATGCTTATAGGCCACCACGCATGATCGAAAAGCAAACTATTAGCCGCGAACTTGCCATGGCGTTTTCAACCACGGCTCGCTGCGCCTGCTTCAGGCAGGCCGCTAGATCTTTAAATGTCCACACCACCGCTCTTAGAAAGCAGATAAAGCAGCTAGACAATGAAGTTGGTGAGCCGCTGTTCTATTTACAGGATAGGTCACTGAGACTAACTCTAGCCGGTGAGTCTCTGTTTCAAGAGCTAGCTCGAAAGTTTGGAGATCTGCGCCCCTCCACACCTCAGATTAGCGAGCCACTACGAATCGCGGCTCCAGAATCATTAATGCATGACGTTCTAGCCCGAAACCTTATTGCCTTCATTCGGCGAAATGGTGCTCTGCGGGTTGAGCTATCTCCGCTCGATGGCCCCAACATAGAACAGGCTGACGTAATGATTTGGCTAGCAGAACAGGGCAGTCGGCGCCCCGACCCTGGATTTGCTATGACTAAGCCCCACTTACTAGGAACTATAAACTACTACCCTCACATTGCTACAAGATACTCATCGGACACCCGCCATCCATCCGACATAAGCGCTCTTGATGACTACATGCTAGTGCAGCAACAAATTAACTATCCTGTAGATGCCTTTACACCATGGAACAACCTGGTCGATCAGCGTAAAAACTCCGTTACGCTCGCGCATAAAAATGAGCTAGTTAGGGAGCTCATCAAAAATTCATCCTGCATCGGCTTACTACCCGAATACGTATCCAATCTGGATAAAAAGCTGCACCCATTGAAGAATATCTTCGACAAGAAAATGCAAAGATCAGCCTGGATAGCTACAACGCCAATATCGTCAAAGAGGGACGAGGTACAAAGCGCTGTAAAACTTGTTCTCAACGCCTTTTCAGAACGCCATGAATGGTTTGAATGAGCGTGTAGCCATCCGACCTAGCATCAATAAAAATGACATACTCCTGAAATATTTAGAGCTGCACCAACTGTCATGGCAACCTCAGCAATTACTAGGGCTGCAGCCATTTCACGACTACATGAAACATAAATGTCATTAAAATAAACAAAAACAGCAATGCGGCACTTAGAACCTCCTCCACGCCAACCAAAACCAAGCGTTATTGAGGAGAAATTCATGTTCAATTCAATCCCAAATTTCAAGATCCTGAATCGAATTACAGTGGGGCTTCTGCTTAGCAGCACTGCTGCCATTGCAACTGCTGGAACCGTCACCACCGACGGTGCAGACCTTGTGATCAAGACCAAGGGCGGCCTAGAGGTCGCTACCACTGACAAGGAATTCAGTTTCAAGCTGGGCGGCCGACTCCAAGCCGATTACGGCATGTTCGATGGCTACTACACCCGTAATGGAAACTCGGCAGATGGCGCATACATCCGCCGAGCATTTCTTGAGTTAGGCGGCACGGCTTACAAAGACTGGAAATATCAAATCAACTACGACATGTCCCGTAACACGGGCAACGACAGCTCCGGTTATTTCGACGAAGCAAGCGTGACCTACACAGGCTTCAGCCCGGTTAATCTGCGATTTGGTCGTTTCTATACCGATTTCGGCCTGGAGAAAGCCACAAGCTCGAAATGGACTACCGCGCTCGAACGCAACCTTTCTTACGACACAGCTGAGTGGATCAACGATAACTCGGGCATGGGCATTCAGGCCTCCTCCGTCGTGGGCAACATGACTTATCTCTCTGGTAGCCTGTTCAGCGAGAACAACAACGACACCGACGGTGATAGTGTTAAACGCTACAACGTCCGTGGTGTATTTGCGCCTCTCAACCAGCCAGGTAACGTGCTGCACGTTGGCGTGCAATACGCATATCGAGATCTGCAGGACGCAGCTGTCGACACCCGCATCCGCTCCCGAATGGGTATTCGCGGGGTAGATACCAACGGCGGCAATAGCGCTGGTAGTAACGGTACACGATCGCTCTTTGGTGGTGCTTCTGCCACAGAAGGTCTGTGGGAAGACGATTCTGTTTGGGGCGTAGAGGGCGCTTGGGCAAAAGATGCCTTCTCCGTCCAAGGTGAATACCTACGCCGCACCATCAAGGCTGATGAAGCGGCCGAAGATATCAACGTCGATGGTTACTACGCTCAAGTCGCATATACCCTCACGGGTGAACCGCGCATTTACAAGCTGGATGGTGCGAAATTCGATTCTATTAAACCGGCCAATAAGCAGATTGGTGCCTGGGAGATCTTCTATCGCTACGACTCTTTCACTGTCGAAGATGACAACTTCACCGTTAGTACTGCTGTGCGCCAGGTAGGCGACACGGAAGGCAAGTCCCACACTGTAGGCGTCAACTGGTATGCAAATGAAGCAGTGAAGGTCAGCGCAAACTACGTTAAAGCAAGCACCGACAACATCAACAACGAAGCAGGTGATGATAGCGGTGACGGAGTGGTAATGCGGATACAGTACGTTTTCTAAATACGTTCTCAGCAAAGGGCGCTACGGCGCCCTTTGCTGCTTTAACCACAGCTTGAGCCTAAGAAGGCAGACCTATTAGCTGATACAGGCTATAGTCTTGGATTCCTTTGTGTATTGAGCTTTAATGGAGGTCTACTCTATAACCACGCCTCAAACACAGAGAACCGACATGTCGATCATCGCAGAATTCAAAGCCCTTGAAGCTAAAATTGCCGAGCAGCAAAAACGCCTCGAAGCCCTCAAAGGTGATGAAAAACTCAAGAAGGAAATCGAGTTTGAAGCCAAGCTCCGCGCACTCCTGGGCGAGTATGGGTACTCCCTGCGTAACATCGTTAACCTGCTAGATCCAAATGCCAGCAAAAGTACTGTTGCGCCAGTCAAAGGGGCTCGCCGCGAGCGCACCTTGAAGCGCTACAAGAATCCGAATAACGGTGAAGTGATTGAAACCAAGGGTGGCAATCACAAAGTGCTGAAGGCCTGGAAAGAGCAATACGGTGCTGAAAAGGTAGAAAGCTGGCTTCAATAAGCTAGTTGCTGCATGCACAAGGGGCCGCGAAAGCGGCCCCTTTTGTTTCCAGCAAGGACGACGACTGAGGATGCTTATTCCGGTTATGCGTGAGAGAGCGGCCTACTCGAATAATCGGCTCACTGGCCAGGCCGTGACATTCTCATGAGTCGTAAGGCTGCTGGCGCAACGGATCTATGAGCCTGCACTGCCCAACCCGTTCCCACACTGCAAGCAATTAGACGTTGCAGTTCTTTTCTTGGCGATGGCGGTTGTTGAGCTGACACTGCACTCGCCGGTGGCCACAGGCTGCTCATCACTTTCATGCGTTAACACCCACCAAGGCAAATAAGGAAATCACATGAATCGCCTCCCTATCACACGCAGCTGGAGTCTGCTGCTACTAGCATGGCTAGTCGCTCTGATGTCGAGCCTCTCCGCGTTATTCATTGGCGAGGTAATGGGTCAAGTCCCGTGCGTGCTGTGCTGGTTCCAACGTGCCTGCATGTTCCCATTGGCCGTGATTTTGGCTATCGCCTGTTACCGCTCAGACTTCGCAATTTGGCGTTATGCCTTGCCACTGGCCATTATCGGCGGAGCGTTGGCCTTGGCCCATACGCTGCTCTATGCGGGACTTATTCCCCAGCCGATTCAACCGTGCACAGCTACTGGTCCGTCTTGCTCGGGAGCCAACATGACCATCTTCGGCGGCGTACCGCTGCCTGTTCTGGCCCTATTCGCGTTCACGCTGATCAGCACCCTACTCATCCTCATCCGCCGGAGAACTCTCTAATGAACCGCCGCCCCCTAGTCCTGATCATCAGCGTGGTGATTCTGGCTGTCTTCGGTGTTGCTGCTTATCTGTATTCACCATCGACCCCACCCAAATCACTGCAGACCGAAACGGGACCAGCACAATCCGCACCTGCCGGCTCAGCGAACAGCAGTAACTTGGTTCGGTTCCACTCGCCAGTGTTCGGTCCCGCACAAGCGCCGGTGACCATCGTTGAGTTCTTTGATCCGTCGTGTGAGGCATGCCGGGCTTTTTACCCGCATGTTAAGACGATCCTCGCCGAGAATCCCAACGACGTGCGCCTGGTGCTGCGCTATGTGTTGTTCCATCAGGGATCCGAAGAGGTTGCACGCCTATTGGAAGCGTCGCGCAAGCAGAACCTGTTCACACAGGTACTGGAGGCCGTTCTTGAAGCACAACCTGGCTGGCATGACGATCCAAAAGCCCAAGAGGCCTGGGTTGTCGCCGAGCGGATCGGCCTTGATGTCGAGAAAGCCCGCGCCGACATGTACACACCCGCTGTCGACGCCGTGCTGAAGATGGACATGCAGGACGTAAAAGCCGTGGGCATCCAAGGCACTCCGACCTTCTTCGTTAATGGCCGGCCGTTGGACAATTTTGGTCTCGAGCCACTTCGCCAATTGGTCAGCAGTGAAGTAGCAAAGGTAAGGAACTGACATCATGGGCGCGCTAGAGAATCGTATCCCGCCACCTCTGGTCGCGACCCTGATCGGCGTGCTGATGTGGGTGAGTGCTCGCTATCTACCAGGTTTCGAGCTTGCATTCAGCTGGCGCCTAACCCTCACTTTGCCCGTCCTACTGCTAGGCGCCAGCGTGTGCCTTGCTGGCGTCTTGTCATTCCATCGCGCTCGCACCACCGTCAATCCACTGCGCCCAGAGAAGGCCTCCACTCTGGTCGACAGCGGCATCTACCGATACACCCGTAACCCCATGTATTTGGGGTTTGCCACTATGTTAATGGCATGGGCTCTGGCGCTTGCCTCACCTCTAGCAATGTTCGGCCTGGTCGCCTTCGTGCTGTATATGAATCGCTTCCAAATTGCTCCCGAGGAGCGAGCGCTGGCCATTTTGTTCGGCGACGAGTTCTCCCACTACTGCTCGCGAGTGCGACGCTGGCTCTGAGGAAAGCACCGGAAACAGAAGGCGACATGTCGCCAACAGGCGCCTTAGCTACTGGTGCAGGCATCTGCTGTAGGGTTGAGGAGCAGCATACTCAGTTGCTGTGGTGGCTTATGTACGAGCCCTGATGGGGACTCACAAACCCGCTGGATGAAGTTGTCTGTGAACAGTAGCTTGCCGTGCACAAAGTATTCGTTCGGCCGCAGGTTGGGATTGTTGATCTTCGTCCCTAGTCGTGCGGCCAACCACTTGCCCGCCTCGTAGTGGCTAATCCATCGTTCGCGGGAAAAATCTGCCAGTGCGCCCCCCGGAGCATCGCGAGCGACCACGATCACCGGTACATCGCTGACTTCCGGCACCAGATCGTTGTGCCCCCAGTAGCCGTCCTCACCCAAGCGCTGACCATGGTCACCCGTGATGATCAGGTAGCGTTCTCCCTCCAAGCGATCGAAGTCAGCAAGAATCTCCGCCAGCATGTCATCGAGGTAGCGGATCGAGTTGTCATAGGCATTACTCTGGCCCTCAGGCCCTTGATCCGGCCAGGGCGAAGGTGTCGACTCATGGCGATAGTTCTGTGCATACGGTAGGTGAGCCGTACGCAGGTTGAGTACAACAAAGTTGCGATCGGCCCAGCGCTGTTGATCAAGTAAATCGAGTAGCGCCCGATCCTGACGCCGGAGGAAACGTAGCGGGTGATCCTCGCGGGTGATGGACACATCCAAGTAGCGGCTCCCCAGGTGTGCCAATAGCTTGGACTCCTGCGAAGACAGCCAGTACGTACGGAATCCCGCCTCGCGAGCAAAGCGGAATAAGTTGATCTTTCCTGTGCGCAGCAAGTTGTCCTGCCCCGGCTCACGAATGGGGTTGAGCAGGTATGGCAGGCTCACGTCTGTTGCTACACCCGCAGCTACACCAGGCCTCACAAAGGCACTTGGATGGTTATGTAGGTAGGCCGCCAACTGAGGTGTCGTATCACGGGCGTAACCGAATAGCCCAAGCCGGTCGCTACGCAATGAGTCAGCAACGACGAGCCACACGTGGCGCGCCGCACTCGGTACCGTTTTGAGGGTGTAGGGCGCGAACGGAGTCGGAGGCAGGCTGACTTCATCCCGGAAAGCCAGCCTCACTGCCCAAGCTGAGAACACGTTGAGGCTGTTGTGTAGTGCACTGCGACTCGGGCTGGGAACGAATGAATCCAGGTTTCGGTAAGTCGCCCGATAGGGCTTGGACATCAGCACCACGGCAATCAACACCAGTGCCCAGCGACTCTGCGGCAGCGCAACTTTTCCCGGAACACTCAGGTGAAGAGCCAATAGCAGGCTGTAGGGCAACATCACACAGAGCAGCACTGGCCAGTGCTGTTCCATGCTGAGTGCTGCCGCCTGGCGAACCTCTGTTGGATCATTGATCAGCGATTGGATATCGATGGCGCTGAGTGGCTCACCGAAGAAGCTGATGTTTCCAAGCTGCATCAGTTGCATCAGTGCGAACAGCAGTAAGATCGCCGCCGTCAGCAAGCGCAGGTTGCACAACCAGAGAGCCGCACTGAACAGCCATAGTGTCACCCCATAACTGAGCTCCAGCTCAGCGCGATTACCTGGTGTGAATAGCTGCTGCAGGAAATCATCGGACAGCAGCAACAGAGTGCTCAGGCAGGCCAACAAAATGAGGTTGAGCCAAGTCCGGGCCGCTCTGGGAAAGTGCGGAAGCTGCAGAGAGAGCATCATAGGGAGCTCCGGATCAGTGCTCGTCGGGTAGAGGGCGTCGGCGCCCTGTGAGCATCGAAAGGGGTAGGTTTTCCCGCAGACGTAGGCTTTCGTAGACAGCGGCAGTCACGTGCAAGCCGACTAGAGCGAGTAGCCCATCGGCAATCCAGGAGTGCAGTGTCATTGGCCAGTCGACACCCCACAGGGCATCCACCTCTTGCATCAGGAAGCCGGTTACTCCCAACGCAGCGACCGCGGCCATCATCAGCACCATGACCAAGGCGCCGAGGGGCGAATGGCCAAGACGGTGAAGGGGGAGCCTGTGACGCAGTGCGAACAGGTGGCGGGCTAGGCGCGTGCGGGTAGGCCAGAAGTCTGCCCAGCGGGCACTGCGTGGCCCGACGAAACCCCATATCAGACGAAGCACTAGCCAGGCGCAGGCGTAATAGCCGAGCCAGGAGTGCCAATCATCCCCAGCCTCGTTGAAGAAGTAGTTGGCGACGAATACCCCGGCGAGCGACAGGTGGAAAAGCCGAACCAGCGGGTCCCACAGGCGGATCGTCGCCGCCCGCATCAGTCTTCGATCTCAGTCTTCACAGCCTTACCACTGACCGGGTCATGGTAGATCTCGACCTTGCGCTTATCTTTGTCGAAACCGTAGATCTCGTAGCAGTTGCCCTCAGTGATCTTGAACTTGTTGATTTGGTAGCCCTGCTCCTTCAACTGCGCCTGGAACTGCTCCGGGTCTTGCCAGGTGGAGCGATCGGCAGTGGTGCATTCGGTCTTGGCGAATGCGAAGGGGCTGGCCAGCAGCAGAGCCGGAAGCACTAGATAGCGCATGGTGAAACCTCTCCTGTAGATGGGAGATTGCACGGTGAGTGGCGAAGCTTAAGGAAGTCTTAGCGGGCAATGCCCAGTAACACTTGGCGTCTGCTAAACCGAACCCATGCTCGCCATCATGGCGGCTTTCAAGCGAAGGAGACGGCTGCCTTGCGCGTGCTGCTGGTAGAAGATGATCGCGCCCTAGCTCAGGGCATTCGCGTTGCCCTACGTGGCGAGGGCTACACCCTGGATTGGGTGGCCGATGGTCTGGAGGCCAGCCACGCCCTACGCTGCGAGCGCTTCGATCTGGTACTGCTTGATCTGGGGTTGCCACGCCAGAACGGCTTGGAGCTACTGCGCGAAACACGTGCACGAGTCGACGGCAATGTGCCGGTACTTATCCTGACCGCCCGCGACACCACCACCGATCGTATTCAGGGTCTGGATGCCGGCGCCGACGACTACCTAATCAAGCCCTGCGACCTAGATGAGCTGAAGGCCCGCATCCGCGCACTACTGCGCCGCAGCCAGGGCCGTGCACAGCCACTGCTGGAGCATGCCGGGGTCAGCCTGGATCCGGCCACCCAGGAGGTTCGCTACCAGGGCAACGTGGTAACGATGACCCCCATGGAGTACCAGTTACTGCACCAGTTGTTGGTGCGACCTGGCGTGGTGGTGACGCGTGAGCGACTCAGCAACACCCTGTACGGCTGGCAGGAAAGCGGACCGGGCAACACTCTGGAAGTGTTGATCCATAACCTGCGCAAAAAGCTAGATAGCGGATTGATCCGCACCGTGCGAGGCGTCGGCTACTTGGTGGAGCGTTGCCCGTGATCGCCATCCGTACTCGTATTCTGGCGCCGACCATCGCCCTGGTCATTATCGGCAGCCTGACGCTAGCACTGCTCGCGTTGCGCGACAGCCACCGTGAGATTGAGGAAGTCTACGATGCTCAGTTGGTGCAAGCCGCTCGAGTACTGCAAGGCCTTTTACAGCGTGAAGACCCGCAGCAAGCCGACTGGGGGCAGATAGGAGCAACTCTAGAGACGGCGCTTGATCTATCTAGTGAGGGCATCCTGAGCCACCCCTATGAAATCAACCTGTCCTTTCAGATCTGGTCTTCTGACGGTCAACTTCTCGCGCGCTCAAAGGACGCCCCATCCTTACCTGCACCGCCCTCTGCAGGCATCCATGACATGCTCATCAATGGTCAGGATTGGTGCGGGGTTTTGCTGGAGGACGACGTACGTGGGCTACGCATCTGGGTGGGCGAGCGAGACGACCTGAGACAGGACCTGATCCAGCGTATCGTCCAACACACGTTATTGCCCACGCTGATCGGCCTTCCGTTGCTGGCACTCATCATTTGGCTGTTGCTTGGTTGGGGCCTGAAGCCTCTGCAGCGCCTGGCGTGGCAAATTCGCTCACGCCCCGTGGACAGTCTCGAGCCACTTGCTAGCGGGCCGCAGCCTCCTGAGTTGGAGCCCATGCGAGCGGCACTCGATCACCAACTATCTCAGCTACGAGCACTACTGGAGCGTGAGCGTCGCTTCATTGCCGATGCCGCCCATGAGCTTCGTACACCGCTGGCGATCCTTGATATCCATGCGCGCAATGCTCGCCAGGCCACTAGTGATCAGGAGCGGGAGGAAGCCTTGGCTTTCCTGCAACAGGGCGTAATTCGCGCCACACGAATTGCCAGCCAATTGTTGACCATGGCCCGGCTGGAGCCTGCGACACATGAGCAACACCCACTAAACCTGACCGCTTTAGTACGAGAAGAGCTAGCCGAACTAACCCCTCTGGCCCTGCGCCGTCAGGTGGATCTAGTACTAGACAACGAGACTGACTGCACCCTGATGGGGGACCCAGGTTCGATTGCCATCATGCTGCAGAACCTGGTCAGCAACGCCCTGACATTCGCCCCTCAAGGCACTGAAGTCCGGGTCCGTCTGCGCCAGAGCGGCGATGGTCAGGTGGTCGTACAGGTGCTGGATGATGGTCCTGGCGTCAGCGAAGCTGTGCTTGGCCGCCTGTGTGATCGCTTTTACAGTGATGGCAACCCCGAAGGCGCAGGCCTGGGTCTCGCCATTGTGGAAATGATCAGCCGCCGACTAGGGGCAGCTCTGCACTTCTCCAACCGTGGCCAGGGTGGCTTCTGCGTGCAGCTCAGCTTCCCGCAACTGACCAGAGGACACTGAGAGCCTGTCTCTCACGTTTTTTTCACACCCCATCGCGTTAACATAGAGACTTCTTTGGGGAGTAACCTGCCGCCTCGCAAGATGTGGCGCTCTGGTCAACATAATCGGCAACCTGCCGTGGCCACAGCATCCAGCCGGATTGGTGAGACCAACGACATACCTGCGCAGTAGTTGGGCGTGCAGGGTTATGTCGTGGACTCATGCCCGACTGGAGTAATGCGTTGAACCCCATCTCTCTCATCTTCCTAGCCTTCGCCATGTCCACGGATGCCTTCGCGGCAGCCATTGGCAAAGGCTCGGGCCTGCAAAAACCACGATTCGCAGAGGCACTCCGTACCGGCCTCATATTCGGCGTGATCGAAGCCATCACGCCCATCATCGGCTGGTTTATCGGTCAGGCAGCCAGTCAATTCGTCGAAGCCTGGGACCACTGGATTGCCTTCGGTCTGCTCCTGGTTCTGGGGCTGCACATGATCTACGCCGGACTCAAGCCAGAGGGTGAGCAAATGGATAAGGCGACCCAACATTCCTTCTGGCTGCTAGCCCTGACTGCAGTCGCGACCAGTATCGACGCACTGGCGGTAGGCGTTGGGCTGGCCTTCGTCGACGTCAACATTGTGGTCGCCGCGCTCGCCATCGGCCTAGCGACCATGACCATGGTGACCATCGGCACCATGCTTGGTCGCGCGCTCGGTGAAATGGTCGGAAAGCGTGCCGAGATCATCGGTGGCGTGGTTCTGATTATCGTCGGCGCCACCATCCTCTACGAGCACATCGGAGTCGTGCAGCCATGAGCATGCTTTCGAGTCTGCGCTGGATTGGCGTAACACTGCTCGCCGTGATTGGAGCCACGCTGGCGTTCTTCACCTGGCAGAACTTCTACCCGGTGACGGTCGCCTCGGGCTGGAGCTATCAGGTCGCCTATCAAGACGTGCGCAAAGCCGCCTCGCTGGTCCCGCAGCAGGGTGGTGGGGTTCTGGTCAGCCAGGAGCTGAAGAACGGCTACGGCAACATTCTCAGTATTTCGTCTGACGGCACCCGCCAGGTGATAGTCGGCGGGCTGTCCAAGCCGGATGGAATGACGGCCGCACTCGGCGGCATAGTGTTCAGCCAGGAATCGATGAATGCGCCGGTGAGCCTGCTCAAGCAAGGTCGCGTCTACCCACTATTCGAGGCAAACAATGTGCAGGGCCTTTGGGCCGATGACGACTATCTCTACGCCATCGAGGATCGCAAGGGCGATGGACGCCTGCTGCGTTACCGCTGGAGCGATGCCGACCTCACGGTACTGCGCGGCAGCCTGTCAGAGGCAGAAGCCATCACCCGCTGCTCGGATGGCCGCCTGCTGTATACGGAAAAAGAGAAAGGAACGGTTCGCCAGCTATCAAGCGACGGGCATGATCCGGTGGTGTTGGCGGGATTGAACAACCCCACCTATCTGTTGTGCGACCAACGAGGTATCTGGGTAAGCGAGGACTCCACTCACCGTGCACGATTAGTGCTCGTGAAACCGAGTGGCCAGCAACAGACGGTGATGTCCTTTCTGAAGGCGCCACAGAGCATCGTGGCCGTTGGTGATGGCACCTACCTGGTCGCTGAAGGCGGACGAAACCGAGTTCTTGCCTTGCAGTACCTAGAAGAAAAAAGGGCCCGTTTTAACTAAGACAAACCACTTCTCCAATGCCCGCTTAATGGCTACGACTGCCTAGTTAGTACCTGCACCCATCTTGCGACATTTGCCTCCGGGCGGCGGCCGCTCGTAAAGGCCACCTTTAGGAAAAACAGGTTCTCCGGGGCCCTGCTTACAATGCCTAGAAGGGTACTAGAGGCTTAGAAAGGCTCAGTCAGGTAACAGGCATCAATTGCGAAGGCATCTCGTCATTCGGGCTCAAAAATAATCTAGTACTAGCGTCTTGAAATCCTCATAAGTGACCTCAAATTGGCATCAAAGGGCCACTACGACGGAGCGTTTCATGCTGGCACATAGCAGTGACATCAAAATCCTCAGCCTGAATGGCGGGGGCGCTAGAGGTCTGTTTACCATCAATGTGCTCGCGGAGATTGAGCGCATCATTGAGCAGCAGACGGGGCAGTCGAACGTAAAAGCAGGAGAGTACTTCGACCTGATTACCGGCACCTCAATTGGTGGAATTCTAGCGTTAGGACTTGCGTCCGGAAAAAGCGCCAGAGAACTGGAGGCGGTCTTCCGCGTACAAGCCCCCCTGATCTTTCCGCAAATCAGCCCCTGGCGGAAAAAATTGAAGGCTGCTTTTAGTGCCCGCTACAGCAGCAAACCACTCTTTGATGCCATCGCCAGCATGATTGGAACCGAGGCCACTTTTGGTGATTTGGCACGTCGCGTCATGATTCCCGCGGTAAACCTATCAACTGGCAAGCCTCAGTTTTTTAAAACCCCTCATAACCCGAATTTCAATCGGGACAGTCGCCTCAAACTAATAGATGCGGCAATGGCCACATCTGCTGCGCCCACCTATTTTGCGCCTCATCATTGCGCGGACTTGGACGCTTACTTCGCAGATGGGGGCTTGGTTGCTAATAACCCAAGCTTCATCGGATTACATGAAGTTTTTCGGGACATGTCCAGCGACTTTCCAGGTGCCACAGTTGCCGATGTCCGGATATTAAATATTGGCACGCTAGGTGAAGAGTACACGGTGAGCCCAGCGGCGCTGGAGTCAAAGAGCAACAACGGCTATCTGGGGTTGTGGGGCATTGGTGAGCGATTAGTGCTGACCACTATGACCGCGAATCAGCAGCTTCATAGAGCGATGCTGGAGCGGGAGCTGAGAAGCCATAACGCCTCAGAAAACTACGTCTATCTGGACGATATCGTTCCTAACGAAGCCGCGTCTGACATCACTCTCGATAACGCAAGCGAAAGTAGTTTGCGCAACCTCGCTAGCAGGGGCAAACAGTTGGCTACAACCGAATTTACTAAGAACCCTCTCTTGCAAGGCTTCTTCAAAAATCCAGCAGCTCCCTTTGCTGTACGTGGTCTCGCCCATCATGAGCAAAAGCAATGACTTGGAATTTCCACCGCTATTACAACGACAGCACCGACGGGCTCATTGGTAAGCTGAAATTGGCGAAGCCTCGTGTCGTGGAGCTTAGGGCGTTACGTGATCGCGTCCGAAGCCGCACGAAAGAGGTTTTCAACGAGGCTAAAGAGCTCGTCAAAACAACCAACGTGTCGATCTCACTCGAAAGTATCTCTGCTCGAGTTGCAAACACCCGACTCAAGTACCTTAGCCCACAGGCTCAGGCTGAGGCCGCGCGACTTCTCAGAGATATGGATGATGAGGCGCGGAAAGCCTTTCTGGCTCTTACACCACGTTTCTGGACACAGGGCAGTTTTCAGTACGATACGCTCAACAACCCGTACGCCACACCGCCTCAGGAAATGGACATCGATGATGGCACATACCTTCCGATGGCCATCTTTGAGGATCGCCCCGTCATTGGCCATCAGTTGCTCCTGCTTCTTGTGGACTCATCCTTGAAATCGTTGGTGCACGAAAACGCCGGCTGGCAATTTGAGGCCAAGCGAACCTGTGCTCGAATCAAAATCCCCGCAGAGCACACACACATTGATGTACCTATGTATGCAATTCCAGAAGCCCAATTTGTGCTTAAGGAAGCTGCTCTAACGAAAAGCTTTGAGGCGATGGACTCGGCAAGTGCGTCGATCGTATTCAATCGTGCCGACTATGAGCTTGATGAAGGCAGCGTAAACCTTGCGTTACGCGAAGGTGATCAGAAGTGGATGAAAAGTGATCCCAAAATTGTCGAAGACTGGTTCAACGACAGCTGTCAACGCATAGGCACTCATCTGCGCAGCATTTGCCGCTTCATGAAGTCGTGGCGGGATGCCCAATGGGAAAAAGGTGGCGGCCCTTCGTCCATTTCACTTATGGCAGCTACCGTCGCTATTCTCGACCGGATTGCACACGACAAAGATGATCTTGGGGCAACGATGCGTATCCTCGCAAAGAACCTCCCTGGTGAGTTTTCAAAGGGAGTGGAAAGCCCAGACCACACTGACGAGAAGCCGCTCTTCCCGCCACGAAGTGAGCACGGGGCGCGAGAGTTGGAAATCATGGCGAAACTCTCTGAGCTGCACGGCATTCTGACTGATGCTCAGCAGTGCTCAACCAAAGAACTCGCTCTCGAATCCATCAATCGAGCGTTCGGCAAGCGGGTACTTCAAAGCGACCTTATTGTTAGTGAGAAGTCTGCCCCGGCGTTTGCCAACGAACCTGCACGTGGTGTCAAAGCCGCGACCATCAGCACCACCATGGCTAGCGGTTAACACTACGTGTTTAGTGAGCTTCATCAGGTATTGCTGGGGTGCGGCTATCAATACACCAAGGCCCAGCACATTCCTGAAGGCACTCCTCTGTGTCTCATCAACCCGTCTAAAGGGTTTTACGTCAAATCTTACGAAACTACGGGTGGTGAGTTCAGCATTGCTTTGAGCCTCCCATCAGATCCCCATATCACTTTACCTAGTGCATACATTCTCAAAAAGCCTGATCAATACAAGAACAAGCTGCTACCACACGTCAATCTTGGGTGGCATCTATGTTATGTCCGAGAGTTGGAGGCTGACTGGGACTCGAATAACCTAAACGAACTCTATCTACAGGTCGATTCGCAAATCCAGAGAACACTTGACGCCTCAGTCAACTCAGCAGATCAAGGATCGGTCGATGATCAGGAAATGGAGGGCGAGTTCTCCTCGTATTGGCTGCCACGGAAGAGGCTATATCTCCTCTCTGATGCCTCAGAAAAATTAGAGATGCAGTGCTACGTGACTCTCAATGAGAGCGGATTAGCAAACCCAGGAAAAGCCACTGGTGAGGAGTGGGTTGCCTATGAAAAAGAAGACGAAATCGAGTTCAATCAGTGGCTGAAACAAAGGCATCTCACAAAACAAGACGGAAGGACAATTCTCACCAGTTATTTCAAAATCAATCCTTCCCGTCTAGCTGGTGTGGAGTGGCCACCACAAGATCTTAGAGCACTACTCCAGTGGCTTACTGAGGTAGACCTCAGCGCTCGGAGCCGCCTCCTGGATCACTTTGTGAATAATCCGGTGAAGCGGCATGTTCTTCTTTTCGATGTACGCAACCAAGACCTGGTAGGGCTTTTTGTTGAGCTCGATATTGCGGCCACTGGATTAAACACTTATCCAAAGAAAAATAATCGGAAGAAACACACAGGACGCGTCGTCAAATCTAAGACTTTAATTCCATGCCTTTCTGCCAAGCACTCGGTTCATAAGTTCACCCGTATAGGGATAACAAGGGCTGACAAAAAGACGATTTTGAGTAGAAATCGGCGCCGTTCAGCCACCGGCGACTTGGGCAGCAAACGCATTGCTCTTATAGGCTGCGGAACCATAGGGGGATATTTATGCGGGTTGCTGCTTCGATCTGGTGCAGGCTGTGGCGGCGTTAAATTTGACCTCTATGACGACGACTCATTTGGCCCTCAAAACTTTGGTCGCCATCCGCTCTCTACCATGGATTTTGGGCAGAACAAGGCAACCGCATTAGCAGCTACGCTTAGATCCTCTACTCATTTGAATTGCCAGGTAGAGGGAAAGCCGTCAAAGTTCCCAATTACACCTGAGCTATTAAGCCAGTACGACGTCATAATCGACACAACTGGCCGCCCCCCAGTGGCAAAGCGCTTGGCCCACGTTGTTCGTACAATACCTGATAATAAGAGACCTACAATCATTCACGGCTTTAACGATGGAAACGGGCGCTCATCGAAAGTGATGATAGACGACGGTAGTTGCTGCTACGGGTGCATGCTTGCTGACCCCGCCTTTTACAAGAATGACTTGGACCTACGGTTCATCAAGATTGATTCTAACGAGGAGCGATTCATCAGTTGCGGGAGCACTTTCACACCCTATGACGCAGCAGTTAGTGTTATTACTGCGGCTATGGCGCAAGAGGCTGTACTTTCTATCTTAGAGCAAAGCCCTAGTTGGACGTACAGCGAACACATGTTGGACGGTAGTCGTTCCAAGCAATCTCGGCTATTACCTCGGCAACCAAACTGCCCTATCTGCCATGATTGACACTGAGCTAACACTTACAGATAACCAGGGGAGATTGCTTGTGATCATGCCATCGCCCCTGAGGAGAATGCTTGCCTATCGCCAGCTCGACTACTTCAGCACCGAGGCTGCCGGCGTTCTCATCGGCGAACGTCGGGGGCAGCACTTGGTGGTCCATCAGATATCCGAGCCTGGGCCGGGAGATATAAGGCGGCGCTGCTCTGTGGATCGAAGAGGACCGCACCATCAAGCTACTGTGTATGAAGCCTTCAACAGCTCGTCAGGAACACTTCAATATCTTGGTGAATGGCACACCCACCCAGAAGACTATCCATTACCTTCGCCTAAAGATTTAAACACATGGAATAGTTACCTTAATGCCGACGATATGCAAATGGCACTATTAATAGTAGGCCGTAAAGATGTATGGGGAGCGAAAAAGAGCGCCGGCACAATCATTCCTCTCATTAAGGCGCGCTAATCTTAATTTAACGCACGGACAACCTTTAATTTCCCCGCAAAGAAGTGCACGACCCAGATTCGAGACAAGCCAGAATGATTCACGCTCGTCCGTTCACTTCTGGCCAGCAGTAACCCTTCCGAGGTGTTTGGCTCTGTCAGCATAAGAACATGACAGGGGTAAATTTGTACTTTTCGAAGCCGGAGGCACTATGGCGAATCAGAGCAGAGACTCGTCTTCTTGGGAGCATTCCCTGCTCCAGGTGATCGAGAGTGAAGTAGAGCAACTGCGATATCTCATCGAAGATCAGAGCGGAGATACAGAGCCACCTGACGTGCGCGCCCAGATAAGCCGACTCGGTGGCCTAACAGACCTCATTTTTGCCGATGACTTAGTGCTTTCTACAGGTACTAGAACTGCCATCCAGACGCTGGCACATCAAGCTGAGGAAATGGTGCGTAGTGGAATAGGGTTCTCACGACCTAGCTCAGGCATGCAGTTGGAAACCGAGCAGCAAGCTGCCCACCAGATGTATGAAGCAATACTCCTAAATCTGCCCTACCTAGCTGGAGGCGCTGGGTCGCAATATGCCTTGGCACTATCGAAAGAAGCTTTTTCATCTCTGCAGCGGCATGTAGGTGATCGAGCCGATTTTGAGGTTGTTATGCGGGCTGTCCTGGTGCAGGACTATCGAGTGATGAAATTGGCTGGCAATAGTTGAGCAATGGCAGATCTCTGATTGCTCTTAGCCGCTTGCGGTCGTTCGTGACAGGCACGGATCCCTGGATTGGCACTTACGCATTTTTCACCACCAGAAACCAATTCTTGCGGCCCTAGCGAACTGCAGAAATATGTGCAAAAAAATCTGCAAATAAATGCGCTGCATGATGTAGCCACATCCTCTGTACAAGCCGTAATTGCTGGGCTGGCTTGGCATGGGAAATGTGCAATTAAATCTGCATTTTGATCTGCAAAACGGTGGGCATTCTCGCCCACTTTCTTACCCACTCACTCCGATCAGCTCATCCCAATGAGTCGTATAGCGCTGGCTCAGCATGTCGCGCCGCATGGCCCACTTGGGCTTTTCGGGAATTCGTCCTATGCGGATGGCACCACGGCCTTCCTTCAGGTTGATTCGGTCGATCGCAGCCATCAGTTGGTCTGCACCAGGTCGAGGCTTAGGTGCGAACAAGTCCGGTGTCAGCTCCCCGCGTTGGCTCAAATCCATTAGCAAGATGGAACACTTCGAGAATGGGTACCCCGGCCGGTAGATCTGCCCTAGCCCCCGCTGAGCGAGCGCCAGAATCTCGCGGGTGTCATCAGTTGCCGCCGGCAGGGCCAGAGTGACCGCATTGGCGTAGCGCGGTCCCTTGAGATCGGCCAGCTGCGTCTGCAGGCCTACCTGGATGGTGCTGCACAGCGAAGACTGGCTGCGTAGTTTTTCCGCGGCCCGGCTCACGTAGGCGGCCAATGCTTCGCGAATGGGTGGCAGTTCTGATTGGCGTTCACCGAACATCTTGCTCGAACAGATGGCCTCCTTCGGCGGTGGTCCCTCGTGGAGACCGATGCAGCTGATTCCCCGCAGTTCGCGAGCGGTGCGCTCCATGGTCACTCCGAATGTGTCCCGGAGCGTGCTGATATCGAACTGGGCCAGGTCCCAGGCAGTGGAGATTTTCAGCGCTGACAGCCTGGCCGCCGAGCGGTGGCCAACACCCCACACCTCACTGACCGGCGCCAAGCGAAGTAACTTCTCCTGGCGGCTTGGGTCGGTAAGGTCCAACACGCCCCCGGTGCCTTTCCACTTCTTCGCCGCCCAGTTCGCCAGTTTGGCCAGAGTCTTTGTGGTGCTGATACCCACCCCAACGGGCATGCCAATCTCGCGTGCAAGGCGGTCACGAATCTGATGCCCGAGGCCTTCCAGATCGGGTACGCCGGTCATGTCCCCCCAGGCTTCGTCGATCGAGTAGACCTCAATGCCAGGCAGCATGTCGGCCATGATCCGCATCACGCGATTGCTGATGTCGGCATACAGGGTGTAGTTGCTTGAGCAAGCCACCACGCCCTGGCGGCGAATCTCGGCACGCACCTTGTAGTAGGCCGCGCCCATGCCGATACCGAGGGCCTTGGCTTCAGCGCTGCGGGCGATAACGCATCCGTCGTTATATCTGAATGACGCTAACAGTTAGTAGTGCATAACATATTGATATTTAACGATATTGTTACGCTAACAATTTTTCGTCCTTCGCAGCCTAAATCAGGGCTTTTCAGTCCGACCCACCCCCATGCGGCCAACTAGCTGCCCGCCTCGAATGTCGTGTCCCTGGGGCCGCGAGGCCCCAAAAAACTTTGAATGAACTTCATGAGCGTGCACATCTGTTGTCGGCTGGAGTCGTTCGGTTGTTCGGAAGAGCAGGCGAAACCGAAAAGCACACGGAGTCCTCGCATAACGTCCTTGGCTCGCAGCACTATTACGGAGACCGAAGCGTTCCCGGCCAATCAGGGCTGCTGAGAGGGCCTACATCACCGACACTCCCGGCCTTCTCCGCACCCTGGAGCGCCAAGGTACTTTCGGCCGGCCAGGCGCTCGGGCAGCCAGATGAGCAAGGGTGCCGCCCCCAGTGCCAGCAATAGCCACAGTCTGGAGAACTGCTCGCCATGCGGGTCGAAGCCATAAGCCAGCAGCCCGCCGAGCGCGAGCAACAGGAAGTACGGCGCCGTGAGGTAGCAGTGAAGTCGGCGGCAGCGTGCGGCATTGACCAGGCAGGCGCCACCCATCACCGCCAGCGCGGCGCTTGCGGCCAGGAATAGCGTGGGGTGTCGATCTGCCAGAAGAATGGTTAGCGTCGCGACAACGGCAGGCAGCCCCCAGAAGCTGATCACCTGCCATGTCTGGCGCAGGCTGTCACCCCTGCCGAGTTCATTAGTCTTAATGTTCATGTTTGCACCTCGCATTCTTTACCCGGCGCAGCAGGACAATTGCTTCACGTCCTTACTGAAGGTTTGCGCCGCGAGCTTCAGGCCCTCGACCATGGTCAGGTAGGGGAACAATTGGTCGGCTAGTTCCTGCACCGTCATCCGGGCGCGGATGGCGAGGGCGGCCGTCTGAATCAGCTCGCCCGCTTCCGGGGTCACTGCCTGCACGCCCAGCAGTCGGCCCGAGCCCGTTTCGGCGACCAGCTTGATGAACCCCCGTGTGTCAAAGTTCGCCAGAGCGCGCGGCACGTTGTCCAGGGTCAAGGTGCGGCTGTCGGTTTCGAGGCCGGCTTGGTGCGCTTCCGCTTCGCTGAAGCCGACGGTGGCCACCTGCGGATCGGTGAACACCACGGCCGGCATGGTGTCGAGATTGAGCATTGCCTCGCCGCCGGTCATGTTGATCGCCGCGCGATTGCCGGCCGCCGCCGCGACATAGACGAACTGCGGCTGGTTGGTGCAGTCGCCGGCCGCATAAATATCCGCTTTGCTGCTGCGCATGCCCTGGTCGATCTGGATGGCACCGCGTTCATCCAGCTGCACGCCGGCCGCTTCCAGGTTCAGGCCGTGGGTGTTGGGCGTGCGTCCGGTGGCGACGAGCAGTTGGTCGACCCGCACTTCACCGTGCTTGGTGGTCAGCACGAACTCGCCGTTGGCATGGGCCACCTGGCTGGCTTGCGTCTGTTCCAGCACTTCGATGCCCTCCAGGCGGAAGGCCGCCGTCAGCGCTGCGCCGATGGCCGGATCTTCACGGAAGAACAGCGAGTTGCGCGCCAGGATGGTGACGCGGCTACCCAGCCGGGCAAAGGCTTGCGCCAGCTCCAAGGCCACCACGGATGAGCCGATCACGGCGAGCCGTTGCGGAATACTGCTGCTTGCCAGCGCCTTTTCCGAGTTCCAAAAGGGGGTATCTTGCAGTCCGGGAATCGGCGGCACGGCCGCACTGGCGCCGGTGGCAATCAGGCAGCGGTCGAAGGTCACGATGCGCTCGCCCCCCTCGACCAGTTCCACACTGAGCGTGTGGCTGTCCTGGAAGCGGGCGGAGCCACGCAGCACGGTGATGGCTGGGGTGCTTTCCAGAATGCCTTCGTACTTGGCGTGGCGCAGTTCGTCGACACGACCCTGTTGCTGGGCGAGCAACCGTTCGCGCAAGACAAGCGGCGGCGTGGCGGGCAGTCCGCCATCAAACGGACTTTCGCGGCGCAGATGGGCCACGTGCGCGGCGCGAATCATGATCTTGGAGGGCACGCAGCCGACGTTGACGCAGGTGCCGCCGATGATGCCGCGCTCGATCAGGGTGACGCGGGCCCCCCTTTCTACCGCCTTGAGCGCGGCCGCCATGGCGGCGCCACCACTGCCGATAACCGCCACGTGAAGCCTGTCACCCTCTTTCCCGGCGTCAGTGCCACCGCTCAGCCAGCCCCGTGCCTTATCGAGCAGGCCGGGACGGGTAGGTAGCGTGATGTCTTCGAACGCCGCTCGATACCCCAGGGCCTCGACGGCGGCCTGCATTTGTTCACGGCTTACGGCCTCGTCGACCTTCAATTCGGCCCTCCCACTGGCGTAGGAAACATCCGCCCGATGCACGCCCGGAATCTTCTCCAAGGCCTCTTTCACATGCACGACACAGGATGCGCAGGTCATGCCAATGATTTTCAGTTCGGTCATAACGTTACTCATTGAATCGTCTCTTGTCAGGTTCACTGGTTTGGCGGCGTCGGACAGGACGCCGGGGAGCAACGGCGGTGCGCGGGCGACACGAAGTCCCAGATGGACACCCCAAACATGACGGCCAGGCCGATATAGAGCAGCCAGCCGCTCCGCCAGCCGTGAGCCAGCATCAAAAACACCGCTACCAGCACCAGGGCCGGGCCGATCAGGCCAGGCGCAGCGCGTCGCCACTGCCGGTGACTGAACCAGCCGAGGGCATTGACGAGCAGAGCCACGCCGGCAAACAACGGCAACAGCGTGGTGATGAACAGGCCTTCCCATTGGCTCAAAAAGCCCAGTCCGATCGTGGCGCCCAGGCTGGCAAGGGCGGGAAAGCACGAGGCGCAACCTATGGCGGAAACCAGCACGCCGACGGAACCGGCTTTGTCACCGATCCGTGTGAACAGATTGAAAGAATTTGCCATCGGAATGCCCGCCTATTGCTTGACGCTGGACGGGTAGCCGGCGTCCTCTGTCGCCTTGGTCAGCGCCTGCGCACTGGTCTTGGCATCGTCGAAGGTGACGATGGCTTCGCGCTTCTCATAACTCACCTCGGCCTTGGTCACGCCCTCGACCTTGGTCAGCGCTTTCTTCACCGTGATTGGGCAAGCGGCGCAGGTCATGCCCGGCACCGACAGGGTGATGATTTGGGAGGCGGCCCACACTGGGGAAACCACGGCAATGAGGGCGAGAGCGGCAAGCAGCTTTTTCATGACCAACTCCTGATTAGTAGAACAAGGGGAGGATGTAGGGGAAAGCGAGCGCGACCAGCACCAAGGCCGTCACGACCCAAAAAACGAGCTTGTAGATGGTGCTTACCTGGGGATCAGCGCAGACCTCACCGGGTATGCAGACTTGAGCCGGGCGGAAAATGCGCCGGTAAGCGAAGAACAGCGCAACCAGTGCCGCGCCAATGAAGAACGGGCGGTAAGGTTCCAGAACGGTGAGGCTGCCGATCCAGGCACCGCTGAAGCCCAAGGCGATCAGCACCAGCGGCCCCAGGCAGCACGTGGACGCGAGGATTGCCGCCAGACCTCCAGTGAGGAGTGCACCGCGCCCATTTCGCGATTCAGACATACGTTCATCCTTCCGAGTGGTTGATCGATGGGTTAAGGTTATTTCCGTAGTTAGGTACGGGGTCAAGCGGCATGCACAACGCGGTGGAAAGCCTGACCATCGGCGCCTTTGCCAAGGCAGCCGGGGTTAACGTGGAAACCATTCGGTTCTATCAACGCAAGGGGCTGTTACCCGAACCGGACAAGCCCTACGGCAGCATTCGCCGCTATGGCGAGGCGGATGTCGCACGGGTGAGATTCGTGAAGTCCGCGCAACGGCTGGGCTTTAGCCTTGATGAAGTGGCCGGACTGTTGCGACTGGACGACGGCGCGCACTGCGACGAAGCGCGTGTGCTCGCCGAGCAGAAGCTTGAGGATGTGCGTGAGAAACTCGCGGATCTTCAGCGGATCGAGTCGGTCTTGGCGCAGCTGGTTGATGACTGTTGCGCGAGCCAAGGGACAGTGAGCTGTCCGCTGATCGTTTCGCTGCAAGCGAGCAAGTGACCGCCCGCACTTCGCGCGTTAGCCCACGATTTCCCGTTTGTCAGGGCTCTCTGTTTGTCGGTCTGAAGGTGGAAAGAGCGGCGCTCATTGAGCGCCGCTGACTGGGCAAAGGAGCACTTGCAAAGGCCCTAGGTTGGTACTGCTATTTGCCCTTGTGCATCAGTGGGGCGGGCCCACGTTGCATCTGGTCGAGTAGCACATATCTACCTTGCAGGCGGACAGCCGGGCTGCGCTTCGCTTCGCCACGGCCTGCCGCCGTGGCGCCCAGTTGTTCAATCTTCTTGACGGTTTCCGCCACTAGGATTGCGTCAGCCTTGTCGCGCATGGAGACAATCTGCTCGGTCGCTCTCGTGACATCGTGATCGCCGCCGTACAGCCCGTCGCCTCTGAGAAGGTCATGCAGGTGATGGATCGGATCAATTCCAAGTGGGGTCGAGGCACGCTCCGCCTGGGCGGGGTGCCGGTGACTCCTGACTGGGGATGTGTCGGGAAATGCTCGGCCCAAGCTATACCACACGGTTAGATCAGCTCTGGACAGTGAGGTGAGGCACACCCCAGCGCTGCTAGGAAGCCGGCTTACTGCTCAGAAGAACCACCTTACCAGTGGCTACGCCCTTCAGTTGAGCTAGTTCGAGAATCAGGGTCTGATTCACTGAGGCCAGTCGAGCCAGATCCTGGCTTAGCTGTGCGTTCTCCGCGCGCAATGCTCTGTTCAGCTCCCTCTCCTTCAACAATGCTTGGTGCTTCGAATCGCGCTGTGCTCGGACTGATTTCCCCATCAGACCACGAATGCGTTCAGCCACGGCTGGGTAGGTGTTGTGGATGAGACCTGGAGTGACCCCTGCCGCTTTCGCTACGCCAGAAATGGACAGCTTTCCGTTTGTTGAAAGGATGCCGTCGATGACCTTATCGAGCATCTCCGAGGTCTTCTGTCTGGAGCGTCCGGAGGATCGTTCGATTTCTTTTAAAGCGCCGGATGCGGCGGGCTGGCTCTGTCAGCCTCGAACAAGGTCGAGAAGGCATGGAGCGCCTTACTCAGCGTCATTCAGTACCGTTCGATGTGACAGTGCGTGCGATAGAAGTCGCTGGACGGCCGGCTGAGTGGCTACAGCCAAGAAACGAAGTCTCTGATGCCGTCATTCTCTACCTGCATGGGGGAGGTTACGTTATGGGGTCGTGCAATACCCATCGCGCTCTAGCAGCTCGGATTTCAAGATCCTGTGGCATTCCTTCGCTGCTATTGGACTATCGCCTAGCACCAGAGCATCCGTATCCCAGCGGTTTGGAGGACGCACTTGGCGCGTGGGAATGGCTTCGCAATGTGAAGAAGATTCATCCATCACGTATTGTTCTGGTAGGTGATTCGGCGGGAGGTGGCTTGGCTTTGGCAACCTGCCAACGGCTTCGGCTACGAGGGGAGATGCCTGCTGCGCTGGTGTGCATGTCTCCTTGGACGGACCTGCAACTGAGCGGAGAGAGTATGGTCACCCGCTTCGGTCGCGATCCTTTTTTCCCCTCTTTGGAGGGTCTAAAGGGTTGTGCCGCTCTTTATGCTGGGAACGTTGATCCAGCATTGCCCGAGCTATCCCCAATCAATGCAGACTTCACAGGGTTCCCACCGTTACTGATTCAAGTGGGCGACTTAGAGGTTCTTCTAAGCGACTCTCAGACACTTGCCGCGAGGGCAAGCGCCGCAGGGGTCGATGTTCAGCTAGATGTATGGAATGGAATGTGGCATGTCTGGCAAATCATGGGCGACGTGATACCAGAGGCTACGCGTGCAATTGATGAGATCGGATCATTCGTTCGAGCAAGGCTAAACGTGGTTTAGGCTAGAAACTCGAGTTAAGCGTTCGTGAGTAGGTCGTAGGGGCATTCGCACCAGCTACGCCAAGGAGCTGTTTAGTCAGTGTTTGCGAGTAATATGGTGTGCGTCCTTGATTAAAGTTTTGGCTTAATTAATCGTTAGCAAATCAAGATAAGGTGGTGGATATGGCAGTATACGTTGTTACTTGGAACCTGAATAAGGAGCGCAGCAACTATGACACTGCGCGCCGTGAGTTCATTAAGCACCTTGAGCGCTATGACAATACGAAAGATTCTGGTCTAGAGTCGGTGCGCTGGGTTAGCAGTGCTCGCTCGGTTGGTGAGGTGGAGGCTGACCTTCGTACCAAGCTGGATGCAAACGATCGCATTTTTGTGTCTCAGGTTTCTCATAACAACCATCAGGGCTGGTTGGACAGGCAAGTTTGGGATTGGATTAATGCTCGCCTATGACTCGGCTGGAGGTCTTCTGCGAGATTAATCAGAGAAGTCAAAATCTTATGACTTGAGTGGGGGCTGCAAGGGGCTGCTGGGATTGCTCGCAGAATATTTGCAAATTTCTTCGCGGATTCATTGTAGATAATTGAAGTCGCTTGCGATTCTTGTAGTTATACTCACTTAAATGAAGCATTTAAACGTTTCTTGCGATGCCGGCACCTAGTCGGCGACAGATCAAGTCAGGCGACTTCCAGGTGGGGCATGCAGCGTCTCCATGGAAAAGCCCTATAGGCTAAGACCCATTTCAGCTGAAAACTTTCAATGGATATTTCTCATTGATATTTGAGTTTTTAGTGCGTGTTTGATCCAGACTTGAGGAATCCCTCATTTCGTAGATTTGGTCTGTGAGATTTGGATCCTGTACCCACATCCTCGAACGGTTTTGATTTGGACGTCACTGTTAATATTTCGCAATCTCTTGCGTAGTAGAAAAATAGTAGACTGGATAGCGATGTCGGTGCTGGATTTGCATTTTTGGTGAAGTCCGATCGCATCAGTTATTAGCTCTAGAGCGACTACTCGGGGTGCATGCTTGGCCAGCGTTGAGAGTACCTGCTGTTGTCTTTTCGGTAGTTTCGACGTTAATCCGCTAATAGTGACGGTGCCTCTTATGCTGCACATGGTCATGCTGCCTATAGGCCTTGTTGGTTCGTAATGCATTGGATTTAAAACGGCATCGATTCGTCTTGCGAGGTCCTCATTTTTAAATGGTTTAAGTATGTAGTCATCTATCTTCGGGTCGAAGTCCTTCTTATGATTTGTCAGAGAATTAACTTTCGCTAACAGAATGCATGGGGTGTCTTTATTTATAGTGGATTGCCTGATGGTCAAAGGCGCTTCTGATATAAAGTCTGGGGTGTCACAGTTAATAACCATCACCGAGAATTTGCATGTATTGATAGCGTTAGCGGCTTGCTTGCAGCTTTCTACCTCTGTTACGTCGTAGCCCAATGTCTCGAGGCAGTTTCGAATATGTGAGCGCAGCGCGGGGTGATCGTGGGCGACAAGGATTCTGGTGGATACAAGTTTTGCAATAGCTGTCATTGGGGGCAGGGTAAGGAAGCATGGAGGAAAGTTTGGTGTGCCGGGCAGAGCCACTTGAGTCGTGTTTATGCACGAATGGACCAGCGATTTTCCATCAAAATGAAACGAATTCTCGACGTGATCACTGGGATTATCAATGCCGACCTGATTTGGTTGAGATAGCTGTGTTTCATTTATTTGAAACGATATTTCTCAATGGTTATTGAAAGACGCCGTCAACTGATCCGTTGCTGCAGCCCGGAGCCTCGTCGCTCCGGGCTGCGTTCCCCGGGCATCCCTGCCCTTCGCATCACCTCCCTGCCCTTTATGTCACCGGTCTGGCGTCACTGCGCGTAGATCTGGTCGAACACGCCACCATCGTTGAAGTGGGTCTTCTGGATGCTCGGCCAGTCGCCGAAGGTTTCGTTCACATTGAGGAAAGTGACCTTCGGGAAGCGGTCGGAGAACTCGGCGAGGATTTTCTCGTTGCGCGGGCGCAGGTAGTTGTTGGCGGCGATGCGCTGGCCCTCTTCGGACCACAGGTATTTCAGGTACGCCTCGGCTTCGGCACGGGTGCCCTTGCGATCGACCACCTTGTCGACCACCGTCACCGGCGGCTCGGCCTGGGCGGACACGGTCGGGTAGACCACTTCGAAGCCGCCGCGGCCGAATTCGCGGGCGATCATCTCGGCCTCGTTCTCGAAGGTCACCAGCACGTCGCCGATCTGGTTCTGGATGAAGGTGGTGGTGGCGGCGCGGCCGCCGGTGTCCAGCACCGGCGCCTGCTTGAACAGTTTGCCGACGAAGTCCTTGGCCTTGTTCTCGTCACCGCCATTCTGCAGCACGTAGCCCCAGGCGGAGAGGTAGGTGTAGCGGCCGTTGCCCGAGGTCTTGGGGTTGGGCACCACCACCTGCACGCCGTCCTTGAGCAGGTCCGGCCAGTCGTTCAGGGCCTTGGGGTTGCCCTTGCGCACGATGAACACGGTAGCGGAGGTGAAGGGCGCGCTGTTGTCGGGCAGGCGCGCGGCCCAGTCCTGGGGCACCAGGCCGCCGTTGTCGGCCAGCGCGTTGATGTCGGTGGCCATGTTCATGGTGATCACGTCGGCCGGCAGACCGTCGATCACGGCGCGGGCCTGCTTGCTGGAGCCGCCGTGGGACATCTGGATGGTCAGCGGCTTGCCGCCCTCGGCCTGCCAGTGCTTCTGGAAGGCGGCGTTGTAGTCCTTGTAGAAGTCGCGCATCACGTCGTAGGAGACGTTGAGCAGGTTCGCCGCCTGGGCGGAGGCGGCAAAGGCGAAGCTGGCGGCCAGCAGGGAGAGAGGCAGTAGGCGTTTCATCGGACGTCCTTGGAATGGAAGAGCGGTGCTGACTATATGGGCTGCTGCTTATTCATTGAAAGAATAATTGATTAGATGCTTATGCGTTTATGCATGAAATGCATATCTTAAAATGGAATAAATAAATCATTATTTATTCTTTTTCTTCCTTTTCGTTCCTGCGCATAGTGAGCCCCACGCAACGAACCTGAAGGAACACCACCATGAGCATCCGCCTGGGCGACATCGCCCCCGACTTCGAGCAGGACTCCAGCGAGGGTCGCATCCGTTTCCACGACTGGCTGGGCGACAGCTGGGGCGTGCTGTTTTCCCACCCCGCCGACTTCACCCCGGTGTGCACAACCGAGCTGGGCTTCACCGCCAAGCTGAAGGACGAGTTCGCCCAGCGCGGGGTGAAGGCCATCGCCCTCTCCGTGGACCCGGTGGATTCGCACCTGCGCTGGATCGACGACATCAACGAGACCCAGAACACCCTGGTCAACTTCCCGATCCTGGCCGACGCCGACCGCAAGGTATCCGGCCTGTACGACCTGATCCACCCGAACGCCAACGACACCCTCACCGTGCGCTCGCTGTTCATTATCGACCCGAACAAGAAGGTGCGCCTGATCATCACCTACCCGGCCAGCACCGGGCGCAACTTCAACGAGATCCTGCGGGTGATCGACTCGCTGCAGCTCACCGACAACCACAAGGTCGCCACCCCGGCCAACTGGCAGGACGGTGACGAGGTGGTGATCGTGCCCTCGCTGAAGGACGAGGAAGAGATCGCCCGCCGCTTCCCGAAGGGCTACCGCGCGGTGAAGCCGTACTTGCGCCTGACGCCGCAGCCGAACCGTTAAGGAAGTCATCATGCTGGTAGTTTCACTGGGCGGCAGCCCGAGCCAGAAGTCCCGTTCCAACGGTCTTCTCGACTATGCCCGGCGCCGCCTGGAGTTGCGTGGCGTGGAGGTGGTTTCCTACCAGGTCCGCGACTTTCCGGCGGAAGACCTGCTGTACGCCAACTTCGCCAGCCCGCAGATCCGTCACTTCATCGAACAGGTCTCCCTGGCCGATGGCCTGCTGGTGGCGACGCCGGTGTACAAGGCCTCGTTCTCCGGGGCGCTGAAGACGCTGCTGGACGTGCTCCCCGAGCGCGCCCTGCAGCACAAGGTGGCGCTGCCCATCGCCAGCGGCGGCAGCCCCGCCCACATGCTGGCGGTGGACTACGCGCTGAAGCCGGTGCTGGCCGCGCTCAAGGCCCAGGAAGTGCTGCACGGCGTGTTCGCCGACGACAGCCAGATCCAGTACTTGGAAGAGTGCGTGCGGCTGGTGCCGGACCTGGAGCTGCGCCTGAACGATGCGCTGGAGCAGTTCCTCGCCGCCCTGGCCCGCCGGCCGAAACCGATCGACCCGCAATTGTTGAACGACCGGCTGGTGAACGCCCGCTGGAGCATTTGAAGAGCAGCTACGAGCTTCAAGCTACACGCTGCAAGTAAAGGCCAGAGCAAGAGCGGGCACGTCCGCTTGCCGCTTGAGGCTTGTAGCTTGCCGCTGATTATCCCGCCTTACTCGCCCGCCAACGGGCAAGCAGGTAGCCAACCTAGAAAAACCACAGCAAAGGGAGAGCGCCATGCGCACCATTACTTTGCGTCGGAGCCTGGTCGCCCTGTTTGCCGCGGCCATCTCCTTCGGCGCCATCACTCAAGCACAAGCCGAGACCCTGCGGATCGGCTACCAGAAATACGGCACCCTGGTGCTGCTCAAGGCCAAGGGCACGCTGGAGAAGCGCCTGGCCGAGCAGGGCGTCGAGGTGAAGTGGACCGAGTTCCCGGGCGGCCCGCAGCTGCTCGAAGGGCTCAACGTCGGCTCGGTGGACTTCGGCGTCACCGGCGAGACCCCGCCGGTGTTCGCCCAGGCCGCCGGCGCCGACCTGCTCTACGTGGCCCACGAGCCGCCCGCCCCGACCGGCGAGGCGATCCTGGTGCCGAAGGACTCGCCGATCAAATCGGTCGCCGAGCTGAAGGGCAAGAAGGTCGCCCTGAACAAGGGTTCCAACGTGCACTACCTGCTGGTGCGCGCCTTGGAAGACGCCGGCCTCAAGTACGCTGACATCCAGCCCGTGTACCTGCCGCCGGCCGACGCCCGCGCCGCCTTCGAGCGCGGCAGCGTCGACGCCTGGGTGATCTGGGACCCCTTCCAGTCCGCCGCCGAACACCAGCTGCAGGCCCGCACCCTGCGCGACGGCACCGGCCTGGTCGACAACCACCAGTTCTACCTGGCCACCCGCCCCTATGCCGAGAAGAACCCGCAGGTGATCGGCGTGCTGATCGACGAGATCCGCGGCGTCGGCGAGTGGGTGCAGGGCAACCTGGACGAAGCCACCGACCAGGTCGCGCCGCTGCTCGGCCTGTCGCGCGAGATCACCTACAGCGCTGTCAAGCGCCAGGGCTACGGCGCCAGGCTGATCGGCCCGGAGGTGGTGGTCGCCCAGCAGAAGATCGCCGACACCTTCACCGACCTCAAGCTGATTCCGAAGAAGCTGGTCATCCAGGACGTGATCTGGAATCCGCCGGCGTCCGCCAAGGTCGCCCAGCAGTAAGCCCCACGCCGCGGCCCGCCGGGCCGCGGCGACACCGAATCCATCTAGGAGACCACTCCATGAGCCTCAACATCTTCTGGTTCCTGCCCACCCATGGCGACGGCAAATACCTCGGTACCGCCGAAGGCGCCCGCGCCGTCGACCATGGCTACCTCACCCAGATCGCCCAGGCCGCCGACCGTCTCGGCTACGGCGGCGTGCTGATCCCCACCGGACGCTCCTGCGAGGACTCCTGGCTGGTGGCCGCCTCGCTGATCCCGGTGACGCAGAACCTGAAGTTCCTGGTCGCGCTGCGCCCGGGGATCATCTCGCCCACCGTGGCCGCGCGCCAGGCGGCGACCCTGGACCGCCTGTCCAACGGACGCGCGCTGTTCAATCTGGTCACCGGCGGCGACCCGGACGAACTGGCCGGCGACGGCCTGCACCTGTCCCACGAGGAGCGCTACGAGGCCTCCGTCGAATTCACCCGCATCTGGCGCCGCGTGCTGGAGGGCGAGAGCGTCGACTACGAAGGCAAGCACCTCCAGGTGAAGGGCGCCAAGCTGCTCTACCCGCCGATCCAGCAGCCGCGCCCGCCGCTGTACTTCGGTGGTTCCTCCGAGGCCGCCCAGGACCTGGCCGCCGAGCAGGTCGAGCTGTACCTGACCTGGGGCGAGCCACCGGCCGCGGTGGCCGAGAAGATCGCCGCCGTGCGCGAGAAGGCCGCCAAGCTGGGCCGCGAAGTGCGCTTCGGCATCCGCCTGCACGTGATCGTGCGCGAGAGCAACGAAGAAGCCTGGGCCGCCGCAGACCGCCTGATCAGCCATCTGGACCAGGACACCATCGACCGCGCCCAGGCCTCCCTGGCGCGCTTCGACTCGGTCGGCCAGCAGCGCATGGCCGCCCTGCACGGCGGCCGCAAGGACAACCTGGAAGTGTCACCCAACCTCTGGGCCGGGGTCGGCCTGGTGCGCGGCGGCGCCGGAACCGCCCTGGTCGGCGACGGCCCGACCGTGGCCGCGCGGGTCAAGGAGTACGCCGAACTCGGTATCGACACCTTCATCTTCTCCGGTTACCCGCATCTGGAGGAGTCGTACCGGGTCGCCGAACTGCTGTTCCCGCACCTCGATATCGCCCAGCCGGAACGCCCGCAGAGCCGCGGCTACGTCAGCCCGTTCGGCGAGATGATCTCCAGCGACATCCTGCCCAAGGCGGCTGCGGCGAGTTGAAGGCATGCCCCTCACCCCGACCCTCTCCCGGAGGGAGAGGGGGCAGCCCGCGCTGCGCCCAAATCCCCCTCTCCCCCTGGGAGATGGGTCAGGGGTGAGGGAGATCGGCCAGGTGCGAGCCTGACGTATGACGAACATGAAAAGGAGCGTTGCCATGTCGACGCACACGCTACACAACATCGGTCGCCGCCTGGCGCCCTGGGCCTTGCCCGTGGCCCTGCTGGCGATCTGGCAGGGCGCGGTGGCGGCCGGCTTGCTGTCCACCCGCATCCTGCCGGCGCCCAGCGCCGTGCTCGAAGCCGGCTGGGCGCTGCTCAAGAGCGGCGAGATCTGGACCCACCTGGCCATCAGCGGCCAGCGCGCGGCCATCGGTTTCGCCATCGGCGGCGGCCTCGGCCTGCTGCTGGGCTTCATCACTGGCCTGTCCAACTGGGGCGAGCTCTTCCTCGACAGCTCGGTGCAGATGATCCGCAACGTGCCGCACCTGGCGCTGATCCCGCTGGTGATCCTGTGGTTCGGCATCGACGAGGCGGCGAAGATCTTCCTGGTCGCCCTCGGCACCCTGTTCCCGATCTACCTGAACACCTACCACGGCATCCGCAACGTCGACCCGGCCCTGGTGGAGATGGCACGCAGCTACGGCCTCAAGGGCTTCGCCCTGTTCTGGCAGGTGGTCCTGCCCGGCGCGCTGCCGTCGATCCTGGTCGGCGTGCGCTTTGCCCTCGGCTTCATGTGGCTGACCCTGATCGTCGCCGAGACCATTTCCGCCAGCAGCGGCATCGGCTACCTGGCGATGAACGCCCGCGAGTTCCTGCAGACCGACGTGGTGGTGCTGGCGATCCTGCTCTACGCGGTGCTCGGCAAGCTGGCCGACGTGGCCGCCCGCGGCCTCGAACGCGCCTGGCTGCGCTGGCATCCGGCCTACCAGGCCAAGGCGGGTGCGCGATGACCGCCCTGCACAACATCCGCCAGGGCATCCCCCTGGCCATCCAGGGCATCCGCAAGGCGTTCGGCGAGCGTGAGGTGCTGCAGGGCATCGACCTGCACATCCCGGCCGGCCAGTTCGTCGCCGTGGTCGGCCGCAGCGGCTGCGGCAAGAGCACCCTGCTGCGCCTGCTGGCCGGCCTCGATGCGCCCAGCGGCGGCCAGCTGCTGGCCGGCAAGGGCCCGCTGTCGGCGGCCCGCGAGGACACCCGGCTGATGTTCCAGGATGCGCGCCTGCTGCCGTGGAAGCGGGTGATCGACAACGTCGGCCTGGGCCTGTCCGGCGACTGGAAGCCCAAGGCCCGTGAGGCGCTGGCCGCCGTCGGCCTGGCCGACCGCGCGGGCGAGTGGCCGGCGGCGCTGTCCGGCGGGCAGAAGCAGCGTGTGGCCCTGGCCCGTGCCCTGATCCACCAGCCGCGCCTGCTGCTGCTGGACGAGCCGCTCGGCGCCCTGGACGCGCTGACCCGCATCGAGATGCAGCAGTTGATCGAGCGCCTGTGGCAGAAGCACGGCTTCACCGTGCTGCTGGTGACCCACGACGTGGCGGAGGCGGTAGCCATCGCCGACCGGGTGATCCTGATCGAGGAGGGTCGCATCGGCCTGGACCTGGCCGTCGACCTGCCGCGTCCGCGCCAGCGCGGCTCGGCGAGACTCGGCGCGCTCGAAGCCCAGGTGCTCGACCGCGTGCTGGCGCTGCCCGGCATGCCGCCGGAGCCGGAACCCGTTTCACCCCTGCCCACGCAATTGCGCTGGGCGCTTTAGAGCAGCGGCAAGCTGCAAGCGACAAGCCGCAAGTGAAAGCGCCCCGCTCTTTCTTGCAGCTCGAAGCTTGCCGCTTGTAGCTAATTTCGACGTTAGGAGAAATACCATGACCATCAAAGCCATCAACGTACGCAACCAGTTCAAGGGCAGCATCAAGGAAATCGTGATCGGCGACGTGCTGTCCGAGATCGACGTGCAGACCGCCGCGGGCATCGTCACTTCGGTGATCACCACCCGCTCGGTGCGCGAGCTGGACCTGCAGGTGGGCAGCGAAGTGATCGCCTTCGTGAAGTCCACCGAGGTGTCGATCGCCAAGCTCTGAGAGCCTGTTCATGGCCTCGGGCATGAGGCAGGCGCAGTTGTAGGAGCGGCTTTAGCCGCGAACCGCGGTGGCGCAGTAAAGCTTCGCGGCTAAAGCCGCTCCTACAGTGTGTGTGCCCGGTACACGGGGGATCGTGAACAGGCTCTGCGGCGCGCAGGTCGCGGGCGCGGGTTGCACCCGCCCTACGGCTTCGTGGTGGACATGAGCTGTTCGGCCGGTTGCGGCCGGCCGAACCAGTAGCCCTGCCCGAGGTTGCAGCCCAGGCCACGCAGGAACGCGGCCTGGGATTCCTTCTCGATGCCTTCCGCCAGCACGCGCAGCCCCAGGCTCTGGCCGAGGGTGATCACGGCGCGGGCGATGGCGGCGTCCTCATGGTCGTCCGGCAGGCCGCAGACGAAGCTCTGGTCGAGCTTGAGCTTGTGCACCGGCAGGCGCTTGAGGCGCGCGAGCGAGGAGTAGCCGGTGCCGAAGTCGTCGATGGCCAGGCGCACGCCCAGTTCACGCAGCTGGGCGAGCACCGTCTGCGCCTGTTCCGGGTTGTCCATCACCGCGCTCTCGGTCACTTCGAGTTCGAGGTGCGCCGGGTCGAGCCCGGTGTCCGCCAACACTTGGGCTACCTGCTGGGCCAGGTCGCCACGGCCGAACAGGCGGCTGGAGACGTTCACCGCGACGAATTCCAGGCCGCGTCCTTCCCTGATCCAGGCCTGCATCTGGTTGCAGGCGTGCGCCAGCACCCAGGCGTCGATGGCGCCGATCAGCCCGCTGTCCTCGGCGATGGGGATGAACTCGCCCGGCGTGACCAGGCCGCGCTGGGGATGCTCCCAGCGCACCAGCGCCTCGACGCCGATCAGGCCGCGGTCGTCGAGGCGGTGGATCGGCTGGTAGTGGACGCGCAGGTCGCCCTGTTCCAGGGCCGCGCGCAGCTCGGATTCCAGGCGCACGCGCTGCTGGGCGACGGCGGTCATGTCCTGGCTGTAGAAGGCGAAGGTCTGGCGTCCGCTGCTCTTGGCCCGGAACAGCGCGGAGTCGGCGTTGCGCATCAGTTGCTCGACGCTGTCGCCGTCCTCGGGGAACAGGCTGATGCCGATGCTGGCGCTGATGAACAGGGTCTGGCCGTCGATCATGAACGGCTGGGCCAGTTCGTCCAGCAGGTGCTGGGCCAGCAGCGAGGCCTGCTCCGCCCCCGCGCAGTCGTCGCTGAGCAGGCCGAACTCGTCGCCGCCCAGGCGTGCCAGAGTCAGTTGCGGCGCCAGGCACTGGGCCAGGCGTTCGCCGATCAGCTTGAGCAACTGGTCGCCGATGTTGTGGCCCAGGCTCTCGTTGACGATCTTGAAGTGGTCCAGGTCGAACAGCAGCAGGGCGCCGCGCAGTTTGTCCCGGCGCGCCCGCTGCAGTGCCTGCTCGATGCGCTCGCCGAACAGCAGGCGGTTGGGCAGGGTGGTCAGTGGGTCGTGGTGGGCGAGGAAGTCCAGTTCGTGCTGGGAGCGTTTCAGCGCGCTGATGTCGGAGAACACCGCCACGTAGTGGCTGAGCTTGCCGCGCTCGTCGTGGATGCTGCGGATGCACTGCCACATGGGGAACACCTCGCCGCTCTTGCGCCGGTTCCAGATTTCCCCGCTCCACGAGCCGCGCTGCTCCAGGGCGTGCCACAGGTTGTGGTAGAAGGCCGCGTCGTGGCGGCCGGACTTGAACAGGTTGGGCTCCTTGCCCAGCACTTCCTCGGCGCTGAAGCCGGTGATGCGCGAGAAGGCCGGGTTGACGTGGACGATCTTGCGCGTCTGGTCGGTGACCAGCACCCCTTCCTGGGTGCTGTCGAACACCGCGGCGGCCTGGCGCAGGCTGTCCTCGTCGGCGCGGCGCTGGGTGATGTCGCTGGAGGTGCCGATGAAGCGGCGCGGCTGGCCGTCCTCGTCGAGCAGCAACTGGCCGCGCGAATGCAGCCAGCGGTAGCCGCCGTCGCGGTGGCGCAGGCGGGCGATGTTCTCGTAATAGGGCTGGCGGTCGACCAGCAGTGTCTCCAGGCGCTGGATGGCCGGTTCTCGGTCGTCGGGATGGAGGCGATCCCGCCAGGCCTCCTGGCTGTCGCCGAACTCCTCGGGTGTGTAACCAAGCATGTCGCAGTAGCGCTTGGAGAAGAACACCTTGGCGCTTTTCAGATCCCAGTCCCACATGCCTTCCTGGGCCGCGTCGAGGGCCTGGGCGAGGCGTTCCTCGCTGCGCCGGATGCGCGCCTGCACCCGGCGCTGCTCCTGCTGGTACTGGCTGAGCGCGCAGTACAGCAGCGCAGCGGTGATCAGCACGAAGACCAGGCCCTTCAGCACTTCCAGGCCGGTGCGCAGTTTCCCGTCGAGCGCCAGCCACAGCAACAGGCAGTCGCTGAGGAGAATCCACAGCGTGGCGAAGAGCAGGTAGAGCAGGGTCAGCTGCAGCGGGGTACGCTGAAATTTCATGGGCGACTTGGCATCGAAAATGTGCACGGCGGCACATTATAGATAAGTCGGCATCCAGTGCATTCTCGTCTAACGATGGTCTGGCTTTCTCCCTGTCGTTGGTGATAATGCGCGCAAGGCCAGGGCCCGGCCGCTATCTCTCTCCCCGCGAGGCAATACCCTTCTATGTGGTACAACGGTTTTCTCGATCTTTCGCCGTGGCAACTGGTGGCGGTCACCCTGGTGATGACCCACATCACCATCGTCAGCGTTACCGTCTACCTGCACCGCTACTCCGCGCACCGCGCGCTGGAGCTGCACCCCGCCCTCAAGCATTTCTTCCGCTTCTGGCTGTGGCTGACCACCGGCCAGAACACCCGCGAGTGGACCGCCATCCACCGCAAGCACCACGCCAAGTGCGAAACCGCCGACGACCCCCACAGCCCGGTGATCAAGGGCCTGGGCACCGTGCTGCGCAAGGGCGCCGAGCTGTACCAGGAGGAGGCGAAGAACGAGGAGACCCTGCGCATCTACGGCAAGAACTGCCCGGACGACTGGGTCGAGCGCAACCTCTACAGCCGCTTCCCCATGGGCGGCATCATCCTCATGGCGATCATCGACCTGGCCCTGTTCGGCGTGCTCGGCATGACCGTCTGGGCGGTGCAGATGATGTGGATTCCGGTGTGGGCCGCGGGCGTGATCAACGGCCTCGGCCATGCCGTGGGCTACCGCAACTTCGAGTGCCGCGATGCCGCCACCAACCTGGTGCCCTGGGGCATCCTGATCGGCGGCGAGGAGCTGCACAACAACCACCACACCTACCCGAACAGCGCCAAGCTGTCGGTGAAGAAGTGGGAGTTCGACATGGGCTGGGCCTGGATCAAGCTGTTCGGCTTCCTGCGCCTGGCCAAGGTGCAGCGGGTGGCGCCCATCGCCCACCGGGTCGAGGGCAAGCGCAGCCTGGACATGGACACCGCCATGGCCATCCTCAACAACCGTTTCCAGATCATGGCCCAGTACCGCAAGCTGGTGATCAAGCCGCTGGTCAAGCAGGAGTTGGCCAAGGCCGACGAGTCGGTGCGCCACCTGTTCCGCCGCGCCAAGCGCCTGCTGTCGCGCGAGACCAGCCTGCTGGACGACCGCCACCACGCGCGCATCGCCGACCTGCTGGCGCAGAGCCAGGCGCTCAAGGTGATCTACGAGAAGCGCATCGCTCTGCAGCAGATCTGGGTCAAGACCAGCAGCAACGGTCACGACATGCTCGAAGCGATCAAGCAGTGGATACACGAGGCCGAGGCCAGCGGCATCCAGTCCCTGCGCGAGTTCGCCGAGCAGTTGAAGACCTACTCGCTGCGCCCGACCACCGCCTGATTCGCGGTCGCGCCGCCAAAACCCCACCTCTGGTGGGGTTTTTTGTGTCCGGATGTAAGCGAGGCGGCAGCGCATTGACCTGAGTCAGCTTCCCGCTCTTCGTGCGCGCGCATGGTGAATCCAGACCGTGTGCCAACACTAATAACGAGGAGATAAAACATCATGCGCGCCGCTACCCTGCTGTTCGCCGGGCTCTGTCTCGGCTCGACCGTCGCCGAGGCCAACAAGGAACCGGTGGAGCCCATCGCCCCCGCCCAGGTCACCGATGCCGCCAAGGTCGAACTGGGCAAGCAACTGTTCTTCGACCCGCGCCTGTCGCGTTCCGGCTTCATTTCCTGCAACTCGTGCCACAACCTGTCCATGGGTGGCAGCGACAACCTGCCGACCTCCATCGGCCACAACTGGCAGGAGGGGCCGATCAACTCGCCCACTGTGCTCAACTCCAGCCTCAACCTGGCCCAGTTCTGGGACGGCCGCGCCGCCGACCTCAAGGAACAGGCCGCCGGCCCGATCGCCAACCCGAAGGAGATGGCCTTCACCCACATCCTGGCGCTCGACGTGCTGCGCTCCATCCCGCAGTACCGGGAGTCGTTCAAGGCGGTGTACAAGAACGACGAGATCACCCTGGACGAGGTGACCGACGCCATCGCCGAGTTCGAGAAGACCCTGGTCACGCCGAACTCGCGCTTCGACAAGTGGCTCAAGGGCGACGCCAACGCGATCAGCGCCGCTGAACTGGAGGGCTATGAGCTGTTCAAGTCGATCGGCTGCGTGGCCTGCCACAACGGCCCGGCGCTGGGCGGCAACTCGTTCCAGAAGATGGGCCTGGTCGAGCCCTATCAGACCCAGAACCCCGCCGAGGGCGTCGCCGGCCTGACCGGCAAGGACGCCGACCGCTTCAAGTTCAAGGTGCCGACCTTGCGCAACGTGGAGCTGACCTACCCCTACTTCCACGACGGCGCCTACTGGAAGCTGGAAGAGGCGGTGGACGTGATGGCGCGCCTGCAGCTGGGTCGCCAGCTGAGCGCCGACGAGGTGGGCAAGGTCACCGCCTTCCTCAAGACCCTGACCGGCGAGCAGCCGAGCTTCGCGCTGCCGATCCTGCCGCCGTCCACCGGCGCCACGCCGCCGCCGAAGCCGTTCCGGTAGCGCAGCGCAGGCTGTGGGAGCGGACTTGTCCGCGAGCTTTTAAGCCCTGCGAAGATTCGCGGCCAATCGGAATGCCGCCCAACCGCTCCCACACAAGCCTGCTCCCCCACCAGGCCCTCTTCACAGAGGGCCTCTTTCATCCAGGCCTCAGCGCCGCTGCGGTGCCGGCTGCTGCTGGGTGATGCAGTGGATGTTGCCGCCACCGAGCAGGATCTCGCGGCCCGGCACCATCACTACCTGGTGCTCGGGGAACACGCGCTGGAGGATGGCGCGGGCCTCCTCGTCCTTCGGGTCGTCGAAGCTCGGCGCGACGATGCCGCCGTTGACGATCAGGAAGTTGACGTAGGAGCCGGCCAGGCGCACGTCCGGGCTGCGCTCCTGGCTGCCGGCGGCGGCGTCGACGCCGGCGCATTCTTCCTCGCTGGCGTGCAGCGGGCCGGGGATCGGCATCTTGTGCACCACCAGCTGGCGGCCCTTGGCGTCACGGGCGGACTCCAGCACCTTCATCGCCGCCTGGCAGCGCGGGTAGTTCGGGTCGTTGACGTCGTCGGTCCAGGCCAGCAGCACCTCGCCCGGGCGCACGTAGCAGCAGAAGTTGTCGACGTGGCCGTCGGTCTCGTCGTTGAACAGGCCGTCCGGCAGCCAGATCACGCGGTCGATGGCCAGATGGTCGCCCAGCACCGCCTCGATCTGTTCGCGGTTCAGGTGCGGGTTGCGGTTCCTGTTGAGCAGGCATTCCTCGGTGGTGATCAGGGTGCCTTCGCCGTCGACGTGGATCGAGCCGCCCTCCAGCACGAAGCCCTCGGTGCGGTAACGGTCGCGGCGCTCGATCTCGAGGATCTTGCTCGCCACCTGGTCGTCGCGCTGCCACGGCCAGTACAGGCCGCCGTCGAAGCCGCCCCAGGCGTTGAAGGTCCAGTCCACGCCGCGCACCTGGCCGTTGTCGTCGATGACGAAGGTCGGGCCGGTATCGCGCACCCAGGCGTCGTCGGTGGTGATCTCCAGCAGGCGGATGTTGGCGTCGTCGAGGCGCGCGCGGGCGTTCTCGTACTGGCCGGCGGAGACGCACACGGTCACCGGCTCGAACTGGGCGATGGCCTTGGCCACGGCGGTGAAGGCGGCCTGCGCCGGCTTGCCGCCGAGGCGCCAGTTGTCCGGGCGCTCGGGCCAGACCATCCAGGTCTGGTCGTGGGGTTCCCACTCGGCGGGCATGCGGAAACCGTCGGCGCGTGGGGTGCTGGTCAGGGTGGGCATTGCTTGGCTCCGTAGGGTGCGCCATGCGCACCGGCGAAGGTATCGGGATGGCAAGGTGCGCGTGGCGCACCCTGCCCATTGTGTACGGTTACTCGGACAGGCTTTCGCCGTCGAGGGTCGAGATCGGCCAGTATAGGTTCGGCCGGCGGTCGCGGAACACGCCCCAGGCGCTGCGCACGTGTTCGAGGCGGTCCAGGTCGAAGCTGTGCACCAGCACGCCTTCCTCGGTCTCGCCCAGTTCCTCGACCTTGGCGCCGAACGGGTCGGCGATGAACGAGGAGCCGTAGAAGGTGATGTCGTAGCCGTCCTGCTCCTCACGGCCGATGCGGTTGGAGGCCACCAGCGGCATCAGGTTGGCGCCGGCGTGGCCCTGCTGCACGCGCTGCCAGTGGTCGCGCGAGGTGATGGCCGGGTCGTGCGGCTCGCTGCCGATGGCGGTCGGGTAGAACAGCAGCTCGGCGCCCATCAGGGCCATACTGCGGGCCGCCTCGGGGAACCACTGGTCCCAGCAGATGCCCACACCGATCTTCGCGTAGCGGGTGTCCCACACCCGGAAGCCGCTGTCGCCTGGGTTGAAGTAGTACTTCTCGTGGTAGCCGGGGCCGTCCGGGATGTGGCTCTTGCGGTACACGCCGAGGTTGCTGCCGTCGGCGTCGATGATGGCGATGCTGTTGAAGCGGGCGCGGCCGGCGCGCTCGAAGAAGCTGATCGGCAGTACCACCTGCAGCTCCCGGGCGAGGGCCTGGAAATGCAGGATGGCCGGATTCTCATCGGTCGGCGTCGCCAGCTGCAGGTAGTCCGGGTTCGGCTTCTGGCAGAAGTAGGGCGTCTCGAACAGTTCCTGCAGCAGGATGATCTGGGCCCCCCTGGCGGCCGCCTGGCGCACCAGCTTCTCGGCATTGGCGATATTGGCGGCGCTGTCCCAGGAGCAGGCCATCTGGGTGGCGGCGACGGTAACGATACGCGACATGAAGCACCTCTTGGCTCGTTCGCAGGCCGATCCGGGGTTCTCGGCGGCCTTTTCGGAGTGCCATGGCCGAGCATCGACCAGGGCGTAATGGCCGATTTATATCCGATAAATATCGGTATTGAAAGATGTATGCGGTATATTTCGTAAAATAAACGGATTTTTATCGATATTAATCCGGGGCTTTTATGTGGGAGCGGACTTGTCCGCGACAAGGCAGGCACGGTGCCAATCCCTTTCGCGGACAAGTCCGCTCCCACAGAGGCGGCTGGCTTTCGCAGCGGCCCCTTTCTACAGGGAAGATCGGTCAGGCCAGCGGGGCTGGCCTTTTCGGCAGGGCGGCGGGCAGGTACAGGCCGAGGTAGGCATCGAACACCCGCATGCCTTCCTCGGCCAGGCGCGGGGTGATCTCGCCGTGCAGCTGCACCGAGCGAGCGTAGACCCGATCGCCCAGCTCCATGGCCAGGGCGAACACGTCGATGTCGTCCGGCAGTTGCGGCAGCGGGAAGTGGCGCTCGAACAGCCGCTGCATCAGGCGGCCCAGCTCCAGGTCGTGCTGGCGGTCGGCCTGGGTCACCTCGGCCAGGCCGTGCTGGGCCAGGATCAGCTGGCGCGCGGCGTGGTCGTTGGCGTAGATCGCCAGCATGCGCCGCTCGACGATGCGCGACAGGTCGCGCCAGTCGCTCAGCTCGGCGTGCTCAACCGGCTGCAGCAGGCAGTCGCGGAAGGCGGCGTGGATGTCGGCCGTCAGCGCCTCCAGCAGCGCCGGCACGCTGGCGAAGAAGTGGTAGACGGAGGAGGGCGGGATGCCCGCCCGCTCGGCCACCCCATAGATGGTCAGGCTGGCGATGCCCTGGGCGCTCAGCAGCTCGCGCGCCGCCTGCAGGATCAGGCCGATGCGCGCCTGGCTGCTGGCGCGGGGCTTGCGGGCGGTGGCGGTGCGGGTCATGCCGGTCTCCTGTCCGAGTGAGGCGCTATTGGACGCCAGGCGGACAGGAGTGGCAAGCCGTCAGCTGCCGTCGCGGAAGCGAGTCCAGACTTCGTCGCGGGCGGTCTTGAGTTTGTCCGGCAGTGGCATCAGGGCGAACAGGCGGTTCTTGACGTCGTCCAGGTTGCTGCCCAGCTGGTCGCGCAGATGAGGCTCGAGGAACTGCCGGGCGTCGGTGTTGGCGCTCGGGTAGAGGGTTTCGGCGCTGATCCGCGCGGCCACCTGGGGCTGCATCAGGTAGTCGATGAACTTGTGCGCCAGGTCGGCGCGGCGCGCGCTGGCCGGGACCACCAGGTTGTCGATGAACAGGGTGGAGCCTTCCTCCGGCACCACGAACTGCACCGGCTGGCCGGCGTCGCTGGCGCCCAGGGCGTCGCCGACCCAGGCCACGGCCATGCACAGGCGGCCCTGGTTGAGGTCGTCGATGTAGCGCTCGCTGTCCACGTAGCGCAGGTTCGGGCGCAGGCCCTGGAGGGTCTCGCCGGCCTTGCGGATACGCCCCGGCGAACTGTTGGCGAGGCTGCGACCCTGGTAGCTGAGCAGGTTGTAGAGCAGCTCGTCCGGTGCATCCAGCACGCTGATGCCGCAGCCGGTGAGCCGGGCGCTCTGCGCCGGGTCGAACAGCAGGCTCCAGCTGTGCGGCAGCGGGCCGCCGTAGGCCGCCTCGGCCTGCGGCGTGTTGATCGCCAGGCCCACGGCACCCCACAGGTAGGGTACCGCGTGGCGGTTCTGCGGGTCGACCGCGGCCAGCTTGCTCAGCAGTTGCTTGTCCAGGTGCTTGCGGTTGGGCAGCAGGCTCATGTCCAGCGGCTGGATCAGCTTCTGCCGGATCAGCGCCGGCAGGTCGTTCTGCGACGGCACCGCGATGTCGATGCTCTCGCCGCTGGCGAGGATCTTGTCCAGTTCCTCGGCCGAGGCGTAGGTGTGGTACTCGACGGCGATGCCGGTGGCCTTGCTGAAGTCCTCCAGCACCTGCGGCGCGATGTAGTCGTTCCAGTTGTAGACCCGAATGCTGTCGGCGGCGGCCGCCAGTCCGGGGGCGAGGGCCAGCAGCAGCGGAGCAAGAATGCGAAACATGACGACCTCCTTGGCGAATGGATGGGCAAGGCTCCGCCATTCCGCGCACCAGGGGCAGGCGGGAGGGCAGAACCAGGGCAGTAAAAACAAGGCCATGCACCCGTTATGCGTTGCACCTGATCACGCATTGCTGAAGGCGCGGCGCTCTGCCGTAGGGTGCGCCGCGCGCACCGGGGCCATGTACGGGGGCTCGCCGGTGTGCATGGCGCACCCTACGCCACAGCTCAATGGGACATGGCTAAAACAACGCCAGCACGAGGGCTGGCGTCGGGTGTTGCATCAAACGGTATGCAGGTACCAGTTGTATTCGAGGTCGGAGATGGTGGTCTCGAACTCCTGCAGCTCGGCTTCCTTGCACGCGACGAAGATGTCGATGTAGTCCGGGCTGATGTACTTGTTCAGCACTTCGCTGTCGTCCAGCTCGCGCAGGGCGTCGCGCAGGTTGTTCGGCAGGCTCTGCTCCAGCTGCTCGTAGGAGTTGCCCTCGATCGGCTCGCCCGGCTCGATCTGGTTGGTCAGGCCGTGGTGGATACCGGCGAGGATCGCCGACATCATCAGGTACGGGTTGGCGTCGGCGCCGGCCACCCGGTGCTCGATGCGCACGGCGTCGGCGCTGCCGGTCGGCACGCGCACGGCCACGGTGCGGTTGTCCAGGCCCCAGCTCGGCGCGTTGGGCACGTAGAACTGGGCGCCGAAGCGGCGGTACGAGTTGACGTTGGGGCAGAGGAAGGCCATCGACGCGGGCATGGTCTCCAGGACACCGCCGATCGCATGGCGCAATGCGGCGTTCTCCTGGGGATCATCGCTGGTGAAGATGTTCTTGCCGGTCTTCTTGTCGAGCAGCGAGATGTGCACGTGCAGGCCGTTGCCCGCCTGGCCCGGGTAGGGCTTGGCCATGAAGGTGGTGTCCATCTCATGGTCGTAGGCGATGTTCTTGATCAGGCGCTTGAGCAGCAGCGCGTGGTCGCAGGCCTTGATGGCGTCCTCGACGTGGTGCAGGTTGACCTCGAACTGGGCCGGGGCGCTCTCCTTGACGATGGCGTCGGCCGGGATGCTCTGTTCCTTGGCGGCTTCCAGCATGTCCTGCAGGCAATCGACGTATTCGTCGAGGTCGTCGATCAGATACACCTGGGTGGAGATCGGACGCTTGCCCGACAGTGGCGAGCGCGGCGGCTGCGGGCGGCCGTTCACGTTCTCCTGGTCGATCAGGTAGAACTCCAGTTCGAATGCGGCGCAGATCTTCAGGCCCATCTCGTCGAACCTGGCCACCACCTGGCGCAGCACTTCGCGCGGGTCGGCGAAGAACGGCTTGCCGTCCAGCTCGTGCATGGTCATCAGCAGTTGCGCGGTGGGACGCTTCTGCCAAGGCTCGTTGCACAGGGTATTGGCGATGGGGAAGCAGATACGGTCGGCGTCGCCGATGTCCAGGCCGAGGCCGGTGCTTTCGACGGTGGAGCCGTTGATGTCGAGGGCGAACAGCGAGGCGGGCAGGTTGATGCCCTTTTCATACACCTTGTGCAGGCTGTTCCGTTCGATGCGCTTGCCGCGCACCACGCCATTCATATCCGCAATCAGAAGGTCAACGAACTGGACCTCGGGATGTTCCTTGAGGAACGCGTTCGCTTCGTTGAGCTGAACGGCACGCGGGGGTACCGACATGATGCAACACCTTTCTTGTTAAAAATTTCAATCATTCAGTCATATAGCCGTGAGTCAATCTCAATCGCCCAAGGCTGTCAATAGTGACGCATTCTGCCCCGAAACGGGGCTCGATGGCCAGTTTTGGGGCATTTTGGGCGCCTTCGAAGGCGCTGGCGGCCCCGTTATCGCTGGTGCTCAGTGGGGCGTGTTCGATTTTTTACAGCCCTATTGTGTAATAAATTGAACGGCGCTAATCTCGGCTCCACCTGACAACAGCATAAGAACGGGTGTCCCATGTTGCGCCTGCCGATCATCGGCGTCACCGCCTGCACCAAGCAGGTCGGCCTCCATCCCAACCACATCGTCGGCGACAAATATGTTCGCGCGGTGGCGGTAGGAGCCGAAGGGCTGCCCCTGGTGATTCCGGCGCTGGGTGATCTGATCGACCAGGGCACCCTGCTGGACGCCATCGACGGCCTGCTGTTCACCGGCTCGCCCTCGAATGTCGAGCCCCATCATTATAGTGGCCCGGCCAGCGAGGCCGGCACCCATCACGATCCCGCCCGCGACGCCACCACCCTGCCGCTGATCCGCAAGGCCATCGCCGCCGGCGTTCCGCTGCTGGGCATCTGCCGCGGCTTCCAGGAAATGAACGTGGCCTTCGGCGGCAGCCTGCACCAGCGCGTGCAGGACGTGCCCGGGATGATGGACCACCGCGAGCCGGCCGACGCGCCGGTGGAAATCCAGTATGCCCCCCGCCACGCCGTGCGCGTGCAGCCGGGCGGGGTGCTCGCCGGCATCGGCTTGCCGGACGAGTTTCAGGTCAATTCCATTCATGGCCAGGGCGTTCAGCGTCTGGCGCCGGGCCTTCGCGTAGAAGCACTGGCGCCCGACGGGTTGATCGAAGCCTTCTCCGTCGAAGGTTCGCCTAGCTTCGCGCTCGGGGTGCAGTGGCACCCGGAATGGCAGGTAGGCTCCAACCCGAATTATCTCGCCATCTTCCAGGCCTTTGGTGAGGCTTGCAGGGAGAGGGCGGGGCAACGCTGAGTAGGTGAGCATCCGGCAGGCGGTGAAACCCCCGGGGTTTCGCTAGGCTTCAACCGGTCCGCAGTAGCCGCTCTACAACCCTGAGGTCTCTATGAGTACCAAGCTAGACCAGCTCACCAGCTGGCTGAAAGAACGCAAAATCACCGAAGTTGAATGCTTGATCAGCGATCTTACCGGCATTGCCCGGGGCAAGATCTCGCCGACCAACAAGTTCCTCGACGAGAAGGGCATGCGCCTCCCCGAGAGCGTGCTGCTGCAGACCGTGACCGGCGACTACGTCGAGGACGACATCTATTACGACCTGCTCGACGAGGCAGACATCGACATGTTCTGCCGCCCGGACGAGAGCGCCGTGTACGTCGTGCCCTGGGCCATCGAGCCCACCGCGATGGTGATCCACGACACCTTCGACAAGCAGGGCAACCCCATCGAGCTGTCGCCGCGCAACATCCTCAAGAAAGTGCTGAAGATGTACGCCGACAAGGGCTGGAAGCCGATCGTCGCGCCGGAGATGGAGTTCTACCTGACCAAGCGCTGCGCCGACCCGGACTTCCCGCTGGAGGCGCCGATCGGCCGCTCCGGCCGCCCGGAGACCGGCCGCCAGTCCTTCTCCATCGACGCGGCCAACGAATTCGATCCGCTGTTCGAGGACATGTACGACTGGTGCGAGCTGCAGGGCCTGGACCTGGACACCCTGATCCACGAGGAAGGTCCGGCGCAGATGGAGATCAACTTCCGTCACGGCGACGCCCTCGACCTGGCCGACCAGATCCTGGTGTTCAAGCGCACCATGCGCGAGGCCGCGCTCAAGCACGACGTGGCGGCGACCTTCATGGCCAAGCCGATCACCGACGAGCCGGGCAGCGCCATGCACATCCACCAGAGCGTGGTGGACCTGAAGACCGGCAAGAACATCTTCTCCAACGCCGATGGCACCATGAGCGAGCTGTTCCTGCACCACATCGGCGGCCTGCAGAAGTACATCCCCGAGCTGCTGCCGCTGTTCGCGCCGAACGTCAACTCGTTCCGCCGCTTCCTGCCGGACACCTCGGCGCCGGTGAACGTGGAGTGGGGCGAGGAGAACCGCACCGTGGGCCTGCGCGTACCGGAAGCCGGCCCGCAGAACCGTCGCGTGGAGAACCGCCTGGCCGGCGCCGACGCCAACCCCTACCTGGTGCTGGCCGCCACCCTGCTGTGCGGCTACATGGGCATGGTCGAGCACGTGAGGCCGAGCGCGCCGGTCAAGGGCCGCGGCTATGAGCGTCGCAACCTGCGCCTGCCGGTGACCATCGAGAGCGCCCTGGAGCGCATGGAAGCCTGCAAGGACGCCGAGAAGTACCTGGGCGAGAAGTTCATCCGCGGCTATGTCGCGGTGAAGCGCGCCGAGCACGAAAACTACAAGCGGGTGATCAGCTCCTGGGAACGCGAGTTCCTGCTGCTCTCCGTCTGACAGGGAAGGGGCCGGGCGGCGACGCCCGGCGCCCGACCGGATGCGCAATCTGAGGTGAACGATGACCAATCAAGCGAACAACCCGAAAACCCGCGAATGGCAGGCCATGAGCCGTGAGCACCATCTCGCGCCGTTCAGCGACTACCAGCAGCTGCACGACAAGGGCCCGCGCATCATTACCAAGGCCGACGGCGTCTACCTCTGGGACAGCGAAGGCAACAAGATTCTCGACGGCATGGCCGGTCTCTGGTGCGTCGCCGTCGGCTACGGCCGCGAAGAGCTGGTCGAGGCGGCCAGCCACCAGATGCGCGAGCTGCCGTTCTACAACACCTTCTTCCAGACCGCCCACCCGCCGGCGCTGGAACTGGCCAAGGCCATTTCCGACGTGGCGCCGGCAGGCATGAACCACGTGTTCTTCACCGGCTCCGGCTCGGAAGGCAACGACACCATGCTGCGCATGGTCCGCCACTACTGGGCGCTCAAGGGGCAGCCGGAGAAGAAGGTCATCATCAGCCGCCACAACGGCTACCACGGCTCCACCGTGGCCGGCGCCAGCCTGGGCGGCATGACCTACATGCACGAGCAGGGCGACCTGCCGATCCCGGGCATCGTGCACATCCCGCAGCCGTACTGGTTCGGCGAGGGCGGCGACATGAGCCCCGAGGAATTCGGCATCTGGGCCGCCGACCAGCTGGAGAAGAAGATTCTCGAAGTCGGCGAGGACAAGGTCGCCGCCTTCATCGCCGAGCCGATCCAGGGCGCGGGCGGCGTGATCATCCCGCCGGACAGCTACTGGCCGCGCATCCGCGAGATTCTCGCCAGGTACGACATTCTGTTCGTCGCCGACGAAGTGATCTGCGGCTTCGGCCGTACCGGCCAGTGGTTCGGCAGCGACTACTTCGGCAACACGCCGGACCTGATGACCATCGCCAAGGGCCTGACCTCCGGCTACGTGCCCATGGGCGGCCTGATCGTCAGCGACAAGGTGTTCCAGGTGATCAACGCCGGTGGCGACTTCAACCACGGCTTCACCTACTCCGGGCACCCGGTGGCGGCCGCCGTCGGCCTGGCCAACCTGCGCATTCTCAAGGAAGAGAAGATTCTCGAGCGCGTCCAGGCGGAAACGGCACCCTATTTGCAGAAACGTTTGCGTGAGCTGGCGGATCATCCGCTGGTGGGCGAGGTACGCGGCGTGGGCATGCTCGGCGCCATCGAACTGGCGAAGAACAAGCAGACCCGCGAGCGTTTCCCGGGCGATATGGGCGTCGGCATGATCTGCCGCAGCCACTGCTTCGAGAACGGTCTGATCATGCGCGCCGTGGGCGACACCATGATCATCGCGCCACCGCTGGTGATCAGCAAAAGCGAGATCGACGAGCTGGTCGAGAAGGCGCGCAAGTGCCTCGATCTGACGGCCCGCGCGGTGCTGGTGTAAGGCTTGAGCGACAGGCCAGACCTTGCCAGACTGCGGGGTGCGTTGGCCAGGCTCACCGGAGGGTGCGTCGCTCAGGCGACGCAGCCCCGGATACTACAAACGACAATGGAGCTAACCCGCATGATCAAGACCTTCGGCAAGACCCTCCTTGCCATGACTCTGGCAGGCGCCGTGGCCGGCATGGCGCAGGCCAATGACAAGGTGCTGCACGTCTACAACTGGTCGGACTACATCGCCCCGGAAACCCTGGAGAAGTTCACCAAGGAAACCGGCATCAAGGTCGTCTACGACGTCTTCGACAGCAACGAAGTGCTGGAAGCCAAACTGCTTGCGGGCAGCTCCGGTTACGACATCGTCGTGCCCTCCAACCCCTTCCTGGCCAAGCAGATCAAGGCCGGCGTGTTCCAGAAGCTGGACCGCGAGAAGCTGCCGAACTGGAAGAACCTCGACACCACCCTGCTCAAGGCCCTGGAGCCGAGCGATCCGGGCAACCAGTACTCCTTCCCCTACATGTGGGGCACCATCGGCCTGGGCTACAACGTCGACAAGGTCAAGGCCGTGCTGGGCGACAACGCCCCGGTCGATTCCTGGGACCTGGTGTTCAAGCCGGAGAACATCGCCAAGCTGAAGGAATGCGGCGTTTCCTTCCTCGACTCGCCGACCGAGATCCTGCCGGCCGCCCTCAACTACCTGGGCTACAGCCCGACCAGCGAGAAGCCGGATGAGCTGAAGAAGGCCGAGGAACTGTTCCTCTCCATCCGCAAGAGCATCTCCTACTTCCACAGCTCGAAGTACATCGGCGACCTGGCCAACGGCAACATCTGCGTGGCCGTCGGCTACTCGGGCGACCTGTACCAGTCCAAGTCCCGCGCCGAGGAAGCCAAGAACGGCGTGAACATCCTCTACAGCATTCCGAAAGAAGGCGCCGGCAGCTTCTTCGACATGCTCGCCATCCCGACCGACGCCAAGAACGTCGATGGCGCCCATGCCTTCCTGAACTTCCTGATGAAGCCGGAAATCATGGCCGAGATCACCAACTTCGTGCAGTTCCCCAACGGCAACGCGGCGGCCACCCCGCTGGTCGACGAGGCGATCCGCAACGACCCGGGCATCTACCCGAGCGAAGCGACCATGGCCAAGATCTACACCTTCCCGGACCTGCCGGCGAAAGTGCAGCGCACCATGAACCGCAGCTGGACCACCATCAAGTCCGGCAAGTAACCGACAGCAGCGACACCCTCCGGCGGGTGCTCCGCCGGAGCAACCGCCAGGAGGTCCCATGACCCACCTCGACTACCGTTACACACGAGCCCCACACAGCTCCGTGCGCGGGCGGCTGGGCGATCGGCATGGGCGCCAGGGATAGGACACAGATTCTCCACCACCCCCGGAGCGCGCCAGCGCTCCGCTAGATCAACAAGAAAGAGGAACGACGTGTGCGAATTTCCTTCCGCAAAACCCTGACCGCCGTTGCGGTGACCCTGGGTGTGGCGGGTGCCGTCCAGGCAGCGCCCACCGTGCACATCTACAACTGGAGCGACTACATCGGCGAGACCACGCTGGAGGACTTCCAGAAGGCTACCGGCATCAAGCCGATCTACGACGTGTTCGATTCCAACGAGACCTTGGAAGGCAAGCTGCTGGCGGGCCGCTCCGGCTACGACCTGGTGGTGCCGTCCAACCACTTCCTCGGCAAGCAGATCAAGGCCGGCGCGTTCCAGAAACTCGACCGCTCCCTGCTGACCAACTGGCAGAACCTCGACCCGGCGCTGCTCAAGCAGCTCGAGACCAACGACCCGGGCAACCTGTACGCCGTCCCCTACCTGTGGGGCACCAACGGCATCGGCTACAACGCCGAGAAGATCAAGGCCGTGCTGGGCGTCGACACGATCGACTCCTGGGCCGCCGTCTTCGAGCCGGACAACATGAAGAAGCTCAGCGCCTGCGGCGTGGCCTTCCTCGACTCGGCCGACGAAATGATTCCGGCCGTGCTCAAGTACCTGGGCAAGGACCCGAACAGCACCGACGCCGACGACTACCGGGTGGCCGAGGAGAAGCTGCTGGCCGTGCGCCCGTACGTGACCTACTTCCACTCCTCCAAGTACATCGGCGACCTGGCCAACGGCGACATCTGCGTCGCGGTCGGCTTCTCCGGCGACATCCTGCAGGCCGCCGACCGCGCCGAAGAGGCCGGCAAGGGCGTGGAGATCACCTACTCCATTCCCAAGGAAGGCGCCAACCTGTGGTTCGACATGATGGCCATCCCGGCCGACGCGAAGAACGTCAAGGAAGCCCACACCTTCATCAACTACCTGCTCGACCCGGCGGCCATCGCCAAGGTCAGCGACTACGTCGGTTATGCCAACCCCAACCTCAAGGCCGGCGAGCTGATGGACCAGGACGTGCGCAACGACGAGTCCGTTTACCCCCCGCAGGCGGTGCTGGATAATTTGTTCATCTCCGCCGAACTGCCGCCGAAAGTGCAGCGCCTGATGACCCGCAGTTGGACCAAGGTCAAGTCGGGCAAGTGAATTAATTGCCCGGCCAGCGGCCGGGCGCGATTTCTTTTTCCGGGAGTTTTGGAAATGGCTGTTGCTTCCAGCGCCTACAAGAAAGCCCTCGAGGGCAGCCAGCAACCCAAAGAGGTGCTGGTCAAGATCGACCGCGTGACCAAGAAGTTCGACGAGACCATCGCCGTCGACGACGTCTCGCTGACCATCAACAAGGGCGAGATCTTCGCCCTGCTCGGCGGCTCCGGTTCGGGCAAGTCGACCCTGCTGCGCATGCTCGCCGGCTTCGAGCGCCCCACCGAGGGCCGCATCCTGCTCGATGGCGTGGACATCACCGACATGCCGCCCTACGAGCGGCCGATCAACATGATGTTCCAGTCCTACGCGCTGTTCCCGCACATGACCGTGGCGCAGAACATCGCCTTCGGCCTCAAGCAGGACGGCCTGCCCAAGGCCGAGATCGACGAGCGCGTGGCCGAGATGCTCAAGCTGGTGCACATGACCCAGTACGCCCGGCGCAAGCCGCACCAGCTGTCCGGCGGCCAGCGCCAGCGCGTGGCCCTGGCCCGCTCCCTGGCCAAGCGGCCCAAGCTGCTGCTGCTCGACGAGCCGATGGGCGCGCTGGACAAGAAGCTGCGCTCGCAGATGCAGCTGGAACTGGTCGAGATCATCGAGCGCGTGGGCGTGACCTGCGTGATGGTGACCCACGACCAGGAAGAGGCCATGACCATGGCCCAGCGCATCGCCATCATGCACCTCGGCTGGATCGCCCAGACCGGCAGCCCGGTGGACATCTACGAGACCCCGGCCAGCCGCCTGGTCTGCGAGTTCATCGGCAACGTCAACCTGTTCGACGGCGTGATCACCACCGACGAGGCTGACCACGCCATCATCGGCTGCCCGCAGCTGGACAAGCCGATCTACATCGGCCACGGCGTGACCACCCGCGCCGAGAGCAAGGCCGTCACCTACGCCCTGCGCCCGGAAAAACTGCTGATGGCCACCACCCTGCCGGCGGACCACGAGCACCCCGAGTACAACTGGTGCAACGGCACCGTGCACGACATCGCCTACCTGGGCGGCCACTCGGTGTATCACGTCAAGCTGGCCTCCGGGCAGATCGTGCAGTGCTTCATCGCCAACGCCGAGCGCCGCGGCAAGCGTCCGACCTGGGACGACCACGTGGTGGTGTACTGGGAAGACGACAGCGGCGTGGTACTGCAATCATGAGAATCGGCAAACTGAAGCGCTATCTGCCCACCGGGCGGCATGCCGTGATCGGTGTGCCGTTCTTCTGGCTGTTCCTGTTCTTCCTGCTGCCGTTCTTCATCGTCCTGAAGATCAGCTTCGCCGAAGCCGACGTGGCCATCCCGCCCTACACCGAGATCTACAACTGGGCCGACAACCAGCTGTCGATCGTGCTCAACCTGGGTAACTACATCTTCCTAAGCGAGGATGAGCTGTACCTGGCGGCCTACCTGGGATCGCTGAAGATAGCCTTCGTCAGCACCGTCCTCTGCCTGTTGCTCGGCTACCCGATGGCCTATTCCATCGCCCGTGCCAGCAAGGAAGCGCAGACCGTCCTGCTGCTGCTGATCATGATGCCGACCTGGACCGCGATCCTGATCCGCGTCTACGCCTGGATGGGCATCCTCAGCAACAACGGCCTGCTCAACGGCTTCCTGCAGATGATCGGGGTGATCAACGAACCGCTGCAGATCCTCAACACCAACCTCGCGGTGTACATCGGCATCGTCTATTCGTACCTGCCGTTCATGGTCCTGCCGCTCTACGCCAACCTGGTCAAGCACGACATGAGCCTGCTGGAAGCGGCCTCCGACCTGGGCTCGAGCAACTTCAACAGCTTCTGGAAGATCACCGTGCCGCTGTCCAAGAACGGCATCATCGCCGGCAGCATGCTGGTGTTCATCCCGGTGGTGGGCGAGTTCGTCATCCCCGAACTGCTCGGCGGCCCGGAGACCCTGATGATCGGCAAGGTGCTGTGGCAGGAGTTCTTCAACAACCGCGACTGGCCGGTGGCATCCGCCCTGGCGGTGGTGATGCTGGCGATCCTGATCATCCCGATCATCCTGTTCAATCGTAACCAGGCCAAAGAGATGGAGGGCCGCGCATGAAACGCTTCAGCTTCTCCAACGTGATGCTCTGGGTCGGCCTGCTGTTCATCTACCTGCCCATGCTGATCATGGTCATCTACTCCTTCAACGCCTCCAAGCTGGTCACCGTATGGGGCGGCTGGTCGGTGAAGTGGTACGTCGGCCTGCTCGACAACAGCCAGCTGATGGGCTCGGTGATGCGCTCCCTGGAGATCGCCCTGTACACCGCCGTCGCGGCGGTGGCGCTGGGCACCCTGGCGGCCTTCGTGCTGACCCGGGTGACCCGCTTCAAGGGGCGCACCCTGTTCGGTGGCCTGGTCACCGCGCCGCTGGTGATGCCGGAAGTGATCACCGGCCTGTCCCTGCTGCTGCTGTTCGTGGCCATGGCCCAGCTGATCGGCTGGCCCGCCGAGCGCGGGCTGATGACCATCTGGATCGCTCATACCACCTTCTGCTCGGCCTACGTGGCGGTGGTGGTGTCGGCGCGCCTGCGCGAGCTGGACCTGTCCATCGAAGAAGCGGCCATGGACCTCGGCGCCAAGCCGTGGAAGGTGTTCTTCCTGATCACCATCCCGATGATCGCGCCGTCCCTGGCGGCCGGCGGCATGATGTCCTTCGCCCTGTCGCTGGACGACCTGGTGCTGGCCAGCTTCGTCTCCGGCCCGGGCTCCACCACCCTACCGATGGAAGTCTTCTCCGCCGTGCGCCTGGGTGTGAAGCCGGAGATCAACGCGATCGCCAGCCTGATCCTGCTGACCGTGTCGATCTTCACCTTCTTCGCCTGGTACTTCGCCCGCCGTGCCGAGGAGCGCCGCAAGCGCGCGATCCAGCAGGCCATGGAGTCCATGGCCGAGGAAGCCACCAACTCCAACTGGAAGCCGGCCCAGCCCGCCTGAGCCACTTCCCGCCCATGAAAAAGGCCACCCTCGGGTGGCCTTTTTCATGGCTATGTCCACATTAGCCGTTGCACACCTTGTGGGAGCGGATTTATCCGCGAAAGTCGCGGCCAATCGGAATGCCGCCCAGTCGCTCCCACAACAGCAGGATTGCGCCACCAACCCGTAACGGGGGCACAGCCTTCTTCATGGCTCCGCAGGGTGGGTGAAGGGGACGGTCCGATCTTGCGGGTCGCCATGCATCGACGCTTCCATCGCTGTACACACGGAGCATGAGGAGTGAGCTGTTGGGATATCGGCACGCACGGCACACGCTATCCCGGTCTCAGCGCACCAGATGCAGGTAGTGCATGTGCTTCTCGTACTGGTCGAGGATGTCGCCGATCAGGTCGTCGCGGCTCCAGCCCATCACGTCGTAGTCCTGGCCGCCTTCCTTGAGGTGTACCTCGGCGCGGAAGTACTTGCGTTCCTCGCGGCTGTCCTCCTGGCTGCCGACCAGGGCGAAGCCGGGCATCACGTAGGCGCGCGGGCGGACCTGGTAGACGAACTCCGGTGACTCGGGCGCGCCCAGCGACAGGCGCACGCGGCCGTCGTCGCCGTCCTCCACCTGTACCGGGAAGCCCTGCTTGCGCAGCTCGTCGGCCACCGCGTCCATCGCCGGCCGCGCCACTTCGGCGAGGAAGCGCACCACGTGGGCGCGGCGCGGGAACATCATCATGCCGCGCAGGCGGCGCTGCCAGCCGCCGGCATGGTGCGGCGCCGGGCGCGAGGTGTTCAGCGCCTGGTAGCGGATGCCGCGCTTGGTGGCGTCCAGCTTGAGCGCCTTGAACAGCCCCCAGATGGCGCACATCAGCGCCAGGGTGAAGGGCAGGGCGCTGACGATGGTGGCGGTCTGCAGGGCTTTGAGGCCGTCGGCCAGCAACAGGGCGATGGCCACCAGGCCCATGGAGCTGGACCAGAAGATGCGCTGCCACACTGGCGTGCGGTCGGCGCCGCCCGAGGCGAGCATGTCCACCACCATGGCACCGGAGTCGGCCGAAGTGACGAAGAACACCACCACCATGACGATGGCCGCCAGCGACAGCGCCGAGGCGAAGGGGAACTGTTCGAGGAAGGCGAACAGCGCCAGCGACGAGTCGGCCCTGACCGCCTCGGCCAGGCTGTCGATGCCGTCGAACAGGATCATGTGGATGGCGGTGTCGCCGAACACGGTCATCCACAGCAGGGTGAAGGCGGTCGGCACCAGCATCACCCCGGTGACGAACTCGCGCACCGTGCGCCCGCGCGAGATGCGCGCGATGAACAGCCCGACGAAGGGCGACCAGGCCAGCCACCAGCCCCAGTAGAACAGGGTCCAGCCGCCGATCCAGTCGTTTGGCTCGTAGGCGTACAGGTTGAAGGTGGTGTTGACCAGGTTGGACAGGTAGCCGCCGGTGTTCTGCACGAAGGTCTGCAGGATGAACACGGTCGGGCCGAGCACCAGGATCAGCAGCAGGAGCAGCACCGCCAGGCCCAGGTTGAGTTCGGACAGGCGGCGGATGCCGACGTCCAGGCCACTGACTACCGAAATGGTGGCCAGCGCGGTGGTGCCGACGATCAGCGCGATCTGCACCGGCACGTTGATCGGTACGTCGAACAGGTGGTTGAGGCCGGTGTTGATCTGGGTGACGCCGACGCCCAGCGAGGTAGCGACGCCGAGCACGGTGCCGAGGATGGCGAAGATGTCCACGGCATGGCCGATGGGGCCATGGATGCGCTCGCCGATCAGCGGATAGAGCGCCGAGCGCAGGGTCAGCGGCAGGCCGTGGCGGAAGGAGAAGTAGGCGAGCACCAGCGCAACGATGGCGTAGATCGACCAGGCGTGCAGGCCCCAGTGGAAGAAGGTGATGCGCATCGCCTCGCGGGCGGCGGCGATGGTGCCGCCGTCGCCCACCGGCGGTTCGATGAAGTGCATCACCGGCTCGGCGACGCCGAAGAACATCAGGCCGATGCCCATGCCGGCAGAGAACAGCATGGCGAACCAGGTGGTGCGGCTGTAGTCGGGTTCGCTGTGGTCGGGGCCGAGCTTGATGTCGCCGTAGCGGCTTACGGCGAGGAACACCACGGCGATGAGGATCAGTGCGACCGAGAGGATGTAGACCCAGCTGAGGTTGCCGATGATCCAGCCTTGCAGGCGGGTGAAGAGGTTCTGGGTGGCTTCCTGGAACAGCACGCTGAACAGCACCAGGGCCAGGACGAGAATCGCGGAGCCGTAGAAGACCGGCGGGTTGAGGGTGGAACGCGAAGACGAAGATGCCTCCATTGAGCTAGCTCTCCTTGTGATCGGATGGCCGCCAAGGGCGGGAGGCGGCGCATTCTAGCACGGTTCGATAGCATAAATCTCTGGTTGGTTCAGGTTCGATAGATTCGCTTGTGTCACGCGTCGCTGGCGGGGCGGTACTGCAGCGCCTCGGCCAGGTGCGGACGGGCGATGCGCTCGGCGCCTTCCAGGTCGGTCAGGGTGCGCGCCACCTTGAGCAGGCGGTGAGTGGCGCGCAGGGACAGGCGCAGGCGCTCGGCGGCCTGTTCCAGCCAGCGTTCGTCCGCCGCCTCCAGCGCGCAGTGCCGACGCAGGCCGGCCAGATCGAGGAAGGCGTTGGCGCAGCCCTGGCGCCGTTGCTGGCGCTCGCGCGCCTCGGCTACCCGTTGAGCGACCCGGGCGCTGGCGTGCGAGTGGTCGGGCCCGGCGCCGAGCGAGGTGCTCTCCCGTGCCACCGTGAGGTGCAAGTCGATGCGGTCGAGCAACGGGCCGGACAGCTTGTTGCGGTAGCGTTGGATCTGCTCCGGCGTGCAGCGACAGTGGCCGCCGGGGTCGCCCAGGTAGCCGCAGGGGCAGGGGTTCATCGCGGCGACCAACTGGAAGCGGGCAGGGAAGCGCACCTTGTCCCGCGCCCGGGCGATCACGATGCTGCCGGACTCCAGCGGTTCGCGCAGGACCTCCAGTACCTTGCGGTCGAACTCCGGCAGCTCGTCGAGGAACAGCACGCCCTGGTGCGCCAGGGTGATCTCGCCGGGCTGTGGTTGTCCGCCGCTGTCGGCTTTCGAAATAGCTGCAATGGCCTATTTTAGAGCTATCGATGAGGCGTCTAGCTTTTCTGAAATGGATGCGAATTATTTATCAAATAACTGCGACAGGATTTTTTATGAGCAGTAATAGCTGCGACCAGCCTAAACAAGTAAGGCGCATCAAGCCGACCCGACGCAGTGTTTCAGGGCTCCTGCCGTTTCGAGGAGTAGGAGGCGTGCCTTTTGAGTCGCTGCTTGAGCGCGATTTCCTCAAAAGGATGAGGTTCTCGCATCGCGTGTTGTCAGTAGTCGCTCAGCCTGTTGCGATTGACTTCCTCGACTCGCTGGGACGTGCTCAGACCTATACACCGGATTACTTGGTGTACTACCACCAAGGCGATGCGGGCTATCAGGACTACATCAAGCCGATGTTGGTGGAGGTCAAGCCTGCTTACGAGTGGCGTGAGCACTGGCGGAGTTGGGCGCGAAAGTGGAAAGCTGCCCGCCGCTATGCACGTCAGGAGGGGTGGAGTTTTAGCATCTACGACGAGTCACGTATCCGTGGTTTGCCGCTGGAAAACATAGTGTTCTTGGAGCGATTCGAGCGCCTAGTTTTTGATCCGGAAGACATCGAAATGGTGTTGAGTACCTTGAAAGGCATGGAGGTCGCTCCTGTGCACTACCTTCTCGCCAGGCACTTCAAAGGCATTTATCGCGAGCGAGGCGTCGCGTTGCTCTGGCATCTCATTGCAACGGGCCGCGTTGAATGCGACATCACCGAACCCCTGGACCAATACCTTGAGCTTTGGGTGGCTGCACCATGAACCTATATGAAGTCGATACTGAGGCGCACCTGATTCCGTTCGAGCCAACCAGGGCTCGAGTCGCCATCGAGGTTGGTGCCGTGGTGTGTCGAGGAAAACAGATTTTTAGGATCGTCCAGCTCTTGGACTTCCAGAGCGTTATCGGGGTTGAGGTCGAGTCGGGACAAAGTGCCTCGCTGCGTGTCTCCGAGCTGAGTGCTGTGGAGCAAGAGAAGGTCGATGGTCTTTACGCGAACTACGACATTTCGACCATCAGCTCGGATGAATGGGCGATTGCGCAGCAACGATTCTCTGCAATCAAGCCGTTTATCAATAATGTGGTGACGCCCAAAGACAGTGTTGAGAAGCGGGCCAAGGAAGTTGGCGTTGATACAGCCACTCTCTATCGATGGTTGGAGAGATACCGAAATTGGAATGAGGTGCTTGCGCTTGTGCCGCGGAAGCGAGGTTGGAAGGCGGGAAGCAGTCGGTTGACGATCGAGGCTGAAAAACTCATCCAGGAGGTTATCGATCAGCACTACCTCAGCATACAACGGCCTACTGTCCAGTCCGCGATCGCGGAGGTCGAGCGGCGTGCTAGAGTCTTGGGGATCAAGCCGCCTGGAGCGTCAGCAATCCGAGCTCGCATCCAGCGAATACCTGAGAAGCACTCCTTGCGGAAAAGGGGATTCTCTGAAAAGGCGAAGAACAGGCACACCCCTTCAGTCGGCAAGTTCCCAGGAGCTGATTACCCTCTCGCAGTCGTCCAGATCGACCATACGCCGATAGACCTGATTATTGTTGATGACCAGCATCGCAAGCCGATCGGGCGGCTGTGGTTGACCCTAGCGATCGACGTTCACTCTCGGATGATCGTCGGCTACTACCTATCGCTAGAAGAGCCTTCGGAGATTTCAGTCGGTATGTGCATTGCGCACTCTGTCCTTCCGAAAGAGGCCTGGCTGCATATTCACCATGTCGAGGGTGAGTGGCCGATATGGGGTTTTCCCCGAGTTATCCACTCCGATAACGGACCCGACTTTCGGGCTGAAAATATCCGTCGCGCATGCTCGAACTACAACATCGAGAATGTCTTCAGGCCCGTGAAGGTGCCCAAGTACGGCGGTCACATCGAGCGGATGCTCGGATCCTTCATGCGCATGGTCCATGAACTTCCTGGAACGACCTTCAGCAACACGTTCGCCCGAGACGGCTACGACTCTGAGAAGAATGCTGCTCTGACTATGGGCGAGTTCGAAAAATGGTTGGTAAGGGCAATTCTTCGGTATCACCAAGAGCCTCACTCTGCGCTCTACATGAGCCCTGCACGTAAATGGCAGCTTGGTTTCTTCGGAAACCGAGAGCTGGATCCTCTGGTCAGCATTCCCCCTAGGCCGACGGACCCGCTGACGGTGCAGCTTGATTTCATGCCTTCGTTCGCTAGAACGATCCAGCACTATGGTGTGCAGATCGACGTGTTCTACTACTCCGAGGCACTCCGGCATTGGATCAATACGAAGGACCCGGAGACTGGGTTGGCGAGGAAATTCATCTTCCGACGGGATCCGCGGGACATCAGCGTTGTATGGTTCTATGACCCTGTGCTGAAGCAGTATTTTCGCGTTCCAGTCGCCAACCAGGCATTTCCGGCCGCTACCGTTTGGGAGTTTAGGGCGGCCAAGCGGAAGGCAATTGATGAGGGGCGTAAACACATCGACGATGTCTTGATCGCGAAGCTGATCATGGAAAATCGACAGCTAGTGCAGAGCGCTTCTGAGCGGACCAAGAAGGCGCGCCGAGACGCTCAGCGCCACCGTGTCCATAGCAAGAATGTGACCCCGGCGGTGCCCAAAAAGCCCATTCTCAAGCCGCTCGAGGAAATACCGTCCACCGATGGGCTGCTGCTCGATGACGTTGATCTGATCGGTGATATCAAATGAGTGACTATTCGCACCTTCTTGCTGATTTCAGGCCTGTATTGCAGCTATCTGATCGTGAGCGGATTCGTTTCCTGAGTGAGCCGCGTTGGATTGGCTATCAGGCTGCGCACAACATTCTCGATACGCTTGAGTGCCTCTTTGACGCCCCCAAGCGGCCGAGAATGCCCAACTTGCTGATTGTGGGTGAACCCAACAACGGGAAAACCACCATCGTTCGGCAGTTCATGAAAACTCACGGCGAGGGCTACGTCGATGACAACGCTGATCCAAACAGGCCAGTGATTCTGGCGGAGGCTCCTCCTTCTGCTGACGAGAAGGATCTCTACGTAGCGATTCTCGAAACCCTCTGGATGCCCTATAGAACGACAGATTCGAAATTGACTCTGCGGTATCAGGTCATTCATTCGTTGCGCGAGCTCAAGGTTCGCATGCTGATCATTGACGAGATCCACTCAATGCTGACGGGGTCTGCAATCAAACAGCGTGAGGTCATGAACGCGCTCAAGAAGCTTTGCAATGAGTTGGTGATTCCCATCGTTGGTGTCGGCACACCGGATGCGGTTCAGATACTCCATCTCGACCCCCAGCATGCCAGTCGTTTCGATGTTGTTAAGCTGGACACGTGGAAATTGAATGCCGATTTTCAACGGCTGTTGAAGGCATTTGAAGCGGTGCTTCCACTGAAGCGTGCCTCCGGGTTGTTCAAGCCAGAGCTGGCACAGCTCATCTACTCGATATGCGGAGGCAATACAGGTGATCTTCATGGTTTGCTGATCGAGTGTGCAAAGGAGGCAATTGTCTCTGGTAAGGAATCTATCGACCGACAACTCATCGAGAGTAAATCGTGGGTTCGCCCTACTCGTGGCATCCGGGAGCGCGTTGTCTAGCGCCACACTGGCCGCTCTCGAAACCTTTGTTGGCTGATGAGCTGTTCTCATCTTGGTTGGTGAGAACGGCTCTGGCCCATGGGTGTTCACCTTCGGCCCTAACCTATGCCGCTTGGCCGGGCTTTCGTGCATGGACTCGCGATCTTGATCGAGGGCCAGGCCAATGCCGGCTTATGGCATTGGCTAAAACTACTGGCATTTCAGTTCAAGAATTGTCAGCAAGCACGCTCAGGCCTGTCGCCCAGTCATTGCTCACAGCTGCGGAGACTCTTCCTGTTGGAGTTTGGCCTTGGATTTTGCCGTTGGGCTGTCGCAACCGATCACATGCAGGGGGGCTTCAGTGCTGTCCTGATTGTATAGGGCAGTCAGATCCGCATTACTTAATTCAGAGCCGATTGGCATGGCATACCTCTTGCCAAAGACATGGTGTGCAGCTGATCGACCGTTGCCATTCTTGTTTCGCACCACTCCAGCCAGCCTTGTTGCGTCCTGGGGGCAGTCTTGCTCATTGTCACCGCTGCGGGAGGCCTCTTGGTTCATGCCAACGGGTGGCGCTCTCACCTCATGCGCTTGCTTTTCAATTGTTCGCTGACGACTCCCGCCACGGACCTGTAGCCTTTGGCCAGACCAAGCTGAGCTTTTCCGAGTGGATGTTAATCGCTCGCGTCATGATTGGGTTTCTACAAGCGGCAGCACGCTACTTATCTGCCGGTGCACTCCACTTTTTTCAGTCGATGGGGGTGGATGTTGCTGCGCTTCGCCCTACATCACTAGGGCTGCCGTTTGAATACTTGGGGCCTGGTGAGCGCGCGGGGTTGCTTGGAAGCGTCTGGGTAATAATGCTGGCCGGACCGGAGCAGTTTATGGACTTGGCGGCTGCCGCTTCTCTTCCAGCCTCCTCTTTAGAGATCCCAGCGAAGGGGGGACCCGAGGTTTTAATCCGTATGGCCTCTGTCCTTACGTCACACGCAAGAATCACACCCGACCGACATCCCCGAGAGCACTCTCGTAATCAGCTTGAGGTATTGCAAATGTGGCGGCGGTTGCAAAGAAGGATGCGTAGAAATGGCATTGCATGAGCACGTCGAAGATTGTGGATGTCATTCGTGTGGGCGGGCGATGGGCAAGGCCTCGAAGATCCACAAGGGTAAGCGCTATTGCGCTACTTGTTACTCGCGCCTTTTCAAAAAGCGTATATGCACGGGATGTGGAAACCTTGCCAGGTTGCCCGTTTTCGATTTGGCAGCGCAATGCGGTGCATGCGAACGCAATGGTCCTTGTGTTCGGTGCGGAAAAACGGAATTCAAGATTGGCATGCGCTCGCCCTTTGGTCCGGTGTGCAAGACGTGCCTACCTTACTTTCGGGAACCGACACCTTGTGAGGTATGCGGGGTGCTTTCCCAGCGGCTGGCTCGCAACACAAAGACGGGATTACGCACCTGTCCTAAATGCAATAGTCCTGCCGCCGCCACATGCCCGAGCTGTAAACACTATCGGGTGTTGGTTGTCGGGCAGGATGGTATCCAGCGTTGCCGAGCTTGTTCCATTCAGGGGCCTCGCTCGTGTGGAGTATGTGGCGAAGAAATGCCTGCAGGTCGTGGCCATGAGTGCGAGAAGTGCTACTGGACCAAGACCTTCGAGAAACGTCTAGCGATCAACCTCAAGGGCTTCAGCTCGGCTCAGTTCGAACAGCTCTTCGAGCGTTTTGGGCAATGGCTTTTTGAAAAGAACGGGCCGTCGAAGGCCGCGATGAGAATCAATCGTTATTACACATTTTTTCGGTCGATTGAGACCCGGTGGGGAGGTATCCCATCCTACGGTGAGTTGCTCGAATACTTTACCGTTATCGGCTTGCGACGGGCTGAAACCCCTATGCGGTGGTTATCAGAAGTGAAGGCAATTAGCGTCAATGCTGAGCTTCGGGAGCAGAGTTCCGAGGAGCGCCGGCTTCGGTCGATTTTGGTTGAGGTTGGTGAGCCTTGGTCGCAGCAACTGCTGAAGGGCTATTTCGCCATGTTGAACGCTCGGATGGAAAAGGGTGGAACGGATCTTCGCTCAATCAGGCTGGCGATCCGTGCGGCAGCCAATATGTTACAGAGTGCTCAACTCGCAGTAGGTGCGTTACCCACGCAGAAATCCCTCGAATTGTTTTGGCGCAGTTCGCCTGGACAGGTCGCCGCACTGGCTGGGTTCGTTGGTTATCTGAACAAAAGCTTCAAGCTTCAATTGGAGTGGCGGCCGAATGACCGCTGGCTAATGAAAGCGAGAAAGGACAAGGCAGAGCGAGAGCTGGTTGCACTACTTGGGGAGGGGGCGCAGGCACCTGATTTCGAGGCTAGGTGGATAGTGAAAGGCCTTGCCTACTTCCACAGCATCCGGCGGGTTAGTCGCAAGGGTTTGGTCTACCACGAAGAGAGCTATCAGGGCGTTAATGGTTTCAGAATTGAGTATGGTGGCGAAACACTATGGGTTCCTGGTGTAACCAGCTACGAAGGTGGGGTTGCAGAGTGCGACAATCTCACTTTAGCTCAACCTCCAGGCTCTTGAATACGTTGATTAATCTGTTTTTGTATAACACTTTCTGGTCTTTCTGAGTGTGCTTAAAGATCTTGGTTTTTACTGGGAAGCTTGATCGCATATTTTTAAACCTGCCCATTGCGTAGCGCACTCTGGAGCAGATTTTTTTAACAAAATCCTCAAATTCTTTTGGAGTTAAAAAGTCGTCTTTCATGAGTACGCCAGAGTAGCCAGGGACTGCTTTTTCGCCATCAGGCTCTTCACGTTGAACTTCAAAGCAGAAGTAATTTTTTCCATCCACTTTGATTCGTAGCACCATGAGGCCACGTCGCTGGACGGTTTCGCGACCTAGGTAAACCCATGCCTTAACTGTGTTTGCAATAGATGTATCTACTATTGGGGTGAGTAGGATTATTTTTGGGCTGCCATGAATGTTAAAGCCGTGATCTGGCGTGTACCAACTTACTTCCGACACCCTTTCTGGGTTGTCCTCTTGTATTGATTTGAACGCATTCCAGATGTCACGCAGGAAGCCCTGAGATTCGAGCTCGGCTTCTGAGACATGCTCAAGCTTGCCGGTATTCTTGCCAGCACCCGTACCGTCTCCATTGGAGTGGGTCTCAGCACTCGGTGGCTGGGGACCCACTCGGCTGCGGTCTGCTTCGACAGTGTGTTTGGTTTTCTTGACCTTGCGCTCTTTGCCGAGAAGTCTGAACGGAGGAGCCTTCACCACTGTGATTTCAGCGTGATTATCGGGTTCGGCATGGGACGTTTCGGTTAATAATTCATCTGCAGCTGCTGTCCTCACTGGTCTAGGGAGTACTAGCCGTCCTGCCCCATCCACGCCGCCGGAGCTATCAAACTTTAATCTCTGCCATTCGATCTCTTGCCCGTCGGGCTGGTTGGAACCGATCAGGTCTAAGCCTAAAAAAGTATTGCCCTGGTTAATCCATTTTCCACGGCACAGAATTTGACCTGATCCAGTAAACCAAGGCTCTGCCTCCAAGAGGATCTTGTCTCGTGGGGATTTAGATATGAACTGTGCGTTGATACGCTTGACGCGCATTGCTGCGTAGTCATCGTACAGAAGGTGGGCGAGGAAGACTGCATCATAGTTGCGCATCCTAGGCGTTGGCCTGACCAGCCAGCTGTATTCACTGCGCACAGGATTTTCGAATAATACAGACAGCACATCTGGCCACGTTAGCGTTGCTAACGCTCGGCAGACATCCATATTTCTGGCATAGGCACGAACGAAGTACTCAGTGCAGGGGATAAGCAGATTCTTATTTTGGGGAAGGTGGAAGTTAATTAGCTTGCATTGGTCTCGGTTTCCCCATTTCAGAGGATAGTCATCATCGGGAAAAATATGAGACATTCCTTCGTCATGGAGTTGTGCCCTAGATGTTAGAGACCAACCATCCGGCGAAAAATTGACCTCGAACTTTTCCTCTTCCAGTTCGGTGTCAGAAATACACTGACCTTCACGCCAGATGGTGCCCTTGCGGTAATGAGGTAGGCTGCTTAAGGGTACGTCTACATAGGAAATTGCCCCAGGGATATCACCGTACAGCCGTCGAAAACTCACCGTCACCAATGGAATGGATTTGGCGTAGGGGCTTTTCTGAATGGGGCCGTACCACCAGACCAAATTGTCACCCTTGAGTCGTTGGACCCCGCTGTCAGGGTGTCTCAAGTCGGAGCGTTGATACGAGAATTCGATGCGCTTTACTGGTTTGGTCAAACTGAAGTCTCCGTCCAGTAGATCCTGCCTTTTCTCAACCAAAAATGGGATTTACAGCCGGTCTGAAGCCATACCGATGGATACAGGGAGGGGCGGCCTTGGTCGTCGACACGATAATCCCAGCGAGGCCTAGCCTCCTTGATCAGAAGGAGCTCGATCGTGCGACCACAGCCACAGGGGCATTGGAAACCGACGCACCAGTCTTCTTGGCCATCTCTGGCCAAGACAACGGTGCGCATTGGAATTTCTGCGGGTAATGAATCGCCCTCGATAACAACCAGCTTTCTCGGGGGGAGTAGCGGCTCGGCTTTGCGCTGGAGATATCGGTACAGCTTTTCTAGCATCTGCATTTACCTTGCTCCCAAGTCGGGGATGCCTAAGAGAGGCTCTTTGCAGCCAGTCGCGATCCTTTGGTTTGGGGATTTTGTGAAGCGGCTTTCGGAGAAATAATCCTCTTCACAGCCGGCGAGGCTAAAGATCGTTTGTGCGTAATGACTGTTGTCGTCCTCACGGAACGGAAAGGTTCTGGCGATGAGTTCCGAAACGCATGCCGAAGCTGCGCGCATGTTCAGAGTGATCACTGAGGGAGCTTCCTCCTGGATGCCGGAAATGTAGCCTCGCTCCAGTTGATCGGCATACGCCCCAGGATCTGACTCATGCAGAGCTTCTTGTTGCAGGGACTCGGGCGTGTAAATGCCCCGGTCACTGAGGGTCGACCCGCCTGGTTTCACGTAATCAATGCGCCCCACTACGTCGGTGATGACTCGCCCCGCACTGCCCTTGACGTGCGTGGGAATCCTTACCCCAACATCGAAGAGTGGTATGAGGAATGCGGAGGAGATGAGGTCTGCCAGCAATCGGCCCCGATGGGTGTCGACGCACGAAAAGATCAGGTCGGCTTCGGCTACCGCAAGAATCGCCTCTCGCGATCGAAGAGTGTTGTGAATGGGGCGTGCAATCTGGTCGCCGCGGATGCGCTCGACAGCGGCGGAGAACATCTCGACTTTCGAACGGGCAGCTAGGGCATCCGCAAATGTTGAGTTGAGAATCCTATTGAGGTTCTTCTCTTCCACATGGTCGTGATCAACCAAGATAAGCTCGCCAAAACCAAGCCTGGTGAGTTGCTCTGCCACAATCGAGCCTGTTCCAGAGACACCAATCACGGCCACCGTGAGGCGGCCGAAGGTTTCGGTCATCCCTGAAGTGAAGGCCATGGTTGGTTGCTGAGGCTCATCCGTGCCATTCCACCAGTAGTGGATGTCATCACCGGCGACTGTCACTAGCTCGAGCGGTCGACAATGTTTGCCCTTCTCGTAGAGCCGAGCCCGCATCTCACCCGTCGAGACCATGATGGCTGAGCCGTGGATGGCTTCGACTCCCAAGTACAACGACAACATGGTCTGCTCATCACTCTGGTCATCCAAGTCAGAGAAGGCCAGGAAGCCTCCTGGGTGCGAATGCACTAGGATGATCGACATTGAGTCCGGCTCAGCCTGGTCGATAGCCTTTTCCAAGTAGCTGCCCGGCCAGGTAATGGAGTTGATGGTGCGTGATTTGCATTCGTCGTGCGGAACGAGGATCAGTTCCTTAGCCAGCAGCTTGAGGCGCGATCCTTCAACGCGGTTGCAAAGTAGGATCGCTGCCGCCTCTTTACCGTCGCCCGGGAACAAATGTTCCCGGAGCATGGCATGGACTGCCTCTGTCAGTACCAAGCGTGAGCCGGCCATCACTGGCCGACCTCTTTGAGGAGGCAACCATCGACCATGGCCAACTGCGAGATGATGGTATCGGTCGCAGGGTTCCAGGGGCGATGACGGGACCAGCCTTGAAAGGTAACGTTGTCGACGTTACCCGTAACTTGGGTAGCTGGGATGCCAGCCCCATTGGCTAGGCTCAGTGGCGGATAGACGTAGAACATGTCCACCTGAGCCATGGGGTAGTCCGAGGGAACCAGCAGCGCCATCTCCACTTTGTCGTGGCTGTACCCTTCAGGCAGCTCGTAGTCGTGAATGAGCAGCCAGCGGTTCGTACCATTCAGAACCGTTTCCCAACGGTAGCCGCGAGCGCTCAGATACTGCTCATCACCAGGCAGCAGGCTGAAGCCCCGGCGGGGCGCCTGAGGAGCCTCGCCGTTACCTACATCACGAGTGGTGAGGCGAAGTTTCTCGATGCCCGGCGTGCGCAGGTTGATAACATCATTGATGCTCAGCTCCTGCTTCGGCTGGCCCGCTACCTTGAGGTAGATATGCCACGGCTGGTCGGGGTTCATGCCAGCCTTGATGATGGCATCGCGCACAGGGACATCTGGAGTGTCGAACTCGTAGTTGTCGCCCTGCACGTTAAGCTTCCACTTGCGGCTGCGAGAAATGAAGCGCTCGATCTGTGGCTGGTCGAGGTCTACGAACTGGTCGTCCTGAATTTCCAGGTCGGCTTCATCCTCCTGTTCCAGCAGGAGCTTTTTGTCCTCAGCGACACCGGCTAGCTTCCGCAAGGTTTGCCCGGTGATTAGGCTACACGGCCACTCCAGACGGGCACCGTCAACGGTGATCAGGTAGTTGCGATCGGACTCGATGACGATGAAGCGGTTCACTCCTGCTTGGAGGGTAACTACCTCATCTGGACGGATGTCCTCCAGAGATCCCGTTGCCAGGACTTGAAGTACCACTGGTAGCTGGTCGGGGCTGAATCCGGCAGCTGCTGCGATTTGGGCGCCGGTGGGCGTATTGTCGACTACGGATACCTGACGGTAGGCGAGGGTCTGATTAGCCACTTCCACCGAGGATTGGCTAGGGTGTTGCGAGTTGGTGTGTTGCATTGAAAATATCTCCGTAACGTTCCGCGAGCGTGCGGGTACATGGGCTTCAAAAGTCGCCCCGTTTGTCGTTGAGGGAGAGGGTTCCCAAGTCAGCTGTTGACTGGGGAGGTGCGTGCGAAGATACTTTCGGTTCCACAGGCATCTTCGGCCTCAAACCGTGCGCAACGGCCATTGCGCTGGTTTCCCCCCAACGATGAATTGCATGCGCTTTCATCTGCGTTTCTCTGTTTTTTCTTATCTCCTCTTTACTGGGTGTGGTCTTGAATGACTGCAGTCGGTGCGTATTTCTTGATTGCCTGAATCCTCGACTCGCGCAGCTCCGCAGAGCAGCAAGGCATGCTTTGCCCGAGAACCCGGTTATTCGCGGCCTTCAGTTGGAAGGCCTGCTGGGCGCTGCCTGCTATCCCTCGCACATAAAACCGGTCAAAGGGTGCGTGCTCTCTGCAGGATGCAATCCCGTTCATGCACCCGGCGGGCGTCTGGTAGGTCTCGCTCTGCAGTAGAACCTGGCCGTCCGGGGCCTTCAGCTGAAATCTCCGCCCGCCATCCCTGCTCCAGCTGATTTCGTATCGTGCTCCCATGGCTGCCTCCTTGATTTTCTTCTTAACTGAAGCCGTTTAACAGGATGCGTAAAAAAAGGACCTGCACACAGTGTAGATCCTTTTTCTCGTTCATGGAAGGGGTTTAAGCGGACTGACCTATGACCTGGTACACGAACTCCTTTCCGCCGGTCTCTGCGGCGGCCTCGGATCGCAGGAGGAAGCCTTCGTCAGAGAGGCGTTTCAGTCTGGTGCTAGCATTTTGGACGCTGATGTCGAGGGCTGCGGCTGCCTCGGCGGTCGTTGCCTCTCGATTGTCGATCACCAGCTCCAGGAGGGCCTTACTAGATGCTGAGGGTTTAGGGCCGACGAATCTACATTCCTTTCCGACCCAGCAGGTGAGGCGAAAATCGCCAGAGTCGGCTGCGCCATCTAAGTTATCGAAGATGTCCTCATCCTCAATCCCGCAAACAAAGAACGAAATCTGTTTGCTGTAGCGTTTGGCTGTATAAATAACGGCCTCTCGGAAGAAGGAGATATCTGCTGACTCAATATTCGAAAGTGAAATACCGATAACTGGAATATTGGGAATTGAGTCGATATGGGCTAGAAGTCTGGAATGAGCTTTACGCCCTTTGGCTGCGCCGTAAGGGTGTTTTTCGCCCACAAACTTGAAGAGGTCAAGGATGTGAATTTTCTCGTTCATAGTTCCAGTTTAACCAGAAGTTAGTTTTTTGTCAAGTTGAACTCAAACACAATATGAGTTCCATGGAGCTTAGGCAGGTCTAATGTAAATTTAGAGCCTTCCAGAGTGCCTGCTCGATAAACCATTAGAACCGAAAAGTTTTCCTGTCTAATTGTAACTTTGGCATCTAATTTTTCTGCTATTCCATGGCTCGCATGAAGGCCTGCTCCCTGACCCTTTCCGAGCCTGCTTAGGCCTCGGTGCAGCATGATATGACGGATAAGTTTAGGATCAGCTGCTTCAACTGAAGGTTCAAATTTCTTTGCAATCTCAGGGAAATGCTTATGGAGGCCAGGGCGCAAGGTCGCGCAGATGCCTTTTCCGGAGTCGGAGATCACAAGCACTACTGTCTGATTGGAGTCACGGCCGTATGCCTGAAGACCTGCAAATCCAGGAATGGCAGTCTCAGAGTGTTCTTGAACATTTCCAACAAGCTCTCCAGCAACAGTGAATAGCTTGTTGGCATTCTTGCTTCCGAATACTTCAGAAAAACTCTCTTTGATGCGGTGTGGAACGCTCGGTCCCACGTCGAAGGTGTCGTCGTTTTTAGGAAGGGCTTCTATTTCAAGAAGTTCAACTAAGCCAATGTTGTTAGCCATGAAACGCTGCGCGGCTGAACTTGATGGGCGCTGGGGCACAACACTTACAGATTTCTCAAGGCGGTCAAAGAAACCTGCACGGTCCAAGTAGGAAATCGTGCCCTCATTGTTCGTGAAATCTAGCCCCACCTTCTTGCCGGATGCAGCCAGCTGGTTGGCTAGTGAGAGGATCCTGGCTGCAGCGCATAGTAGGACCTTGCGCTCATCAGTGACTTTGATAACTACATTGCTATGGTCCGTATCTAACGGCGAGCCAGATTTTAAAAGAATCTTTTCGAAGTGATCTTGCGTGAGCCACGTTCGGCTTGAGGTCAGCTCAAGTACAAAATGCGTATTGGCCAAAAGTGACCACCCGAACGTCTCGGGATCTTGGACGAAGGTGTCTAGGTTCTTATAAAGGAAGCTGCTAACCGCTTTTCGGTCGAGTTCGAGCTCGCGAGCTATCTCGCGCCCTTTCAAACCAGGGTTCTCATCCAGAAGTCGAGTGATCCGATTCTTCATGTCTGTCGATGCGGTTGCCTGGGCCTTGAACCCGAGGTGCACGCTAAATGAATGTCTGTTGATGGTGCATTTAGATTCTACAAGGCTGCAGCCTGATGATGGAATCATATCGCCATCTCGTGCTCTGTGACTTATGGATAGACTGGCTTACAGCGGATCACCTACCAGCACGGCGTCACCTACATCTCCGTCGCAACCTGCTTCGGCTGGACCAGGCCCCCACTTTAGGCGAGCCTGCTTAGCTGGGAGATCCACGAGAAGATGCCGAGTTAGGCAGCCCATGGTTCGATCAGCTACTGCCTCAACCTCAAGCTCTGTCCAAGTTTGCACTGCGTAATCGAACACTTGGGCTTCCAAATCTTCGCCCTCACTGTGGTGGAGTATGGAGGCATAAGCCTCGGTGCAGCGACCGCTCGCTTGATCGCAGCGAATCTCGATGGCATTGGTTCCTGGTGCCTCATACCCCTTTTGGGTTTCCCACGCACCCCAGATCAGCAGTAGCCCGTTCTGCTGCTCCACTTTTAATGGCGGACGCACAACGGTATGCGGAGCTTCAATGGTGCGGGGGGCTACGAGCCAGCAAGCTGCGTAAGCAGAAAGCAAAGCAGATGCGAGGGCAATGCCGAGATATTTAAGAAAACGCATGATCGAGCTCCATTCGTATGAGATGCCATCCTGGCGGGCGAGAGTGTAGGAGAGGATGCAGCGCTTGTGGGGTGGGGTGTCTACAAGGCTGGGCGATTTTTCGCATTAATTCTAAAAAAATCGCAGCTATTTCGAGATCCTACAGCCGCCACCGACCAGCGCCGCGGCGGAGGCGCTGTGGTGCGGCGTCCTGAACGGCCGCTGCGGCCAGCGTTCCAGCGGCGCCAGGCTGGCCACCGACTGGATGGAGGCGACCTCCAGGGCCTCGTCTTCGCCGAGCGGCGGCAGCAGGCCGGGCAGACGGCTGGCCAACAGGGTCTTGCCGGTGCCGGGCGGGCCGCTGAGCAGCAGGTTGTGGCCGCCGCTGGCGGCGATCAGCAGGGCGCGCTTGGCCGCCAGCTGGCCCTGTACGTCGGCCAGGTCGGGGTAGTCGGGCGCGGCGCGCAGCAAGCCGCCGGCCTGGTAGGGCGGCAGCGGCGTGTGGCCATTGAGATGGGCGGCGATTTCCAGCAGGTGGTCGGCGGCCAGTACGACCAGCCCGGAGGCCAGGCAGGCTTCCTCGGCGTTGGCCCTCGGCACCACCAGGGTGCGTCCGGCGGCGCGAGCGGCCAGCGCCGCCGGCAGCACGCCGCGTACCGGCCGCAGTTCGCCCGACAGGGCCAGCTCGCCGAGGCACTCCAGCGTGATCAGGGTTTCAGCCGGCACCTGTCCGTTGGCGGCGAGGATGCCCAGGGCGATAGCCAGGTCGAAGCGCCCGCCATCCTTGGGCAGGTCGGCGGGCGCCAGGTTGAGGGTGATCCTGCGGGCGGGAAAATCGAACCCGGAATTCTGGATCGCGCTGCGCACGCGGTCCTTGCTTTCCTTGACGGCGGTCTCCGGCAGGCCGACCAGGGCCATGCCTGGCAGGCCGTTGGCCAGGTGCGCCTCGACCGAGACGGCCGGCGCTTCGACGCCCACCTGGGCGCGGCTGTGGACGATGGCCAGGGACATGGATCACTCCTTGATCGCATGCCCGCCGATGGGCTTATTCGGCGGGGGGTGTTGTCTGTTGGGCTTCCAGTTCCGCCAGCCGGGCTTCCAGCGCCTCCAGGCGGGCGCGGGTGCGGGCGAGCACGGCCATCTGGCTGTCGAATTCCTCGCGGCTGACCAGGTCCAGCTTGCCGAATGCGCTCTGCAGCAGGGCCTTGAGCTGGGCCTCGATCTCGCCGCGCGGCAGCGGGATGTCGCCGCTGAACAGGCGCGAGGCATGGCTGGCAAGGGTGTCGAGGATGGCTTTGGGCGGCAGCATGGCGGATTCCGTTGGTAAACGGCGGCCAGTGTAGCACGCCCTCCCCGAGCCCCTTCGCCAGGGGGCGGTGCACGATTTTTGATCACCTTGGTGGTTGGCAATGCACCAATGTGGCGCACGGTGCGCCCGCCCGGTTTTCCCGGATTCCTCGCTGGAGCCGCCTAAACTCCTGAAAAAGTGGCCTTTTGGCATAGCTGGCAAGCTTTCTGCTTTACACCCCGTGACGCGTGCACCGATGCAGTACCGGTGGACAGGATGAGGCGGGGGAGTGCCTCACCGGATGCGGTTGGTGGCATCGCTCGGGCCGGACGCCGGTGCGGATGATGCGTTTCAAAAGCCAGACACTGCGCTTAGACTTGAGCCGGGTTCGTTTTCCTGGGGCGAGTCCATCAAAACGGGAGAGAGTTTCATGAAACTAGTCACTGCCATCATCAAGCCGTTCAAGCTGGACGACGTGCGCGAGTCGCTGTCGGAGATCGGCGTGCAGGGCATCACCGTGACCGAAGTCAAAGGCTTCGGTCGGCAGAAGGGCCACACCGAGCTGTATCGCGGCGCGGAGTACGTGGTCGATTTCCTGCCCAAGGTGAAGATCGACGTGGCCATCGCCGACGACCAGCTGGACCGTGTCATCGAGGCGATCACCAAGGCGGCCAACACCGGCAAGATCGGTGACGGCAAGATCTTCGTCGTCAATCTGGAACAGGCCATCCGCATCCGTACCGGCGAAACCGGCACCGACGCAGTTTAAGCCTCAGAACCCCCAACACGCCCCAGGAGAAAAACACATGACTCTGCGTAAGATCGCAGGGCTAGGAGCCCTTTTGTCCCTCGTAACCCCTGGCCTGGCCATGGCTGACGAGGCCGTCCTCAACTCCGGCGACACCGCGTGGATGCTGACCGCCACCGCGCTGGTGCTGTTCATGACCATCCCCGGCCTGGCGCTGTTCTACGGCGGCATGGTGCGTTCCAAGAACATTCTCTCGGTGATGATGCAGTGTTTCGCCATCACCGGCCTGATGAGCATCCTCTGGTTCGTCTACGGCTACAGCCTGGCCTTCGACACCACCGGCATGGAGCAGGGCGTCACCAACCTGAACTCCTTCGTCGGCACCCTGAACAATGCCTTCCTGAGCAACCTGACCAAGGACAGCCTGGTCGGTGCCTTCCCGGAAAGCGTGTTCATCACCTTCCAGATGACCTTCGCGATCATCACCCCGGCGCTGATCGTGGGTGCCTTCGCCGAGCGCATGAAGTTCTCCGCGATGCTGATCTTCATGACCGTCTGGTTCACCATCGTCTACGCCCCCATGTGCCACATGGTCTGGTCCGGCGACGGCGCGTTCCTGTGGGATGAAGGCGTGATCGACTTCGCCGGCGGCACCGTGGTGCACATCAACGCCGGTATCGCCGGCCTGGTGGCCTGCCTGGTGCTGGGCAAGCGCAAGGGCTACCCGACCACCCCGATGGCCCCGCACAACCTGGGCTACACCCTGATCGGCGCCGCCATGCTGTGGGTCGGCTGGTTCGGCTTCAACGCCGGCTCCGCCGCCGCCGCCGACGACACCGCGGGCATGGCCATGCTGGTCACCCAGATCGCCACCGCCGCCGCCGCCCTGTCCTGGATGTTCGCCGAGTGGATCACCCACGGTAAGCCGAGCGCCCTGGGCATCGCCTCCGGCGTGGTCGCCGGCCTGGTTGCCATCACCCCGGCCGCTGGCGCCGTGGGCCCGGTGGGCGCCCTGGTGATCGGCCTGGCCGCTGGCGTGATCTGCTTCTTCTGCGCCACCAGCCTGAAGCGCAAGCTGGGCTACGACGATTCCCTCGACGTGTTCGGCGTGCACTGCATCGGCGGCATCGTCGGCGCCATCCTGGTGGGCGCCTTCGGCTCCCCGGCCCTGGGTGGCTTCGGCGAGTTCGAGAGCATCGCCAGCCAACTGTGGATCCAGACCGAGAGCGTGCTGTTCACCATCGTCTACACCACCGTCCTGACCTACGTCATCCTCAAGGTCATCGACCTGGTGATGGGCCTGCGTGTCAGCGAGGAGTCCGAGACCGTCGGCCTCGACCTCTCCGAGCACAACGAGCGCGGCTACAACCTGTAAGCCCTGCTGCTGTACCAGACGCCCGGTTCGCCGGGCGTTTTTCTTTCCGCGCCAACGGCGGCGCACCTTGTGCAACCGGTACAACGGAGTACTCGATGGAAAGCACGGCTCTGATTCCCCTGCAGTATGCGCTGGATACCTTCTATCTCCTGATCTGTGGTGCCCTGGTGATGTGGATGGCGGCTGGCTTCGCCATGCTCGAATCCGGCCTGGTACGGGCCAAGAACACCGCGGAGATTCTCACCAAGAACATCGTGCTCTATGCCCTGGCCGCCGTGATGTACCTGCTGATCGGCTACTACGTGATGTATGGCGGGGCCGCTGGTGGCGTGCTGCCGCACTTCGGCTTCCTGATCGGTGCCGAGCACGCGGTGGACCTGGTGGCCGCCGGTGGCGAGGATGCGCCGGGATACTCGAAACGGGCCGACTTCTTCTTCCAAGTGGTGTTCACCGCCACCTGCATGTCCATCGTCTCCGGCGCGGTGGCCGAGCGCATGAAGCTGTGGGCCTTCCTCGCCTTTGCCGTGGTCATGTGCGGTTTGATCTACCCGATCGAGGGCTACTGGACCTGGGGCGGCGGCTTCCTCAAGCAGCTCGGCTTCAAGGACTTCGCCGGCTCCGGCATCGTCCACCTGGCCGGCGCCTCCGCGGCCCTGGCCGGGGTCATCCTGCTCGGCGCGCGCAAGGGCAAGTACGGCAGCCAGGGGCAGATCAACGCGATCCCCGGCGCCAACCTGCCGCTGGCGACGCTCGGCACCCTGATCCTCTGGTTCGGCTGGTTCGGCTTCAACGGCGGCTCCCAGCTCAAGGTCAGTAGCATCGAGGACGCCAATGCCGTCGCCAGCGTGTTCGTGAACACCAACATGGCCGCCGCCGGCGGCCTGCTGGCGGCGCTGGTGGTGGCCCGCGTGCTGTTCGGCAAGGCGGACCTGACCATGATCCTCAACGGCGCCCTGGCCGGGTTGGTGTCCATCACCGCCGAGCCGTCCACCCCTACGGCGGTGCAGGCGACCCTGATCGGCGCGGTGGGCGGTGTGCTGGTGGTGTTCAGCATCCTGATGCTGGAGCGCCTGCGCATCGACGACCCGGTTGGCGCCATCTCGGTGCATGGCACCAGCGGCGTCTGGGGCCTGATGGCGGTGCCCCTGACCAATGGCGGCGCCAGTCTCAGCGTGCAGATGCTCGGCGCGGCCTGCATCTTCGCGTGGGTGTTCGTGGCCAGCCTGGTGGTATGGGGCCTGATCAAGCTGGCCATGGGGCTGCGGGTCAGCGAGGAAGACGAGTACGAAGGCGTCGACATCGCCGAGTGCGGCATGGAGGCCTACCCGGAGTTCACCCGCAAGTGAACATCCGCAAGGGGCGCTTCGGCGCCCTTTCTTCATGTCCTCTGCGAGCGCTGCGGCAGATTGCAAATTTCCCGCTCGGGCCAGGTGAAAACGCCGCGCACAGTCACTAGAATGCGCCGCCAGTGATGACTGCAGGGAGCGGCCTATGTGGCTGCAACGCACGATCCAGTTGCGCGCCCGGGCGCGGGGCTTCCACCTGGTGACCGACGAGCTGGTGGCGGCGCTGCCCGAACTGGCGGGCTACCGGGTCGGCCTGCTGCACCTCTGGCTGCAGCACACGTCCGCCTCGCTGACCATCAACGAGAACGCCGATGGTGCGGTGCGACGTGACTTCGAGCGTTTCTTCAACCGTCTCGTGCCCCAGGGCGAAGGCGGCTACGAACACGACTACGAAGGGCCGGACGACCTGCCGGCGCACTTCAAGTCCAGCCTGCTGGGATGCCAGCTGAGCCTGCCGATCGGCGAAGGTCGGTTGAACCTCGGCACCTGGCAGGGCATCTATCTCGGCGAGCATCGCGATCATGGTGGTGCCCGTCGGGTGCTGGCGACCCTGCAGGGCGAGCTGCGCTGATGGCGCGGCCGCCGATGACGTTTTTTTCCAGCGGCATTTTTGCAATGAATGCGGCTGGTCTATAAGTAACCTGCTCTGCGCAAGTCATGAGGTAGAACATGAGCGACGAAGAACTGGAACAGGACGAGCTGGAAGGCGCCGACGAGGAAGAAGGCGATGAGCTGGAGGCGGCCGATTCCGGCGATGACGCCGAGGCCGACAGCGGCGAAGCCGGCGAGTCCGGTGGCAAATCGGGCAAGAAGGCCAAGGCGGCCGACGAGGTCGAGGAGCTGCCCAGCGTAGAAGCCAAGCAGAAGGAGCGCGACGCCCTGGCCATGGCCATGGAGGAGTTCCTCTCCCGTGGCGGCAAGGTCCAGGAGATCGAGCCCAACGTGGTGGCCGACCCGCCCAAGAAGCCGGACAGCAAATACGGCAGCCGCCCCATCTGAGGACGGCCGCCGCCATGAAAGAGCCCGCCATTCGGCGGGCTTTTTCATGACGCTGTGGGTCCTGCCGTGCCGGGCGTGTCGCCCGCTGCTACCCGTGCCAGCAGGCGCTCCATCGCCATGCGGTTGCCGATGGCGTCGAAATGGCTGCGTACATGGGCCACGCCGCCTTCGCCCATGCGCGAACGTGTCGGGCCGTCGGCAAGCATTTCTTCGACCATGCGAGCGAGGCGCTCGGCATCGTTGGCCGGGAAGATCCAGCCCGCGCCCGATCTTTCCAGAATCTCGCCAGCCTCGCCGGCAACCCCGCAGAGCACGGGACGACCACAGGCCATGTAATCCAGCAGCTTGGTGGGAATGGCGCCCTTGAACAGGGGGATGTCCATCAGCGTGACCAGGCAGATGTCCGCCGCATTGATGTAGCCCCGAACCTCCTCCTTGGGAATCGGCGGCAGGATGCGCACATTGCCCAGCCCCAGCGCGTCGAGGCGCGCCTCCAGATGAGGGCGCTTCATGCCGTCGCCTATCAGCAGGAACAGCACGTTCTCCCGCTGGCAGCGGCGTGCGGCCTCCAGTATCACTTCAAGATTGTTGGCTTCTCCCATGGCACCCAGGTAGAGCACCAGTTCGCGTCCCTGCCAGCCATGCGCACGGCGCACTTCCGCGCCGGCCGCTGCGTCCGGGAAGAGCATTCCGGTATCGATGCCGCAGGTGATGACCTCCAGCTTCTCGGCGGGCCAGCCGCGTCGGTGAATGTCGTCGCGGATGCCATGCGTCAAGGCGACTATGTGGGCCGCGTTGTCGTAGAGCACCCGCTCCATCCAGGACATGATGGCGATCAACTGCCGGTTGTGCAGGATGCCCATCTGCACGGCCGACTCCGGCCACAGGTCGCGGACCTCGAAGACCATGGGGATGCGGAGCAGCTTGCACACCAGCCAGATGGGAAACATCGGGAAGATGGGCGGAGAGGAGGCGAGCACCACATCCGGTCTCGGGGCGACCAGCAGACCGACCGGGGCCGTCAGCGAGAACGAGATGAAGCCGAGCAGCCTGCCCAGGTAGCTGCGGTGCAGCTGCGAGTAGGTGTAGGTACGGATGACCTGGACCGCACCGTCGCGCTCGCGCCGCAGCAGGCGCTTGTACCAGGGGCGGCCGGACTGCGCGGGCCGCATGTAGCCGGTCTCCCCGGACACCACAGAGACCTCGTGTCCGTTGCCGGCGAGGTGCTGGGTCAGTTCGTAGATCAGCGAATGGCCGGGCGAGGCGTGGCCCTGGTAGTACTGATAGATGACCGCCACCTTCATCTGAACGCCCCATAGATCCGCTTGAGCCGCTCGCCTTCGCGTTCCCAGCTCAATTCCCGGCGTACCTCGAGCAGGTTGTCCCGCCAGCGCTGCAGGCGTTGCTCATCGGCGAAGAAGTCCTCGATGGCCGTCGCGATGGTGGCGGGGGTGCCCAGGTCGGCCACGCGGCCGACCTGCCGATCCTCCACCAGACGGCGCAGCTCTGGCAGATCGCTGGCGAGAATCGGCAGCCCGGCGGCCACGAATTCGAACAGCTTGTTCGGCGTGCAGTAGTAGTTGTTCAGGCAGATGCCCTGATAGGGGATCACGCCGGCGTCCGCGGCGGCGGTGACGGCCAGCAGCTCGGCCTGGGCTACCGCCGGGTGCAGGTGGACCTGTTCCTGCAAGCCCCGCTGTGCGACCAGTCGCTGCAGGCTGCGCCACAGCTGACCATCGCCCAGCAGGACCAGGTGGATGCTCCTATCGCTCAGCCGTGCCATCGCCTCGACCAGCTCGACCAGATTTCGTGTGGCGGAAAGACCCCCCTGAAAGAGCAGGATCCGATGCGCGGCGGGAATGCCGAAGTGCTTGTGCAGGTACGTCGAGCGTGGCGGCAATTGTCCTACGCGCTCGGCATTGAGAATTACCTCGACCTCGGCCAACCCGTACCGGGTCTGCAGTTCCTTCGCGATCGACGGGTTGACGGTGATCACCCGGTCGCAGGCGTGGATGTGCCGGCGCTCTATCTTCGCCCAGGCCGCCCGCTGGCCCGGAGAAAACTCCTGCTCGCTATAGAGCTCGTGGCTGTCGTAGACCAGGCGCGCACCGAATTCATCGGCCAGGACTCTGCCGACCGCCAGCATGGGCAGGTCGTGCGCCACCACGATCTCCGCCGGGTGGTGGCGTCCGTCGGCGAGAAACAGGTTGAGATAGAAACGTTCCTGATCCACCAGGAAGCGCCAGGCGAACGACTTCAGCAGGCGCATGAGCCGGCCGTTCATCGGCAGATGGCGGCGTACTACACGGTAGATCGCCAGGACCCGGCCTTCCCGGCGCGCCTGCATGCCGGCCGCGCCTAGGCGGACCACGCGCGGGTCCGATTCCGGGGCGGGCTGGTCGAGTGGCAGGGCCAGGATCGTTACCTGCCAGCCGTCTTCCTCCAGGCTGTCCGCCTGGAGCGATATCCGGCGGTCGATCCGGCGGTCGGTGCACAGCATCAGTATTCGCCGCGAGAACGGCCGGAAATCAGATGCCACCGGGCTGCATGTCCTTGTCGATGAAGATGCGATGCCAGAGTTCCAGGCACAGCAGGCCCCAGACGATACGGCCGAACTCTCGCTCGTCCGTCAGCGCCTTCTCGACCGCTTCCGGGTTGTACAGGCCACGCTGCCGGGCCCGCCCGGAGAGCAGCGTGTCGCGGGCTACACCCTTGGTCCACTGCGTCAGCGGGGTGGGGAAGCCCATCTTGTCCTTGCGCTCGAAGATCGTCTGGGGGACCGCGCTGCGTACCGACTCCTTGAACAGGTGCTTCATGCGGCCGCCAGCGAACTTGATGTTGGGCGGGATGCTGGCCATGAACTCGACGATGCGGTGATCCAGCAGCGGCACGCGTGATTCGATGGAGGCCGCCATGCTGGTGCGATCCTCGACGTGCAGCAACGCCGGCAGGGAGCCTTTCAGGTCGAAGTAGGTCATCTGGTTGACCAGGGAATGCAGTTCGTCGCGGTTGAAGATGCGCTGGAAGGACTCGAACGGCGAATAGTTGCCGGCACCGCGCAATGCCTCGGGGTTGAACAGCTGGCTCATGCCCTCGCTGCGATCCGTCAGGCGGAAGTAGCGCTGGTCGTGCGAATTGAACAGTCCATCCATCCACAGGTTCTGCAGCATGGGCTGGTAGGTCGCCAGCAACGGCAGGTTCGGCACGATGGATTCGAGGGAAACCGCGTAGCGCCGCTGGTTTGCCGTCTGGTAGATGGCGCCCGACAGGCATTTCTCCAGGTAGACGGCCATGTAGCGCGCATAGCCGATGAACAGCTCGTCGCCGCCCTGTCCGCCCATCACCACCTTCACATGCTCGCTGGCGAGACGGGAGACGTAGTACTGGGGAATCACGCCGGGGCCGGCCAGCGGCTCGTCCATGTAATACATCAGCCGCGGCAGCACATCGGGCAGTTCATGCCCGGCCGGAATGAAGATTTCGTGGTAGGCCGTACCGGCGAAGGACGAGACCTCCTTGGCATAGGCGGTCTCATCGAATTGGGGCCCCTCGCTGAAGGCCCCGGTGAAGGTCTTCAGCTGCTCGCCCCCGAGCATGCGCGACGCCAGGCAGACGATGGAGCTGGAATCCAGCCCGCCGGAAAGGTGCGCTCCCAGCGGCACATCGGAACGCAGGTGAAGGCGGATGGAGTCGTCGATCAGGCCGGACAGCGTGTCGATGAAGTAGCGCTCGTCGTGCTCCTCGTCGATCTCGTAGCGCAGGTCCCAGTACTGGCGGGTGGTGACCTTGAGCACGTCGCCCTCGTAATGGGCGCTCAGGCAGTGTCCCGGCTCCAGCTTGTCGATGCCCTTGAACAGGGTCTTCTGGTCCAGGCAGAACTGGAAGGTCAGGTAGTCCTGCAGTCCTTCGAAGTTCGCGGCGGCCTCGACACCGGGATCGGCCAGGATCGCCTTGATCTCCGAGGCGAACAGCAGGCGCTGCCCGTCGAAATGGTAGTAGAACGGCTTGATGCCGATCCGGTCGCGCGCACAGAACAGCCGCTGCTCGTGCTTGTCCCAGATGGCGAAGGCGAACATGCCGATCAGGCGGTCGACGAACTGTTCTCCCCACTCCCGGTAGGCATAGAGAAGAACCTCGGTATCCGAATAGCTGTGGATCGGATGCCCTTTGCCCGTCAGCTCCCGGCGCAACTCCAGATAGTTGTAGATGGCGCCGTTGAACACCACGACATAGCGGCCATCCTCGGTCGTCATCGGCTGCTTGCCGTGCTCCGGGTCGATGATGGCCAGGCGTACGTGTCCCAGACCGACAGGGCGTTTCTCATCCAGCCAGATACCGTCGCCATCCGGGCCGCGATGGCGGATGGCGTGCATCATGCTGGTCAGCGAGGCGCCCAGCGCATCTTTGGTTCCCTGCATCGCAAGGACGCCGGTTATTCCACACATTTAAATCTCTGCTCCCTTCACGAACTGGCGCCTTGCAGACCACTCTGCTTTCGACGACTGCGCGTAAGCGCTTCTATGCATTCCGGCCATGTCAGCGTTTGCGCACTTCATAGCTTTCCATGTTTATGTATCTGTGCAGTGGCCCGGTGTAGTCGTGCTGGACGACAACTTCCTGGGTCTGGGACTTGGCGGTGAAGGGAATTTCCCAAGACTGCACCTCGCCCTGGGAAAAGTCGAAGGTGTGCACAAGGATCTGCGAGGCATCGTCAGGCAGTGTCGCGCGCACCTTGAACGTGCGATCCGAGGTCAGGATGTCGCCGCCCAGGCCCTTGGCTTTCAGCGCGAAGACATAGTCGGCACCCGGTGTGAGGCCTTCGAGAGTCCAGCGCTGTTGCTGATTGGTGCTCGCGGCTCCGATGAAGTTGGCACCTTGCCAGCTTGGACCGAATTCGCTCGAGCGCAGCGAATTGCGTTCTTTCAGGTTCATGAGCAACGAGAACACGAAGGGTTTGTCCGGTCCCGCGACACCTGCCGGATTGGCTCGGGTGAAAATGTCCTTGCCCGTGTAGGCGGCGGCGCCTTTTCTCTGGGAGTCCTGGTGGACTACTACTTCCAGACCTTTCTCGTAGGCAGACTTGACCTCCGCGAACGACAGCAGGGCGTCGCTCCCGGCAAGCGTGTAGTAGACGCCGTATGTGGGGTCGTACAGCTGCCACTTGTCACCAATCTTTATTTCGGCCAGGGCATGCCCATCGCTATCGGGATAATTGAGCATGCTCACTACCCGTCCCTCCAGGCCCTGGGCGGTCGCCAGAGCGAGCAGCGTGTTGGTGAACGAGCCGCAGGCGCCGATGTGCTCGAGCACAGTGGTTTCTGGAGTGGTATCGCTGGCGACGCCGACATCGAACTGATCGATGAAGCCCATGAATGCCAGTACCTTTTCGTGATCCGTATTGAGACCGCGCACCAGATAGTCGGAGAGCGCCTTTATTTTCAGCGACACCGGCTGCCGGTAGATCCGCAACGGATTGCGGATATCCGCCAAACCCAGAAAGTCCCCTTCGGGCTGTCGTTCGAAGATCGCTGTTGCCTCGGCAGCCGTTCCTACCCGTGGCGGCAGGGCTGCCTCCAGTTCGATCTGCCTCAGCAGGAGCCTGGGCTGACCGACGAAATCGGAGAACTCGACCCTGAGATTCTTGAAGGGCTTGTCGGTTTCGAAGGGGATTTCCACTTCTTTCTCGCTCGGCAGCGAGGCTTCTGCAATTTTCTCGTATGTCTCGCCTGGCGCGCGCAGCGCCGAAATCGAGACCGCCCGGGCATGGTTGGTCTCGTTTTCCCAGACGAGTTTCAGGACGCCCTTCTTGATGGGCGAGCCCACCTTGAGCGTTACAAAGTCCTGAGCGGAGTTTTCCAGCCCCGCAACGTAGTCATCATTGGGGTCTCCATCCAGAGCATTCTCGAAGCCGAATCCTTCGTACATGTTCGAGGCTTCGACGAGTTCGAGCTTGACGGCCGTGAGCACCGGTTGGAAGACCGGTTCGATAATCACAGCTTTTCCGGTTTTCTTGCTGTCGAGATAGTAGCGCTGGCGCTCCGTGTACTGTTCGAAGAACCAGTCTCCGGTCAGTTTGGCAATTTGCTCGAGCTGTTCCACCTCGAAGATCTGATAGTCCGCTCCTTTGAACCACCCCATGTCTTGCGGGCGAACCTCAATCACGGCTTCCTTCCATTGCTGATCGCCAGTGGTCGTGATTACGGAATTCCTGAGCGGTGTGAAGTCCAGTGCATTCCCTTCACTAATCGACTGGACCTTGACCACAAACTGCCCGGCCGATACGTCTTTGTATCGAATCACCAGTCGCTGTGGTTGTACGTCGAAATAGTCGGAGAACGTTGCCTCGGGCAGCTGCATCAGGGTGTATGCATTATGTCGAGTGCCTCCCTGTACCGCTTCCTTGTGGCTCAGATAGCCGTTGGCAAAAGAGCGAGCTTGCTTACCATCCACTTGCTGTACCGGTGACCATTCCAGTCCGCTGATACGAGATGTGCCATCAAATGCCTGCTCGCTGCCGACGTATAGTTGAGTCTGTTTGGCAAACTGGGGAGCCTCAAGGGCAATGCTTTCTATGAGCGGAGACGTTTCTCCGGCCAGCCAGTCCAGTTGGAACAGCAATTCTTTCTTGGGGTTGAGGTCATAGCGCAGCCAGTAGCCTGTATCGAACTGTGAAAGCTTGGCGCGTAATGTCTCGATGCCAGTCTCCTTCAAAGACCTGATGCGGGCGTCATTCAGCCGATCTGCCGTTGAAGCCAGTGCTGGCAAACTCGCTAAGTGAGCGTTCAAGACATGTGTTGCGTTGGGAACTTCTTCGAAGTGGACCAGCCCGGATCGAGTGACGCTGGATATACCTCCCTTCGAGACGGGAATCTCATAGGCGTAGGCGGATTTCTTCAGAAGGCTCCGAATATCGGCACTTTTATCTATATTATCCAGAGTGTATTCGAGCGCCTTGAGTATATATGCCTGGCTGAATGCCGAGGGCCAGGGGGGCGAGGTGGTTACGTCGTTATACACATTGGGGAAGGGGAATTCGAATGTTACCGCATCGCCCAGCTTTACCTGGTTCTTCGGGTTCTTGAGCCAGTTCAGTGCTGGGGCGCGTTGAATATCGGAGTTTTTGATTTCTGAATAGACTCCGCCAGCAGTATCAGGGCCATCAAGCAGTTGAGTGGCTATGATGTATGGCGAATACATCGGGGTGCCCCTGTCGGACGAGGGGTCATACAATCCATTGCTATCGAATCTGCTCTTGGCGGTGGCGGCGTGCTGCATCAACACCCCGCTCTTGTCCAGAGAATATATCGGCAGCATGGGTGTTTGTTGTGGAAGTTCGATTTTCTTGGGGGAAACTTTCTGGAATGCTTTTCCTGGCTCCAGTGTGTTCTGATAGCCGGTTGCCATATCCGCCCAGGATGAAAGTCTATTATCCGAGTGTGCCAGTAACTTCAGATATGTAGTGTGTTTCTGAGCGTACAGGCGGCCAACCCAATAGCCGAGATCGTTAGGATTCACGTTGATTTTCCACTGGCGCCAGACATTGGCACCCGAAATCAACAGATCACTGTCTTTCAGCTTCTTGAACGTTTCATTGGCCGGCGATATGGAGCGCATCTGGACTTCCAGATTCCCCGGTTTCTCGTCCAGGTATTCGATGCTCAGTTCGTATGGTGTTTTGCGGAGATTGTTCTTCCATGCTCCGGGCAGCTTCAGGTAGATATAACTGAAAGGTGCAACCATCTGCCCTTCGCTGTCCGGCGCTTCCCGCCCGCTTTCGACCGGACGCAGGCGCCGAACGCTGCGGCCGCCCACCTCCTCTATCTGCCCCCAGTCGTTACCGGCGATACGCAACGGGCCCTCGGCATCGTTGGCGCCGCCGACATCCAGCACGGACTCTTCACCCGACTCCGGGTCACGCAACACGATGCGGTCGATGGCCAGTTCGGGGTTGGCGAAGCCGTAGGGGTTGGCCAGGCGGAACAGCAGTTCGTCCTTGCGTGGATTCAGGTCGTACCGGAGCCAGTACCCGGCGTCGTATAGCGGCAACCAGCGCAGAAGAGTGTCGCTGCCCTTGCCGAACCATTTCTGGTACAGGTCTGCGCCGGTGGCTTCCCTGAGTTCGTTCAGGGCGAGCAGGGCGCGCATGTGTCCGTTGAGAATGTGCGAGGGGTTTTCGACGGGGGACGGGATTTCCTCGAACCAGATGTCATCGCCGGCGCTGAACAGGAAGCCGCCTTCGCTGAGGGGGACGAACAGCGATTCGGCCGCTTTCCGGGCAAGTTCCAGACTGCTCGGGTCCTGGGTCTTGCGCCAGTGTGCCAGCAGGGCCTGGATACCGGTCGCCTGTGCGAAGGCACTGCTCCAGGGCGCCTTGATGGAGACGTCGTTGTAGGTGCTGTCGAAGTTGTAGGTCCAGACCCAGAGGCCACGCTCGTTCTGCGCGAGGTTTGCCTTGAGCCAGGCGATGCTGGCCTCGAAGCGCTGGGGATCGGCCTTCAGGCCCAACCCGGGGTCGTAGTCCTCCACCCCTGCGTAGGCGAGCGCATACAGGGCCGTCCACGCCGGATGGTCGACCTTGCCCACTCCGCTGATGGTCAAGTGCGGCACTCCTGCATCGTCGGTGCTGTGCCGGGCCTGGTCGACATTGGTTTGTACGGCCGCAGTATCTGCATGGGCGATCAAGCACCAGAGGCTGGTGAATATCAGGAGAAGCGCCGCAAAGCGCGGCTCGGCACGGTTCATCAAACGACTCCGCTCAGACTGTCTGACTCTGGATTGGTGGCGGCATTCAGGAATTTGCTCATTTCCAGGGCGTAGATGGCCCCTTGACCCTTCCAGGCGAGCTCACTTCTTTTGCTCTTGATATTGCTGCGCCACGAGGAATAACGCGGCGAGCCAAAGGCTGCGTCGATGGCTTCCGCAATCTTTCTCGGATTGTCCATCCGGTGCGAATAGCCGAGGTCGTTCTTCTGGACGAAGCGGTTCAGCTCCGGCGAGTCGTTGGCAAGGATCGGCAGGCCCGCCTGGATGAACTCGAACAGCTTGTTGGGCGTGCAGTAGTAGGAGTTCAGGTCCACGTGGGGATAGGGAATGATCCCGATGTCCGCCGAGGCGCTGTGCTGGAGAAGCTCGCTCTGGGGCACGGCGGGCAGGAAGTGGATGCGCGAGCCGAGCAGCTTCAGGCTGGCGGCCTGTTCCTTGAGCAGTTCTCCGAAGTCGCCGAAGCCCATCATCACCAGGTCCACGTCCGGGGTATGGACATGGGCCATTGCCTGCATCAGGTTTTCCAGGTTCCGGTAGGGTGAGAAGCCGCCCTGGAACAGCAGGATGCGTCGTTGCGGCGAGATGCCGAGCTTTTCGCGCAGCAGATCGTAGTGGGCGTCGGGGTCGAACGTCTCGTGGGGATCTATGGCGTTGAGCAGGGTGACCGGCTTGGCTATGCGGTAGCGGCGCGCCATCTCTTCGCCGATGGACTCGTTGACGGCAAAGACCAGGTCGGCCTTCTGGATCAATCGATCTTCCGCTTTCGAGCAGATGTTTCTCTGTGCCCGGGAGAACGACTTCTGCTCCGGGTACAGTTCGTGGGCGTCATAGACCAGCGGCACCTGCCAGGTGGCTGCGAGCTCCGTGCCGGCTTCCAGCGCCGGCAGGTCATGTACCTGAACCAGATCGCTCGGGAACTGGAGCCCGTGCTGGAAGAAGGCCTGGCGGAATGGCAGGGGGTCGTGGAGTCTGCGATTGCGGTAGCGCAACAGCAGCAGCGCCTTGTACAGGTTCCAGTTCAGCTTGCTGCCGTAGTTGAACAGGCGCTGGAACAGGCCCAGGCGGTGCGGGTAGCGATTGGCTGCCCGGTTCAGCAGATCGTTCAGCTTGTGCTGCCGCGCCATGTACCCTGTGTAGGTCGGGTTTTCCGGAATGATGTGGTTCAGCCCGATACGGGTGAGCTGGATCCCTTCCTCCAGCAGTTCATGGCTGGTTTCACCCTCGAATGACAGTGCGAGCAGGCGAACCTGGTGGCCGCCCTCGATCAAGGTAACTGCCTGTGCCACCACCCTGCGGTCAAGATGCTGGTCGTGGCAGAGCATCAGTACATGAGCCATCTGGCTCGCCTCCCTTATGGCTTTCCTGGCAACTTGGCCAGGGCATGCCTGGCCATCGTTCCGAGTCGGTTCTCGATATGTTGGCTGAGTTGTTCGAGCCGAGCCTTGCAGGCATTCAACTCATCGTTGCGCCGCTCCAGTTGTTCTTCCGTTTCCCGGAGGCGGCCTGACAGTTGGGCGTATTTTTCTTCGAGCGTGGCGATGGTTGCATCCAGCTCGTTCCGCGTCCTGTCGTGCATGGCCTCGCGTGCCTGCACGTCGGCATGCTCGGCTGCCAGGTTCTGCAGCTGCACGGCCAGCCGGTCGGCTTCCCGGGCGCGTTCGAGAAGGGCGTCGCGCTCGGCGCTCAGGTTCTGCAGCTGTACGGAGCTCGCATCTGCTGCCCGTACCCGCTCCAGCAGCAAATCGCGCTCGGCAGCGAGGTTCTGCAATTGGACGGATTGCGCATCCGCCGCCCGTACGCGTTCCAGCAGCGTATCGTGCTCGGCAGCGAGATTCTGCAGCTGTACGGCCAGCCGGTCGGCCTCCCTGGTCCGTTCGAGAAGCGCGTCGCGCTCGGCGATCAGGTTCTGCAGCTGGACAGACTGTGCATCTACCGCCCGTACTCGCTCCAGCAGCGTATCGCGCTCGGCAGCGAGATTCTGCAGCTGTACGGCCAACCGGTCGGTCTCGCGGGTCCGTTCGAGAAGCGCGTCACGCTCGACAGCCAGGTTCTGCAACTGGACGGACAGGGAATCTGCCGCCTGTATCCGCTCCAGCAGTGTATCGCGCTCGGCAGAGAGGTTCTGCAGCTGTACGGCCAGCCGGTCGGCTTCCCGGGCACGCTCGACAAGAGCGTCGCGTTCGACGCCCAGGTTTTGCAGCTGGACGGATTGGGCATCTGCCGTCCGTGCTTTTTCCAGCAGCGTATCGCGTTCGGCAGACAGGTTCTGGATCTGGACGGCGAGCTGGTCGGCTTCCCGGGCGCGCTCCAGGAGAGCATCGCGTTCGGCAAAGAGGTTCTGCAGCTGGACTGCCTGAAACTCTGCCAGCCGTGCCTTTTCCCGCAGCACGTGATGTTCTGCCGTGAAGTTCTGATGCTGCACGGCGAGGCGATCGGCTTCCCGCGCGCGCGCGACGAGCATGTCGCGTTCGGCGGTCAGGTTCTGCAGCTGGACGGCCTGGGCCTCTGCCCGTTGCGCCTTTTCCAGCAAGACCTCGTATTCGGCCGCGAGGTTCTGGTTCTGCACGGCGAGCCGGTCGGCTTCCCGGGCTCGGGCGAGGAGAGCATCACGCTCGGCGGTGAGGTTCTGCAACTGGACGGACATCGTCTCCGCCTGCTGCGCCTTCTTCAGCAGGGAATCGCGTTCCGCGCCGAGATTCTGGAGCCTTGCCTGCAGTTCACCCACTTGCGCTGAGGTGTCTTCCGTTGCCGGCGTCGGCATCTGGCTCAGCGCTTCCTCGAAGCAGTTCTGGAGGTCTCCGATGACTGCTCCAGGCGTGGGCTCGAGGGGGGACGGCGCAGCGGTCAGGGTGCGGGCGTCCAGCCAGGTGGGGGCAGTGACCTGGGCGAAGAGAGGATGGTCGGCCTCTTCGCAGCGCCAGTAGGCATGCGTCTCCGACTCTGCGGGTTGCGCCCATGCGACGACCGGGCCTTCTCCCAGGCGGACGGATGCAAAGGCCTCCGGCTCGCAGGAGGCCAGTATTCCGTAGTAGCCGGCGACGGGTGCGCGCGGCAAGGCCAGTGTTGCATGGTCCTGCCCGGCTTCCAGCACGCAGCCTTCCAGCAGCAGCCCTGCCGCGTCCTCCAGCGATAGATGCAGCTCGCCCTGGCTGCCAGGCCGGCGTCGGACCTCGAGCAGCGGAGCTGCCTCATACAGGGGGAATTGCAGGCGCCATCCGCCATCGGCCGCCGCGACATACTGGGCAACCTGGCAGAAGGGGGCCAGGTTCGACGCCATTGGCTGGTTCGCGAAGTCCACGCAGGTCGCTGTTTGCAGGTGCTGCGTGGACTTCGCCGGAGACTGGCCGAAGGTCAGCGGCTGGCGCTGGAAGACGACCAGGATCTCGCTGTGGCTGCGGCAGTAGCGTTGCTCGAGGAGGGTGCGATACAGCTGTCTCCCCAGCGCCCGGGCCAGGAGCGGAGAGAGCGGTTCCAGTGGGGCGGCGGGCTGCCCGCTGGTACCGCATTCGGGACAGATGGCGGCGCTCCAGCCTGCCCACTGATCCAGCGCCGAGCGGCGCAGGTGCGTCTCGGGCGGCAACATGGCGCTCCACGGCTCCCCTGCCAGCACCGTGGAGTGGACGCTCCAGCCGATGGGCGCGCGGCGGTGAAGGTCGGCGAAGTCGTAGCTGCGCTGGTGCCAGTTGACGTGATAGCGATGTCCGCAGCTCGCGCAGCGGGTGGTCGCGTCCAGCAGCTCCTCGCGGAAGGGCACGGCGACCATGACGGCTTTGCCGGCGACCCGGAACAGTTCGCTCCAGGCGGCGGCTTCCGTCGCCTCGGGCATGTGTTCGAGGGCGTCGGTGCTCATGACGAGGTCGAACGCCGCATCGGCGAACGGCAGCGCCTGCGCATCTCCCTTTACGCCGGTGAAAGGCAGGCGCGACAGGGCTTCGTCGCTGCTGTCCAGGCCGACGAAGAGGGCGTCGCGATGTTGTTTGGCGAGCGACGAAGTCAGCTTGCCGTCGCCGCAGCCGATGTCGAGCACGGAGGCGATGCCGGCGGGCCAGAAGTCGCGGATGGCCTGCAACAGGTTGCGCTGCCCGGCCTGCAGTGGCTGGTCCCAGACCTCCGCCGAGCCGTAGAGACGGATGTCCTGGCTCATGGCAGCAGCTCCCAGCGTGCCGGCTGGTTCACCACGCCGATCTGCACCTGGATGCCGGGCGGCGGGAGGACCTTGAGGGCGTGGCAGCGATCGTGCAGGTCGTAGGCGGAAGGCTCGATCGACGATGCCGGATTGAGTTCGTGGAACAGCGCCACCGAGACCAGATAGTCGCCGGGGCCGAGCAGGAGCGGTGCGAAGTCGACCCGAATCCCGCCCTTGCCTTCGAGCTTGGCGAAGCGCTGCCCGCTCAGGCTGGCGATCACCTGCATCGCACAGGTGCCGTCGGGGCGGTAGACCGCGATCACCGGCACCGGGTCCGGCACGGTCGCGTTGGCCTCGAAGGCCATCACGGCGAAGGCGGGCTCGCCGCTGATCAGGGTGTGCCGCCTGTTGTCTTCCGCATCGAAGAAGCCGAAGCCCGTGATGCGGATTTCTCCGCTGCCGTACCGATCGTGCACCTCCAGCTCCTGCAGCTCGGCGATCAGGCCGGCGCTGCGCTGTTCGCCGAGCGCCTGGTTTTCCTGGAGCGCGACGTGCAGGGTCTGCCAGGCAGGCGATGCATCCGGAGCGATCTCGGCCAGACCGCAGTAGGCGTCCTGCTCCGGCGCGTACTGTTCGAGCTGCACGGGGTCGCTGGTGCTGGCGCGGTAGTCCAGTCTTACCCAGGCACCGCTGGGGACGTCGGCGGGCCAGGCGATCTGCAGCGGGGCATGCTTGTAGCGACCACCGAAGTCGCCGAAGGCCCAGCTGGGGTCGTCCTCGCCCTGCTGCTTGACCCGCTGCCAGTTCATGAAGCGAGGGTCCACGATCAGTCGGGAGGCCCCTGCCTGGGCGCCCGCCATGTCTATCCCGCCCAGGGTCCCGTTAGCATCCCCGTATTCCACGGCGCGTACCAGCAGAGGGCTGGAAGGCGGTGCGCCGTCCTGCCCGACCAAGCGGAGGAGGGTCGTCTGGCTGTCGCCTCCGGTCAGGGCGGAGACCTGGCCTTTGGTCAGCGACATGCTCCTGGCCCGTACCCGGCGCTCTTCCTCCTCGCGGACGCTGGCGAGGTAGGCCTTGCTGACCGGCAGCAATGGTCCGTCCTGGCGGATTCGCCCGCCTTCGAGCCAGACGCCCCTGTCGCAGAGCATCTGTACCGAGGCGATATCGTGGGAGACGAACAGCAGGGTCGCCCCCTGGCTGGTGAGTGCCTTCATGCGCTGGATGCACTTGCCCAGGAAGTAGGCGTCGCCGGCGCCGAGGATCTCATCGATGATCAGCACTTCCGGCGTCAGGGTGGTGGCGACCGCGAAGGCCAGGCGGGCGTACATCCCGGCCGAGTATTCCTTGACCGGGCGTTGCAGGAAGCCTTCCAGCTCGGTGAAGTCGGCGATTTCCTCGATGCAGTCGGCCATTCGCGAGGGTGGAATGCCCTGGTAGGAAAGCGCGGAGCGGATGTTTTCCAGCCCGGTGAAGTCCGGGTGGAAGCCGGTGCCGAGGGTCATCAGCGCCTGTACCTTGCCGTTGACCGCGATCGTTCCCTGATCGGCGCGCATCTGCCCCGAGACCAGGCGCAGCAGGGTGCTCTTGCCAGCGCCGTTGCGACCGATCAGCGCCACTTTCTCGCCGCGGGCGATGTCCAGGTCGATGTCCGCCAGTGCCTGGAAGGTGTCGTAGCGCTTGCGCGACACGGGCAAGCCCAGTGCGTCCAGCGCTCTCCAGCCGGGGTGCTGGAAGCGCCGGAAGCTCTTGCTCACGGACGAGATGGAGATCGCGATGTCAGACATAGTCGGCGAACAAGGGTTTGAGCCTCAGGATCAGACTGCCCCCGAGCATGAACAGGGCGAGGGAGAAGGCCGCGAATGCGCCGAGCTGTTCGAGCGGCACGACGCCCTGCATCAGGCATGCCCGGTAAAGCTCCATCAGCCAGGCCAAGGGGTTGAGGAAGAGGATGGCCTGCAGCCCGTCGGGCACCATGTCGGCGGTGTAGCCGATGGGGGAAATCATCATCAGGAAGAGCACCAGGATGGGGATGGCCTGCTGCAGGTCGCGGAAGAACACCGTCAGGGTCGCCGTGATCCACACGAAGCCCAGCACCATCATGATCTGCAGCAGGTAGATCAGCGGCACCAGCAGATGGGTCCAGTGGACGCCATGGAAATGGATCACTGTGCCCCATAGCAGCAGCATGCCCATGCCCATGGTGACGTGCCCGACGAACACTTCCCTGGCCACTACCAGCTCTATGGGAAAGAGCGTGTTCATGAGCAGGTCGCGATTGGCGACGATGCTGGTCGTGCCGTTGCCGAAGGCCTCCGCGAAGGCCAGGAACGGCACCAGTCCGGAGAACACCACCAGAATGTAGTCGGTGGTGGCCAGCCCCGGAATCCGGACCTGCAGGATCTGCACGAACACCAGGCTGTACATGCCCAGGAACAGCAGCGGGTAGAGCAGGAGCCAGAACATGCCCAGCGCGTTGGCGCTGGTTCGCTTGCGCAACCCCTGGACTACCGTCGAGTAGAGGATATGGCGATGCTGCAGAAGGCTCGCTAAGGCTCCCATCTCAACCTGCGCTCAGTATCTTTTCGAGGATCGCCCGACTGGCGAAGCCATCGCCATAAGGCGCGTGCGAGTCGCTCGATCGGCCGCCGGCGGCTTTCGCGAATGCCTCGAGAATGCGTTGCCGGGAAGCCCCCACGATCTGGTTCCAGCCCAGTTCCACCGTTTCCACCCACTCCGTTTCGTCACGCATGGTGATGCAGGGCACCCGATAGAAGAAGGCCTCCTTCTGCACACCGCCGGAGTCGGTGAGTATGACCCGCGCCGCCTGCTCGAGTGCCACCATATCGAGGAACGACAGCGGCTCTACCACGGTCAGCGCCTCCAGCAGGCGTTCCAGCCCGTGGTCGCCGATCAGCTTGCGGGTGCGCGGATGCAGCGGCAGGACCACCGGCAGTTCGCGGCCGATCTCGGCCAGCGCGGAAAGGATTTCGGTCAGGCGCTGTGGATCGTCGGTATTCTCGGCGCGGTGGCAGGTTGCCAGCGCGAAGCCGCCTGGTGCCAGCCCCAGCGTGGCGAGGATCCGGCTGTCCGTCCTGGCGCGTTCGCGGTAGTGCAGAGCCACGTCGTACATCACGTCGCCCACGTTATAGACGCCTTCGGTGACGCCTTCCCGGGCAAGGTTCTCCACGGCCATGGCCGTGGGACACAGCAACAGGGTCGAGACGCGGTCGGCGAGGATGCGATTCACCTCCTCCGGCATGCGCATGTTGAAGGAGCGCAACCCGGCCTCGACATGCGCCACGGGAATGTGCAGCTTCGCCGCCGCCAGCGCGCCGGCCAGGGTGGAGTTGGTGTCGCCGTAGATCAGCACCCAGTCCGGCCGCTCGTCCAGCAGTATCCGCTCGATGCCTTCGAGCATGCGGCCCGTCATCGCGCCGTGGCCGCCGCCTGCGATTTCCAGGTTGTAGCGCGGGGCCGGGATCTCCAGTTCGTCGAAAAACACCTGGGACATGTTCGGGTCGTAGTGCTGCCCGGTGTGAACCATCACCTCTACGGCCTTGCCCGGATGCCGGAGAATCTCCCGTGATACCGCCGCCGCCTTGATGAACTGCGGGCGGGCGCCGACGATGGTCAGGATCTTGCGGCTCATGCGAGGCTTCCTTTCAGGGTGCTGACGACGTGGTGCTGGGCGCTCTCGTCCAGGTACGGGTGCATCGGCAGGCTCATTACCCGCTCGGCCACGGCATCGCCGAACGGCAGGCTGGCCAGGTCGTCCCGGACCGCCGGCTGGCGGTTCAGGGGAATCGGATAATGCACCGCGGTAGGAACGCCGGCTGCCTTGAGGCTTTCCTGGACCTGGTCCCGACCCTCCACCTGCACCGAATACTGCGCCCAGGCGCTCTGGTTGTGAGGCTCGACGAAGGGGGCCGCGATGCCGGCGTCTTCGAGAAGCTGGGCATAACGACCGGCCACTGCCTGCCGCAGTTCCAGTTCTCGCGGGAAAATCTCCAGCTTCGGTAGCAGGATGGCCGCCTGCAGGCTGTCCAGGCGGCTGTTCACGCCGACGCGGATGTGGTGGTAGCGGCGATCCTGGCCGTGGCGGGCAATCTGGCGCAGGACCCTGGCCAGCTCCTCGTCGTTGGTGAAGATCGCGCCGCCATCGCCGTAGCAGCCCAATGGCTTGCTCGGGAAGAAGCTGGTGCAGGCGATGGTGGTCAGGTTGCAGGAGCGCTTGCCCCTGTAGGTCGCGCCGAAGCTCTGCGCGGCGTCCTCGATCACCGGAATGCCATGCCGGGCGGCGATGGCGTTGATGGCGTCGAAGTCGGCGCACTGGCCATACAACGAAACCGGGATGATCGCTTTGGTTCGCGGGGTGATGGCCGCTTCCAGCAGTTGCGGATCGAGGTTGTAGGTGCGCGAGTCGATGTCCACGTACACCGGCTTCGCCCCCAGCAGGGCGACGGTCTCGGCGGTGGCGATATAGGTGAAGCCGGGGGTGATGACTTCGTCGCCCGGGCCGATACCCAGCGCCATCTGGGCGATCTGCAGCGCGTCGGTGCCATTGGCGACGCTGATGCAGAACCTGGCGCCGACGAAGGCGGCGAGCCTTTCTTCCAGCTCGCTCACTTCCGGTCCCAGGATGTACTGTCCATGTTCCAGCACACGCTGGATACCGGCATCGATTTTTCCCTTGATCAGCGCCTGCTGCGCCTTGAGGTCGATGAACTCGATCATTGCGCCTCCTCCTTGGTCAACGCCTTGCCCCTAAGCACATAGCGGGCACCGGTGTGGATGCATGGTGCGCTACCCTCACCCTCCAGCGGCAGCTCGAGCTGTTCGCCGAACTCGCTCATCCAGCCGATCTGCCGCGCCGGCACGCCAACCATCAGGGCGTAGGCCGACACGTCCTTGTTGATCACCGCGCCGGCCCCGACGAAGGCGAACTCGCCGATGGTCACGCCGCAGACGATGGTGCAGTTGGCGCCCAGGGTGGCCCCTTTCTTCACCAGGGTGTCGCGGTACTCGTCCTTGCGTTCGATCAGCGAGCGCGGGTTGTAGACATTGGTGAAGACCATGCTCGGCCCGCAGAACACGCCTTCTTCGAGCGTGACGTTGTCGTAGACCGAGACGTTGTTCTGGATCTTGCAGTGGTCGCCGATGACAACCTTGTTGCCGACGAACACGTTCTGCCCGAGCGACACGCCCCGCCCGATGCGGGCGCCGCCGCAGACATGCACGAAATGCCAAACGCGCGAGCCTTCGCCGATCTGCGCGCCGTCGTCGACGATGGCGCTGGGGTGCTGGTAATGGCTCATGGCTCAGCCCAGCAGACGCGCGAGGAACGGGTGGTCTTCGCCGTCCTGCGGGCGACTGGGGGCCAGGGTGCGGATAGTCTCGACAGTCTCCACGCAGTGGCGGGCGTCCTCGATACCGTAGCCCTGGCCGTCGAGGATGGCCTGGTAGCTGACCGTATGCAGGTCGGTGAAGCCTTCGGAGAACTCGATCTCGCTGCCGTCGCAGGTGATCGAGCGATAGGTCGGCTTCTTGCCCTTCACCGAATCAGGCAGATCGCCTGCGTCGATGGAGAGGAACCAGCGCACCCGGGCCTTCTCGTACTCCAGGTAACCCGCTGCCTTGAACTCGTTGGCGAAGTGGACCACGTTGCGCTGCAGCTTGCCGAAGATGAAGTGCAGCATGTCGTAGAAGTGCACACCGATGTTGGTGGCCACGCCGAAGGATTTGCGCGGGTCGCCCTTCCAGCTCTCCATGTACCACTTGCCGCGACTGGTGATGTAGGTCAGCTCGACCTCGTGCTTGTGCGCCTGGCCACCCGTCTCGACCTTCTGCTTGAGGTCGATGATCGCCTGGTGATGGCGCAGTTGCAGGATGTTGTAGAGGCGCTTGCCGGTTTCACGTTCGACCAGAGCCAGGTCGTCGAGCATGGCGGCATTGGGTACCAGCGGTTTCTCGCAGATCACGTCGCAACCCAGGCGCAGGCCGGCGGTGATGTGCGGATGGTGCAGGTAGTTAGGCGAACACACCGACACGATGTCCAGCGCGGTGGCCGGATCGCGTTTCTGGCGCCAGGCATAGTCGTAGAAACGCTCGAACTCGGTGAAGAACTCGCTCTGGGGCGAGAGGCTGTCGATGATGCCGACCGAATCGTTGATGTCGTAGGCGCAGGCCAGCTCGTTGCCGGTGTCTTTGATGGCGCGCATGTGGCGTGGCGCGATATAGCCGGCAGCGCCGATGAGAGCGAAGCGTTTCATGAAGCGAGTCCCGTGAGTCGGTGATGGAAAGGCCGGCGTTCGCCGGCCCCCGATGGTCAGGCCTTGATGACGTTGTCCGCCGGCGCCCGGTATTTGCCGCGGCTGTCGACGATCAGACGGGCATGACTGCGGATCAGCTCATAGTCGAAGCGGTCGTGATCGGTAGCCAGCACGACCGCATCGAAGGATGCCAGGTTCTCGGCGGTCAGCGCTTCGCTGGACAGCTCGAAGTGATGCTCGCGCATCTTCGGGAACACCGGAACGTGCGGATCGCTGTAGGCCACGATGCCGCCCTTGGCCTCGATCAATTCCATGATCTCCACCGAAGGTGACTCGCGCATGTCGTCGACGTTCTTCTTGTAGGCGATGCCCAGCACCAGCACGCGACTGCCCTTGAGCGCGCGCCCCTGGTCGTTCAGGCCATCCATCAGCTTGCCCAGCACGTATTCGGGCATGGCCTTGTTCACTTCGCCGGACAGCTCGATGAAGCGGGTATGCAGGCCGTACTCCCGCGCCTTCCAGGTCAGGTAGAACGGGTCGATGGGAATGCAGTGGCCACCCAGGCCGGGGCCGGGGTAGTAGGGCGTGAAGCCGAACGGCTTGGTCGCGGCGGCATCGACCACCTCGAAGATGTCGATGCCCATGCGGTCGGCCACCACCTTCATCTCGTTGACCAGGCCGATGTTCACCGCGCGGTGGATGTTCTCCAGCAGCTTGGTCATTTCCGCCGCCTTGGTCGAGCTGACCGGCACCACCTTGTCGATGGCCTGCTCGTAGAGCGCGATGCCGACCTGCAGGCAATCCGGCGTGTGTCCGCCGATCACCTTGGGGATGGTGCGCGTCTCGAAGTTCGGATTGCCCGGGTCTTCGCGCTCCGGCGAGTAGACCAGGAAGAGGTCTTCGCCCACCTTCAGGCCGCCTTCCTGTACGCGGGGCAGCAGTTCTTCCTCGGTGGTCCCGGGATACGTGGTGCTCTCCAGCGAGACCACCTGCCCGGGGCGCAGGTAGGGCTTGATGGCATCGGTGGTGTTGATCACGAAGCTCATGTCCGGCTCGCGATACTTGTTCAGCGGAGTGGGTACGCATAGGATCAGGGCGTCGCATTCGGCGGCGCGGGCGAACTCGGTGGTCGCTTCGAAACCCGATGCGCGAGCCTGGGCGATGTGCTCGCAGGCAATGTGCTCGATGTAGCTCTGGCCGGCATTGAGCCGGTCGACCTTGGCCGTGTCGATATCGATGCCGAGCACGCGGAATCCTATGGCGTTATAGCGCAGCATCAGCGGCAGGCCGACGTAGCCCAGGCCCACGATTCCGATGATGGCTTCCTTGCTTTTGAATCTGGCAACTGTCGCTTGGGTCCTTTCAGACATCCATTACTCCAAATACGGCGCTCATGGCTCAACGAGGGATAGATAGGTAGCGATGACGGGGAACTTGTGACGAGACAGATATTCGGAGCGATTCAGGGTGTCGCGCCAGGGTTCTTCGTCGGTTTTCCCGAAAGTGGAGGCAAGTGCTACGAAAGCGGAGCGAGATTCTTTAGGCGGTCTAGCGCCCGGGAGCCTCGCTGAAATGTCTTGTTATGGTGGCGGGCGATTGTATGGGCATTGCCCGGAAATGTGAATTTCAGCCGATATTCTGACGTCAACTTCCGTGACGGGTGCCCCTGACCTACCACTCATGCAGCAGTGCCGGAAGCTCGCCGAGGCTGCGGATTTCCCTGTCCGGCGCCTCGTCACCTTCCCAGGTCCGGCCGTTCGGGTTGAACCAGATGGCATGCATTCCGGCGGCCTTGGCGCCGGCGATGTCGTCGCCGGGGTGATCGCCGATGTGCACGGCCTGTCCTGCCTCGACTCCGGCGTGTTGCAGCGCGGTTCGGAACGGATGCGGATCGGGCTTGCCGATGCCCAGTTCCTCGGCGCACAGGGCAAAGCGGAAGTAGTCGGCCAAACCCAGGCGGCGCACGTCGGCGTTGCCGTTGGTGATCACCCCGAGGGTGTAGCGCATGGCCAGGCGTTCGAGGGTCGGATGGACCTCGGGGTACAGCTGGACCTGGTGACGCGCGGCGAGGAACACCTGGAAGCCCAGTTCGGCCAGATCATCGGCCTCGCCCTGTGGGTAGCCGGCATCGAGCAGGGCGTGCAGCAGGATGCGTCGGCGCAGTTCGCTGAGGCGGTGCCTGAGGCCAGGGTCGGTCTCCATCAGGCGGGCGCGGATCGCCCACAGGTGTTCGATCGGCACCGGGCCGAGGCGCGGCGCCTCGGTGGCCAGCCAGTCGCGCAGCGCGGCCTCGGCGCTGTGCATCACCGGGGCCACGTCCCACAGGGTGTCGTCGAGGTCGAAGGTGATCAGGCGGATGCTCATGAGGTTTCGCTCTTGCGCTTGGCGCGTGGGTGGGCGCCGTCGTAGACCTTGGCCAGGTGCTGGAAGTCCAGGTGGGTGTAGATCTGGGTGGTGGCGATGTCGGCGTGGCCGAGCAGTTCCTGCACGGCGCGCAGGTCCTGGCTGGACTCCAGCATATGGCTGGCAAAGGAGTGCCTGAGCATGTGCGGGTGCAGGTGCTGGCCCAGCTCGCGCACGCCGGCCTCGCGCACCCGCAGCTGGATGGCGCGTGGGGTCAGGCGTCGGCCCTGGCGGCCGACGAACACGGCGCCGTCCTGCGGGTTGCTCAGGGCGCGCAATGGCAGCCAGGCCTCCAGGGCTTCGCGGGCCTTGCGCCCGACCGGCAGCTCGCGGGCCTTGTTGCCCTTGCCGCGCACGCGCACCAGGCCGGCGGGCAGGTCGAGGCCATCGAGATCGAGGCCGACCAGTTCGGACAGGCGCAGGCCGGAGGAATAGAAGAGTTCGAGCATGGCCTGGTCGCGGCGGGCGATGAAGTCGTCTTCCACCGCGCCGTCGAGCAGCTGGGCCGCGCGGTCGGCGTCCAGCGCGCGGGGCAGGCGGCGCTCGCCCTTGGGCGCGGACAGCCCGGCGGCCGGATCGTGGCGGCACAGGCCCTCGCGGCCGAGGTACTGGTAGAAGCCGCGCACTGCCGAGAGCAGGCGCGCCAGGGAGCGGCTGGACTGGCCCTGGGCGTGCAGGCGGGCGACGAAGCTGCGCAGGCTGCGGGTGTCGAGGTCGGCCCAGCTGGCAATGCCGTTCTTCTCGCACAGGGCGAGCACTTTCAGCAGGTCGCGGCGGTAGCCGTCGAGGGTGTGCGGCGAGACCTGGCGCTCGCTGCGCAGGTGTTCGAGGAAGGCGTCGAGGTCGGCTGCAAGCTTCAAGCGACAAGCTCCAAGTAAGAGCGTCCGGCCGTTCTCTTGCAGCGCGAAGCTTGTGGCTTATAGCTGCTCTTAACGTACCGAGCGCAGCGGCGCGGCGAAGCGTGGCAGCATGCGGGCCAGCACTTCGGCAATGTAGCCGAGGAACAGGGTGCCGAGGCTGCTCTTGTAGTGTTGCGGGTCCGGGCTGCCGATGGCCAGCACGCCGTGCAGGCCCTGGTGGCTGAGGCTGACCACGGCGGCCGAGCCGACCTGGGTGTGCTCGGCCTCGCCGAAGAGGAACGCCAGTTCGTTGGGGCGCAGCACGCCGCAGGTGGTCTTGCCGCCGCCGAGCAGGCCGCCGATGGCCTGGTGGGCCTCGGCCGAGCTGACCGAGCGGCCGACGCCCAGCGGCGTGTCGCTGAACAGGATCAGGCTGGCGAAGGGCACCTGGAACTCGTGGCGCAGGCTGTCTTCCACCGCGCCGATCACCTCTTCCAGGCTGGCGGCGTCGAGCAGGTCGAGGACCAGGCGGCGGGTCTTGTCGAACAGGCGGTCATTGTCGCGGGCCACGTCCATCAGCTGCGACAGGCGATGGCGCATCTCGATGTTGCGCTCGCGCAGCAGCTTGACCTGGCGCTCCACCAGCGACACGGCGGTGCCGGGCTGGTGCGGAATGCGCAGTTCGGGGATCAGTTCCTCGTGGTCGACGAAGAATTCCGGGTGCTGCCGCAGGTAGGCGGCGACGCTCTCGGCATCCAGCGGAATCTGATCCTGCGTACTCATAGGCGAACCTGTCCTTCGTACACGCGAACGGCGGGTCCGGTCATCATAACCGGCTCACCCGGCCCTGCCCACTCGATGGAGAGCTTGCCGCCCGGCAGTTCCAGCTGCACGGGCGAATCCATCCAGCCCTGGCGGATGGCGGCGACGGCGGCGGCGCAGGCGCCGGTGCCGCAGGCGCGGGTCTCGCCGGCACCGCGTTCCCACACGCGCAGGCGCGCCTGCTTGCGGTCGACGATCTGCAGGAAGCCGACGTTGACCCGCTGCGGGAAGCGCGGATGGTGCTCCAGCTTCGGCCCCAACTGATGTACGGGGGCCGTGTCGACGTTATCGACGCGCAGCACGGCGTGCGGGTTGCCCATGGACACGGCGGCCAGCTCATGGCGCTGCCCATCCACTTCGACCGGGTAGCTCAGTGCCTCGGCCTCGGCCTGGAACGGAATCTGTGCCGGCGCCAGGCGCGGCGGGCCCATGTCCACGGTGACCTGGCCGTCCGGGCGCAGGTTGAGTTCGATGATGCCGCCCTTGGTCTCGACCCTGACCTGCTTCTTCACGGTCAGGCGCTTGTCCACCACGAAGCGGGCGAAGCAGCGCGCGCCGTTGCCGCACTGCTCCACTTCCGAGCCGTCGGAATTGAAGATGCGGTAGCGGAAGTCCACGTCCGGGCTGGTCGGCGCCTCCACCAGCAGCAGTTGGTCGAAGCCGACGCCGGTGTGGCGGTCGCCCCACTGCTTGGCGTGCTTGGGCTGGATGTGCGCGTGCTGGCTGATCAGGTCGAGGACCATGAAGTCGTTGCCGAGGCCGTGCATCTTGGTGAAGCGCAATAGCATGATCGCGCCCTCACTGCGGCAGCAGGCTTTCGCCGGCGTAGAGTTCCTCGAGGGTCTCGCGGCGGCGTACCTCGAAGGCCTGCTCGCCATCCACCAGCACCTCGGCGGCGCGGCCGCGGGTGTTGTAGTTGGAACTCATGACGAAGCCGTAGGCGCCGGCCGAGCGCACGGCCAGCAGGTCGCCCTCGGCCAGCGCCAGTTCGCGGCCCTTGGCCAGGAAGTCGCCGGTCTCGCAGATCGGCCCGACCAGGTCGTAGGCGCGCGCCTCGCCCTGGCGCGGCTGCACCGGGGTGACGTCCATCCACGCCTGGTACAGGGCCGGGCGGATCAGATCGTTCATGGCCGCATCGATGATGGCGAAGTCCTTGTGCGCGGTGTGCTTGAGGTATTCCACGCGGGTCAGCAGCACGCCGGCGTTGGCGACGATGGAGCGGCCCGGCTCGAACACCAGGGCCAGATCGCGGCCTTCGAGGCGCTTGCGCACGGCGGCGATGTAGTCGCTGGCCAGCGGCGGCTGTTCGTCGCGGTACTGCACGCCGAGGCCGCCGCCGAGGTCCAGGTGCTTGATCCGGATACCTTGCTCGGCCAGCTGGTCGACCAGCAGCAGCAGGCGTTCGAGGGCGTCGAGGAAAGGCGGCAGGCTGGTCAGCTGGGAGCCGATGTGGCAGTCCACGCCGACGACTTCCAGGTTCGGCAGCGCGGCGGCGCGGGCATACACCTCGGGCGCCTGCTCGATGTCGATGCCGAACTTGTTCTCCTTCAGGCCGGTGGAGATGTAGGGGTGGGTGCCGGCGTCCACGTCCGGGTTGACCCGCAGCGAGATGCTGGCGGTCTTGCCGGCTTGCGCGGCGACCTGCTGCAGGCGTTCCAGCTCGTCCACCGACTCGACGTTGAAGCAGTGCACGCCGACTTCCAGGGCGCGGCGCATGTCGTCGCGGGTCTTGCCGACGCCGGAGAACACGATCTTCGCGGCATCGCCGCCGGCGGCCAGCACACGCTCCAGTTCGCCGCGGGACACGATGTCGAAGCCGGCGCCGAGGCGCGCCAGGACGTTCAGCACGCCCAGGTTGGAGTTGGCCTTGACCGCGAAGCAGACCAGGTGCGGCATGCCGGAAAGGGCATCGGCGTAGGCCCGGTACTGGGCCTCGATGTGGGCGCGGGAATAGACGTAGGTGGGCGTGCCGAAGCGTTCGGCGATGGCGGACAGGGCCACGCCCTCCGCGAACAGTTGCCCGTCGCGGCTGGTAAAGGCTTGCATGGAACCCCCTTAGAGGAAGACGTCTTTGTCGCGTTCTTTGACGGTCTTGTCGTCGTCGGGCAGGTACAGCGGGCCTTTCTGGCCACAGCCGGCGAGGGCGGAGGCGAGCACGGCGAGCGCGATGAAGGGCAGCAACAGGCGCTTCATGGTGGAGTCCTTTGCGAAATCGAGAATGAGCCGGAGTATACCGACCCCCCGCCGGCTTGCCTATGCGCGTCCGGCGGGCCCGCCAGGACGGTCGCACTGGCGTCTCCGGCTTGCCCGCGGCGGTGTTTTTGCGGCTAGCATGGACGAAAAAACGGAGCCCCGATGGACGCCCCCGCCACACTCGCCAGCTCGGTTTCGGTCGCCTACCTGCAGGGCCTGCTGGACCATCTCGCCCGCCAGGGCTTCGCCAGCGAGCCGCTGCTGGCCAAGGTGCACCTGAGCCCGGCCATCCTCGCCCAGCGCGACCAGCGCATCGCCGTCAGCGCCTACCTGGAGCTGCTCGCCGAGGGCGTGCGGCTGACTGGCGACCAGCACCTCGGCCTGCACCTGGGCGAGGCCATGCGTCCCGGCTACTACGGCGTGCTCGGCTACCTGATCATGAGCTGCGCGACCCTGGCCGACGCCCTGCACCGCCAGGCCCGCTACGCCACCCTGGTGGGCAACCTCGGCCGGGTCGACCTGGCCGACGAACCGCCCCGCGATGGCCTCGAACCGCAAGTGGCGCACAGCTGGCAGCCGCTGGTGCGCGAGCAGCAGCGCCAGCACAGCGAGGAAACGCTGGCCGGCTGGCTGACCTTCGGCCGCTGGATCACCGGGCTGCAGATCCCGCCGACCGAGGTGCGCTTCCAGCATCCGGCGCCCGCCGACACCTCCGAGCACCGGCGCATCTTCGGCTGCCCGGTGCTGTTCGGCCAGGCCGACAACGCCCTGGTCTTCCCCCGACTCCTGCTGTCCGTGCCGCTGGCCCAGGCCGACGCCCAGCTGCGCCGGTTGCTCGACGCCCACGCCGACCGTCTGCTCGGCCAGCTCGACCAGGGTCACAGCGTGCTCGACCGCGCCCGCCGCGAACTGGCGCGCCAGCTGCCGGAGCAGGGTGCCGACTTGGAGCGCCTGGCACAGAGCCTCGACCTCAGCGCGCGCACCCTGCAACGGCGCCTGCGCGAGGCCGGCCTGTCGTTCAGCGGATTGCTCGACGAGACCCGCCACCAGCTGGTGCTGCACTACCTGCGCGACCCGGCGCTGGAGCTGGCGGAGATCGCCTTCCTCGTCGGCTTCAGCGAATCCGGCTCGCTGGCCCGCGCCTTTCGCCGCTGGACCGGGCAGAGCCCCGGCGCCTACCGGCAAAGTCTGCTAGATTCCGCACCCCATCCCTGAGGACGTTGCCATGAGTTTGAGCGAAGCCCGTTTCCATGACCTGGTCGATGCCGCCCAGCAGGCCGTGGAGGACATTTTCGACGACAGCGACCTGGACCTCGACCTGGAAAACTCCGCCGGCGTGCTGACCGTGCGCTTCGACAACGGCACCCAGGTGATCCTCAGCCGCCAGGAGCCGCTGCGCCAGCTGTGGGTGGCGGCGCGTTCCGGCGGCTTCCACTTCGACTACGACGAGGACCAGGGCCTGTGGATCTGCGACACCAGCGACGAGCCGCTGGGCGAGCTGCTCGCCCGGGTGACCCGCGAGCAGGCCGGTGAAGAACTCGACTTCGACGAGCTCTGACGCCGTCGACTCGCCCTGCCGCCGCCAGTGCTGCCTGGACGACCGGGACGTGTGCCTGGGCTGTGGCCGCACCCTGGCCGAGATACTCGAATGGGGCCAGGCCGACAACGACCGCCGCCGGCGGATTCGCGACGACGCGCGTCGGCGCCTGGAGGCTCCGGCAGATCCCGCCTGATCGGGTGGCCTTGCTTCTTGGCCGGCTTGTGGTAGCTTCAATCAAAGCTGACTAACCGACCAAAACCCCGCCTTCGGGCGGGGTTTTGCTTTATCTGGATCTGGCCCAGGGAGGAAGACCCACGTCATGAGCAGTACACCCGCGATCATCATCACCCGCCTCGACCTGCAGCGCCTGGAGCGCCTGCTCGACAGCCTGGAGGAGTACGGCCCCGGCGCCGAGGCGCTGGAAAAGGAACTGGCGCGCGCCCAGGTGGTGGGGCGTGACGAGGTGCCGGCCGGGGTGGTGACGATGAATTCGCGCGTGCATTGCCGCGAGGAAGGCAGCGGCAAGGACTGGCACCTGACCCTGGTGTTCCCCGAGGACGCCGGCGGCGAAGGCCGTGTGTCGATCCTGGCGCCGGTGGGCAGCGCCCTGCTGGGGCTGTCGGTCGGCCAGCAGATCGACTGGCCGGGCCCGGGCGGCAAATCGCTGAAGCTCACGCTGCTGGCCGTCGAGTACCAGCCGGAGGCGGCTGGCGAGTACCAGCGCTGAGACCTGTCCAAATCCGCTGCGCGGCGTGCCTGCCGCGTTGAAGGCAATCCCGGGATGCCCTTTATCGCTTGTCTCCAGCTCGCAAGCCTTTGAACGGGTTCTGAGCGTGCTCGCTACCTGGCCAGCCGGGTGAGGATGCGGTCGAGGGCGTTGGCGAAGGCCTGGCGGTCCTTGTCCGAATAGGCGGCCTGGCCGCCGCCCATCTGGCCCTGGTCGCGCAGGTCGGTGAACAGGTTGCGCACGGCCAGGCGCTCGCCCATGTTGCGCTCGTCGAACTCCCGGCCGCGCGGGTCGAGCGCGGCGACGCCCTTCTTCACCAGCCGGTCGGCCAGCGGCACGTCGCTGCAGATCACCAGTTCGCCGGGCTCGGCCTGTTCCACCAGGTGATCGTCGGCGGCGTCCGGGCCGCTCGGCACCACCACCAGCTTCACGCAGGCGAAGTTCGGCCGGGCCACTGGCTGGCCGGCCACCAGCACCACTTCGAAACCGCGCTTGAGGGCGAACTTCACCACCTGGTCGCGGGCCAGGCGCGGACAGGCGTCCGCGTCGATCCACACACGCATGTCAGACCGTCGCGCGGCGCACTGTGGCGAGCAGCGCGGCGGCGCCGACGAACAGGCCGGCGAAGGTACGGTTCATCAGGCGCTGCTGGCGCGGCGTGCGCAGGGCACGCAGCACGCGGGCGGCCAGGCCGGTGTAGCCGGCCATGACGATCAGGTCGACGACGATCATGGTCGCGCCCATGATCAGGTACTGCATCAGCAGCGGCTGGTGCGGGTCGATGAACTGCGGCAGCACCGCGAGCATGAAGACGATGGCCTTGGGGTTACTGGCGTTCACCAGGAAACCGCGCAGCACCAGGGTCAGCGGACGACCGAGGGGGCGCACGCCGGAGCCGGCATCGAGGTCGCCGGGCAGCGCCTGCCACTGCTTGATCGCCAGCCACACCAGGTAGGCCACGCCGAACCACTTGATCGCCGCGAAGGCGGTGGCCGAGGCCGAGAGGATGGCGCCGACGCCGGCGGCGACGATGGCGATCTGCAGGGCCAGGCCGATCTGCAGGCCGAGGGCGTTCCAGTAGCCGCGCCAGAAGCCGTACTGCAGGCCGCTGGACATGGAGGCGATGGCGCCGGCGCCGGGTGACAGGCTGATCACCCAGCAGGCGACGAAGAAAGCGAGCCAGGTCTCGAGCGCCATGGCGAATACCTCGGAGGAGCGGGAAGGGGCAGGCGCAACAGCCTACGCCTCCGCCGCGTCAGCGGCCAGCCCCGCTCAGCGCCAGCGCCGCACCGAGCGCTGGAAGAACAGGCTGTTGGGTACCTGCAGCATAGCGCCGTGCGCGCCTTCGTCGTTGGTCAGGTCTTCCAGCGTGGTGTAGAACAGGTTGATGGAAAGCACGCGCCCCTTCACGCCCGGCTTGTCGGCGCTCTCGATCAGCTCCACGATGTCGCCCAGGCGGAACGGCCCCATGCTGAAGATCAGCAGGGCGCAGAACATGTTGGACAGCACGCTCCAGATGGCGAAGAAGGCCACCGCCGCCACGGCGGCGAAGCCGGTGAGGGCGGTCCACAGCACCTCCGCAGACACGCCCAGGCGCTCCAGCACCAACATCAGCGCGCTGCCCATGATCAGCCAGCGCAGCAGACCGCGAAGGGGCAGTAACACCTCCCGCGGCAGCATGGAATAACGCGTGCCGAGGCGGGTGATGCCGCGGGTCACCAGGCGTTGGGCCAGCCACGCCAGGAGCAGGATCAGCAGCACCTGGCCGGCCAGGATCAGGGGCTCGCGCCAGGCGGTGAGCAGTTGCAGTTCTTCCATCAGTCGGCCTCCTCCAGCTGGCGCTGCAGGTCTTCCAGGGTCTCGAGCGCCAGCAGCCAGCGTTCCTCCAGCTCACCTTCGGCGCTCTTCAGGCGCGCCTGCTCGGCCAGCAGGTCGCGCAGCTCGTCCTTGCGGGCGGCCTCGTACAGGCCGCTGTCGCCGAGCCTTTCCTCGACGCCGGCGAGCTTCTCCTGGACCTTGCCCAGTTCCTTCTCCAGCTTCTCCGCCTCGCGCCGGTGCGGTGCCAGTTGCTGGCGCAGGGCGGCGGCGGCCTGGCGCTGGGCGCGCTTGTCGGTCTTGTCCGCAGCCGGTGCGCTGGCGGCCTGGGGCTGGGGCTGGGGCTGCTGGCGCGCGCGGTAGTCGATCAGCCAGCGGGCGTAGTCGTCGAGGTCGCCCTCGAACGGCTGGATGCGTCCGTCGGCCACCAGCAGGAACTCGTCGGTGGTGCTCTTCAGCAGGTGGCGGTCGTGGGACACCACCAGCACGGCGCCGGCGAAGTCCTGCAGGGCCATGGTCAGGGCCAGGCGCATTTCCAGGTCGAGGTGGTTGGTCGGTTCGTCGAGCAGCAGCAGGTTGGGCTTCTGCCAGGCGATCAGGGCCAGCGCCAGGCGGGCTTTCTCGCCGCCGGAGAAGTTCAGCACCGGCTCGTCGCAGCGGTTGCCGCGGAAGTCGAAGCCGCCGAGGAAGTCGCGCAGGGTCTGTTCGCGCTCGCCCGGGGCGATGCGTTGCAGGTGCAGCAGCGGGCTGGCCTTGGGGTCGAGGGCGTCGAGCTGGTGCTGGGCGAAGTAGCCGATGGCCAGGTTCTCGCCGCGCGCCAGGCTGCCGCCGAGCACCGTGAGGTCGCCGGCCAGGGTCTTGATCAGGGTCGACTTGCCCGCGCCGTTGGGGCCGAGCAGGCCGATCCGCGCGCCGGGGGCGAGGCTCAGCTTGACCTTGTCCAGCACCGTTTTGTCGCCATAGCCGAGGCGCGCCTCGGACAGGTTTAGCAGTGGGCTGGAGACCTTGTCCGCCTCGCGGAAGGCGAAGTCGAAGGGCGAATCAACGTGGGCCGGCGCCAGTTCCTCCAGGCGCTCCAGCGCCTTGATCCGGCTCTGCGCCTGGCGGGCCTTGGTCGCCTTGGCCTTGAAGCGGCGGATGAAGTCTTCCATGTGGGCGCGCTGCGCCTGCTGCTTCTCGTAGGCCTGCTGCTGCTGCGCCAGGCGCTCGACGCGGGTGCGCTCGAAGGCCGAGTAGCCGCCACGGTAGAGGGTCAGCTTCTGCTGTTCCAGATGGGCCACGTTGTCGACCACGGCGTCGAGGAAGTCGCGGTCGTGGGAGATCAGCAACAGGGTGCCGGGGTAGCTCTTCAGCCACTCTTCCAGCCAGAGGATGGCGTCGAGGTCGAGGTGGTTGGTCGGCTCGTCGAGCAGCAGCAGTTCGGACGGGCACATCAGCGCCTGGGCCAGGTTCAGGCGCATCCGCCAGCCGCCGGAGAAGTCGCCGACGCGCTTGTCCATCTGCTCATTGGTGAAGCCGAGGCCGGCCAGCAGCTTGCGCGCGCGGGCGTCGGCCGTGTAGCCCTGGGCGTTGTCGAGTTCGGTGTGCAGGCGGGCGATGGCGCCGCCGTCGTGGGCCTGCTCGGCCCGGGCCAGTTCGGCCTGGATGGCGCGCAGGTGGGCATCGCCGTCGAGCACGTAGTCGACGGCCAGGCGTTCGAGGTCGTCCACTTCCTGGCGCATGTGGGCGATGCGCCAGTCGGCCGGCAGCTGGCAGTCGCCGGCGTCGGGGCCGAGTTCGCCGCGCAGCAGGGCGAACAGGCTGGATTTGCCGGCGCCGTTGGCGCCGATGAGACCGACCTTCTGGCCGGCGTGCAGAGTCAGTTCGGCGCCTTCGAGCAGGCGTTGCGGACCGCGCTGTAGAGTGAGGTTCAGGAGTCGGATCATAATGGCCGCGGAGTCTACCAGCTTCCCCCCGTCGCCGCCCGGAGAGCCGCATGCCGACTGATCTGTGGAGTTTCGCGCTCGCCACCTACGCCCGCCCGGACGTGGAGCCGACCTGCCTGCGCCTGCAGGAAGGCGGCGCCGATGTCTGCCTGCTGCTCTGCGCCCTGTGGCTGGAGCGGCGTGGGGTGGCCTGCGGCGAGGAGCGTATTGGGCAGCTGCGCGCCATCGCCGAACCCTGGCAGCGCCAAGTGGTGCAGCCGCTGCGCGAGTTGCGCCGTGGCTGGAAGACGGCGGCGGACGACCCGCAGTGGACGCGGCTGCGCGAGCAGGTCAAGGCGCTGGAGCTGGAGGCCGAGCGCGAGTTGCTCGGGCGACTGGAAGCGGCGACCCGGAAATGGCAGGCCACGGACGAAGCTGTGGCCTGGTTGGAGCGCCTGGTGAGCGAAGGCGACGCGCGCAAGCTGCGCGCCGCCATCGACCCGGATTAAGCGCTGGGCGGAGTGCTGCCGTTGCCGCTGGTTGCGGCAGCGGTGGTCGCGGGTGCCGGGGTGGTGGTGTTGGCGGGAGTCGCCGGCTTGGCTGCCGCAGGTGTGGCGGGCTTGGCCGCGGGTTTGGCGACCGGCTTGGTGGCTGCCGGTTTGGCCGCTGCAGGTTTCTTCGCGACGGGCTTCGCCGCCGTCGGTTTGTCGGCTGCCTTGGTGGCTGGCTTGGCTGCGGCCTTGGTCGCCGGTTTCGCGGCTGGCTTGGCGGCCGGTTTTGCCGCGGGCTTGGAAGCCGGCTTGGCGGTGGTGGCCTTGGCCGGCGCTTTGGCTGCAGCCGGTTTGGCCGTGGTCTTGGCAGCGGGTTTTGCGGCTGGTTTCGCTACGGGCTTGGACGCCGGCTTGGCGGCGGTGGCCTTGGCCGGTGCCTTGGCTGCAGCGGGTTTGGCAGCACTCTTGGCTGCGGGCTTAGCCACCGGTTTGGCGGCTGCCTTCGTGGCCGGCTTGGCCGCCACGCTCTTGGCGGCAGGTTTGGCTGCGGCCTTGGTCGCGGGTTTCGCGGCTGGTTTGGTGGTCGCCTTGGCAGCGGGTTTCGCCGCTGGCTTGGTGGCGGCCTTCTTCGCGGCCGGTTTGCTGGCCGGCGTCGCGGCGGGTTTTTCCGTGGTGCGGCTGTCGAGGGCCTTGGCCGCGGCTTCGCGCACCTTGCCCACGCCCTGCGCCAGTTTCAGGCTCTGCTGGGCATCGCGCTTGAGCTGGACGATGTAGGTGCGGGTCTCGGCCTGGCGGGTCTTGACGCTGGCGAGCAGGTCTTCCAGTTCGGCCACCGCATCCTTCGCCTTGCTCTGGGCCTTGGCCTTGCCGGCCTTGACCGCGTCCTGCAGTTTGGTCCGGGATTCGTGGAGTTTTTCCTGCGCCTTGCCGCGCTGTTTTTCCAGCTTGGTCAGCAGTTCTTCGGCGTCGACCAGAGCCTGGGTGCAGGCCTTTTCCAAATGTTCGAGCAGGCTATGGGACAGTTGCTGAAGCAGATGCAAAGGGGTACTGACGGACTTCTTGTTCTTCGCCGGCATGATATGCCTCCTAACGGACGTTGGTGCCCCCATACTAGACGGCCGCCATCGCCGTCGCTAGGGCCTGTGAGGGCATCGGGCATAATCGCCGGCAAATTCCGCGGAGACTTCCACCATGCTGCGTCTTTCCCTGTTGTTGCTGTGCCTGTTTCCCGCCCTGTCGCCGGCCGCGAATCAGGACGAGGATCTGGCCTACAGCCTGGGTGCGCGTCTGGGCGAAAGGCTGCGCGGCGAGGTGCCCGAACTGCCGCTGGAGGCACTGCTCGAAGGGCTGCGCCAGGCCTATCGTGGCGAGGCCCTGCGTCTGTCGCCGGAGCGTATCGATGCGCTGCTCGATGCCCATGAACGACATCTTTCCGAGAGCCGCGACGAGCAGGCGCGGATGGCCGAGGGCCGCTTCCTGGCCACGGAGAAATCCCGCCATGGCGTGCGCGAACTCGAAGGCGGCGTGCTGGTACGCGAGCTGCGTCCCGGCAGCGGCAGAAAGCCGCAGGCGAACAGCCGGGTGAAGGTCAGCTATCGCGGCGAGCTGGCCGACGGCAGCCTGTTCGACCAGAGCGAAGGGCCGCAGTGGTTCCGTCTCGGCGCGCTGATTCCCGGCTGGCAGACCGCGTTGCGGCAGATGCCGGTGGGCGCTCGCTGGCGCGTGGTCATTCCGGCGGCGCAGGCGTACGGCGAGGAGGGCGCCGGCGATCTGATCCCGCCGAACGCGCCGCTGGTGTTCGAGGTCGAGCTGCTGGATGCGGCCGACTGAGTACCCATGAAAAAGGGCCGCGGGTAGGGCGGGTGAAACCCGCGTACTATCCCGCGGGTTTCACCCGCCCTACATGAAAAAGCCGCCTCGGAAGGCGGCTTTTTTCTGTGCATGCGCAGCGCTCAGAGCGGTGCGGCCATGGCCTGGTGCTGGTGGGCGTTGTGCAGCACTTCGATGAGGCAGTCTTCCAGTTCGAAGCGCTCGTGCAGCAGTTGCCCCAGTCGCTTGAGTTCTCCATCGAGAGCGGCGCCATCGCGGTAGTCGCCACTGTCGCAACGGTCGTTGAACGCCAGCGCCACTTCGGTGATGGCCTCGATGCGCGGGTAGATCTGCTTGGCCAGTTCCAGGCCGCGCTGGTCGCCGAAGGCCTTGGCCTCGACCGTGAGCTGTTCGTAGACCTCGAAGTGACCGGCCGACACGTAGTCGACCAGAATCTGGCAGAAGCGCTGTACGTCCTCGTTGTGGGCCGCGGCGCTCCCGGAGGCATCGCTGAGCGAGCCGAAGGCGCTCACCAGTTCGTGGCGTTCCTGCAGCCAGCGGTCGATCAGCTGGTGTACACCGCCCCAGCGTTCCTGGGCGTTCTGGCAGCTCTCGAGCATGATGTCCCTCACTTCCCTACTGGTGAATGCTGAATACGCCAGCCCCGAGGCATTTTATTGTCAGCTCGTGGATCCTCGGGGATCACCTCGTCGAGAACGGCGGATTACTGGCGAGGCGTCGGGCCAGAGTATGCCCACTCGGCGCGGGCATCAAGTCATCCCGGTCGGGAAAGGATTCAGCCGCGGCGTAGCAGCTGGAACAGGGCAAACAGGATCATGCCGATGAAGGCCAGCAGGCTCCATTCCGGCACGCTGAGGCCGAACAGGGTCCAGGTCACTTCGGCGCAGTCGGCGGTGCCGTGGAACACCAAGCGCACGATCTCCTGCAGCGGCAGGGCCTCCATCATGAACTCCAGGCTCGGCAGGCAGGCTTCCAGCTGGTCGGCCGGCACATTCTGCAGCCACACCTGGCGCGCCGCGGTGCCCGCGCCACCGGCGGCGAACAGCAGCGCCAGCACGGCGTACACCCGGCGGCCAATGCGCTGCGGACCGTGGATGGCGGCGATCAGGCAGACCAGGGCGAAGAGGATGACGAAGATGCGCTGGACGACGCACATCGGGCAGGGATTCAGGCCGACCACATGTTCCAGGTAGAGGGCTCCGCCCATCAGGGCCAGGCAGCCGAGGAAGGCGAGCAGGAACAGGGAACGCGGGGTGGCGAGCGCCATGATGACTCCAAGCGGTACGGGAAAGGCGCCTACGGTAGAGGAAAGCCGGCCGGCCTTTCAAGGCGCGGGAGGGCTCTCCGTCAGCGGCAGGGCGCCGCATGTCAGGCTGCCGGCACGCTGCGGCCGCGCCATTGGGGGATGGCGCGGCCGCGCGATCAGTGGGCCGGTTGCGGCAGGGAGGGCAGGTGCTGCCCCTGCAGGACGAGCATTTCCTGCAACAGGCGGTTGCTCTCTTGCAAGTGGCCCTGGCTGGCCAGCAGGCGTGCCAGTTCGGCGCAGGTCTCGGGGCTGCGGGAGAACTCCAGGCTGATCTCCAAGTACTCGCGGGCCTTGCCCCACAGTTCGTTCTGCAGGCACAGGCGGCCCAGGCTGAGCAGCAGCACCGGGTCCTGTGGATGCTGCTTGAGCAGGTCCTCGGCGGTCTGCAACTGGCGCCCCGGGTCGCGGCCGCGGACCTGGCCGTAGAGGCGCACCAGACGGGTGTCGTAGTGGTTCTTGAGCGCCTTGCGCAGCGCTTCCTCGGCTTCTTCCTGGGCACCCAGCGCGCGCAGCTGGCCGGCGTAGGCGGCCAGCAGCTCCGGGTTCTGGCGCTGCGACGAGGACAGCTGCTGCCAGGCCGAGGTGAGCGGCTGCAGGGCCAGTTCGCCTTGGTCCAGGCCGTGTTCTCCGGCGGTCTGCAACCGGGCGATCCAGACCTTGCGTTCTAGCTCGGCCAGCGTCTCGGCATCCAACACCTTGGCCTTCTTCAGTTCCGGCAGCAGGTCGAGCAGCGCCGCCCAGTCGCCGCGCTCGGCCAGGACGCTTTGCAGCTGTTCCAGCACCAGGTGATGGTGGGGATGGCGCTCGCGCATGGCCTGCAGGGTGTCCAGCGCCCCGGCCAGGTCGCCGCGCTCGCGCTGCAGTTCGGCATGGGTCAGTGCGATCGCCAGTTCGGCCTGGGGCTGGCGCTGCAGGGCGCTTTCCAGCAGGGCCTCGCTCTCCTCGGTGCGCCCCAGCTTCTGCGCGGCGCGTGCCGCGCCGAGGTAGTACATCAGCGGCTGACGGTCGCCTTCGGCGGCCAAGCGCAGGTGCCGGATGGCGCGCTCCCAGCGGCCCTCGATCAGGTCGAGCAGGCCCTTTTCTGCCGCCAGCCGGCTACGCCGACCGCGCTGGCGCCGCGACCAGGGATTGACCAGCGAGCCGGACACCAGCAACAGCCGGCTCAGCCAGCGCAGCGCCCACACCAGCAGCACGACGAGCGCTATCAGCAGCAGAAACACCCACAGGCTGGATTCGTAGCGCAGGCCCTTCCAGGCGATCAGCACGTAGCCGCTGTGTTCGGCGATGGCCAGGCCGAGCAGGGTGGCCGCGGCCACCACCAGGATCAGGAGCAGGACGGCGCGGATCATTGTCCGTCCCCTTCGCTGGTGGCCTCGGCTTCGCCTTCGGGCGCGAGTTCGGCGGCTTCGCGGCGCTTGATGTAGGCCTGCAGGGTGCCAAGCGCGTCGTCCAGCCCGGGCAGGCGGGTCACCACCTGTTGCCCGGTCAGTTCGCCGATGCGTTTCTGCATCGCCTGCACGGCCTGGTTGTCGCGGTCGAAGTAGGTGTCCAGCACCTCGTTGGCCGAGGCCAGGGCGTGACGATAGACCTCCTGGTCGCCGTTGAGAGCGCCCCACTGCGCCTGTTCCAGCGCCAGCGCTAGGGTCAGGCGCACCTGGGCCAGGCTCTGCCCGGCCAGTTGCGGGCGCACGTCCTGGTCAGCGTGCAGGTCGATGCGCACGTAGCGCGACAGCTCTTGCCACAGCCTTTCCCAGCGGCTGCTGTCGCTGGCGTTGGCCGTGTCGGTGGTTTCCACCGGCAGGATGTATTCGGGCGCCAGCATCTGCAGCTGGGCAACCTGGTCGCGCAGCGCCGCCAGTTGCAGGAACAGGCCGGAGCGATCCACCTGCGGCAGGCCGCGCAGCGCTTCCAGTACCTTGATCAGCTCGCCGCGGGCGGCGAAGGCCTGCGGGTCGTTCTGTGCCCGCAGGATGTCGTCGGCGCCCTGCACCAGCGCCACCGCGCTGTCCACGTCCTGCAGGGCGGAGAGCCGCAGCATGGCCAGGCGCAGGAGGTGCTCGGCCTCGGCCAGGCGCCAGTCCTCGCGGCTCTTGCCGAGCAGGCCGGACAGGCTCTGGGACAGGCGCTGCTGCTCGCCCTGCAGGCTCACCAGCAGGTCGCGCTGAGTCGCCAGGTCGTCGGCGGTGGGCAGGCCGGCCAGGCGCTTGGCGACCCGGTCCTCGGTGTCCTTGACCCGGGCCTGGGCGGCGTCGCCGGCCTGCTGGAACTGGGTCAGTTGCTGCGCCGCCTGATCCCGCTGCTGGTGCAGCTGCCAGGCGCTCCAGCCGGCCAGGCCCAGGGCGCCCAGGCCGATCAGCAGCGCCAGCCAGGCCGGGCCGCGGCCCTTGGCGCTGGGTGCGGCGGGCGGGGGAAGCGTCGGGGTTTGCGGATTCTGTTCGCTGATCTGGGGGGCTGTCTCGCTCACATGTCCTTCCTTTGCTTAGTGGGCCGGCGCCGGGTGGGCGCGCAGGGCCTCCAGAACCGCCGCGGCGCTGGCGCCGCGACAATCGATGACCTGCCGGGCGCCGGCCGCGCGGGCCATGTCGGCCACGCGCGGGCTGGGCACCAGCAAGGGTAGCTCAGTCAGCTCCGGCCAGGCTTCTGCAGCCAGCTGGCGGAGGTTGTCCAGGCCCTGTGCGCTGCTGACCAGCAGGGCGTTCAGGCGGGCCTCCTCGATCACCCGCACCAGCGTACCGGCAGGGTATTGAGGCTGCACACGGCGATAGAGTTCCAGATAGTCGACCGTCGCGCCAAGCCCGCGCAGGGTGTCGGCGATCAGTTCGCGGCCGCCTTCGCCGCGCATGATCAGCACCCGCGGGGTCGGCCCTGCGAGGGCTTCGGCCAGTTGCGGCAAGGCCAGCAGGGCCTCGCTGTCGTCGCCGCTGTCCGGGCAGCAGGCGGCCAGGCCGTGGGGCACCAGGTAGTCGTCGAGAATCTGCGCGGTGGCGGCGCCCACGCTGAACCAGCGCGGGTTGGTCGGCGGGCGTGACCAGTGGCGCTCCAGCAGCGCCAGGCCCAGGCGCGCGGCCGGCTTGCTGACCACGACCACGGCGTCGTAGCGCTCCAGTTCGAGGAGGGTGGCGTGCTGCTCGGGCGACTCCGCCAGGGGCTCGGTCTCCAGCAGCGGCAGGCTGCGGCTGAACACGCCGGCCGCGGCCAGGGTGGCGGCCAGCGCCGCGCACTCGGCGGCCGGACGGGTCAGCAGCAGGCGCCAGCCGGTCACTCGCCGTACACCTCCCTGAGGATGGCCTCGGCGCCTTGGGCCAGGAGTTGTTCGGCCACCTGTTCTCCGAGGGCTTCGGCGTCGGCGCCACGGCCTTCGGCGCGCAGCAGCAGGCCGCCGTCGGGCTGGCCGACCAGGCCGCGCAGCCACAGTTGCTCGCCTTCGAGCAGGGCGTAGCAGGCGATGGGCACCTGGCAGCCGCCGTTGAGGCGCTTGTTCAGCGCGCGCTCGGCGGTGACGCGGGCGGCGGTCTCGGCGTGGTGCAGCGGTGCCAGCAGGGCGTGGATCTCGCTGTCGGCGCTGCGGCACTCGATGCCCACGGCGCCCTGGCCGCCGGCCGGCAGGCTGTCGTCGACGCTGATCGAGGCGCGGATGCGCTCCTCGAAGCCGAGGCGGATCAGGCCGGCGGCGGCGAGGATGATGGCGTCGTATTCGCCGGCATCCAGCTTGGCCAGGCGGGTATTCACGTTGCCGCGCAGGAACTGGATCTTTAGGTCCGGCCGGCGCGCCAGCAGCTGGGCCTGGCGACGCAGGCTGGAGGTGCCGACCACGCTGCCGGCCGGCAGGGCATCAAGGCTGTCGTAGGTGTTGGAGACGAAGGCGTCGCGCGGGTCCTCGCGCTCGCAGATGCAGAACAGGCCCAGCCCCTCGGGGAAGTCCATCGGCACGTCCTTCATGGAGTGCACGGCGATGTCGGCCTCGTTGTCCAGCAGGGCGGTTTCCAGTTCCTTGACGAACAGGCCCTTGCCGCCGATCTTCGCCAGCGGCGCGTCGAGCAGTTTGTCGCCCCGGCTGACCATGGGCACCAGGCTGACCACGAGGCCGGGGTGGGCCTGTTCCAGGCGGGCTTTGACGTATTCGGCCTGCCACAGGGCCAGGGCACTCTTACGGGTGGCGATGCGGATTTCGCGGGGCATGGGCAATTCCAGGAAACGGACTGCCGGCGATGATAGCAGGATGGCCGCCGGAAGCCGGCAGGCGGAACGCCGCAGGGACGTCCGCCGCTCTCCTCAGAGGCTGTGCATCAGCTTGCGCACGCCGGCCACGTGGCGTCGGCTGACGGTCAGGGCGTCGCCGCCCAGGCCCTTCAGGTAGAGCTGGAAATGGCCCAGCGGGGTGCGCTGCAGGCGCTCAATGCGCTCGCGGGCGACCAGGGCGTTGCGGTGGATGCGCACGAAGCGGTCGCCGAATTCGTCCTCCAGCGCCTTGAGCGGTTCGTCCAGCAGCACCTCGCCGCCTTCGTGGCGCAGGGTCACGTACTTGTGGTCGGCGATGAAGAATATCACCTGTTCCAGCGGGATCAGCTCGATGCCCTTGCGGGTGCGCGCGCTGATGTGGCTGCGCGGTCCGGCGCCGTTGCCGCCGGCGGCCGGCCGGGTGAGGGCGGCGAGTTGCACGCGGTTGGGCCGCTCGGCCTTCTTCAGCGCGGCGGCCAGCGCCTCGGGGCGCACCGGCTTGACCAGGTAGCCGACGGCGCTGACGTCGAAGGCCTCCAGGGCGAATTCATCATGGGCGGTGCAGAAGATCACCGCGGGCGGTGCCTCGCGCTCGCAGAGTCTGGCCGCTACCTGCAGGCCGTCGAGGCCGGGCATGCGGATATCCAGCAGAATCACGTCCGGTCGCAGGCTGTCGACCAGCGCCAGCGCCTCTTCGCCATTGCTGGCCGAGGGCTCGAGGACACGGTAGCCGTCGAGTTCGCCGACCATGCGGGCCAGGCGCTCGCGGGCAAGGGGTTCGTCATCGACGATCAGCACATTCATATTGCTCGGGCTTCCTGCATGGGTCTCGAACAAGGATAGCGTAGACAGGTGAAGTGGCGCCCGTCACGGCGGTCCACGCTGAGACTCGCGCCAGGGCCGAAAAGTGCCGCCAGTCGCGCGTCGATGTTCACCAGGGCCTGCCGGGTGCCGCGCGACGGTTGCCGCTCGGCTTCTTCCTCGAAGGGGTTGCTCACGCAGAGCTGGAACACCCCGTTGCGGTACTCCGCTTCTATTCGCACCAGGCCCCCTTCGATGCGTGGCTGGATGCCGTAGATCAGCGCGTTCTCCAGCAGCGGCTGCAACGTCAGCTGGGGAATCGGCAGGTCCGGCGGCACGTCGTCCACCTGCCATTCCAACTGTAGCCGGTCGCCGAGGCGGTAGTGCTCGATCGACAGGTAGCGCCGCGCCAGTTCCAGTTCGTCGCTCCAGGCGACCAGGTTGCCGGGCTTGGCCAGGCTGGCGCGGAACAGGTCGGAGAGATCGAGCACCGCCTGCTCGGCCTTGACCGGGTCGATGGCCACCAGGCTGGCGATGCTGTTCAGGCTGTTGAACAGGAAGTGCGGGCGGATGCGCGCCTGCAGCGATTCGATGCGTGCCTGCAGTTCGGCCTGCTGCTGCCGGCGCCACTGGCTCTGCAGGTAGAAGTAGCGCAGCAGCAGCGCCGACATGATCAGGCTGATCAGCGCATGGCGCAGGTACAGGTTGACCTCGCCGTCGCGCGGCAGCGGCCCGCCCAGTTCGTAGTGGTCGGCTACCGCCGTGCAGCCCAGCGTCAGCGCCACCACCAGGGCGCAGCACAGGCCGCCGGCCAGCGCCGCGCGCAGGCGTGCCAGTAGCGGCCGCAGGCTGCACAGCAGGGCGGCGGAGAGCAGCACGATCCATTGCACGAACAGCGAGGTCAGGGCCAGGCGCACCCAGTTGAAGCCCTGTACCATCGGCTCGGAAAGCACCAGCACGAGCACCAGCAGTTCGGCCAGCAGCACCAGGCTGAGCAGCGCCTCGGGCTCGCACAGTTCCGGCAGGAAGAAGTCGTCGTGCGGGGCCTTGGTTCGTCCCCGGTTGAACCATTGAATTTTCATCCGCGCAGTTTCCTTCCGCGCCAGCGAGGCGACAAGCCGGATCGCTCCGGCCGGAGCAAAACCGGCACCCAAATGCCGTTCGTCGCCGAAAACTGTGACGGAGCATGCAGATCGACCCGGCCTCGGTTTTCCCGGCAAGGCTGTTATCATCGGCATCCTGTCCGTTCCGCAGGCGCCGCGCCTGCCCAGTCCCGCGAGTTCTGCCATGAGCCTTGAGAAGACCAACCAGTCCTGGGGCGGCCGCTTCAGCGAGCCCGTCGACGCCTTCGTCGCCCGCTTCACCGCCTCCGTCGACTTCGACAAGCGCCTCTACCGCCACGACATCATGGGCTCCATCGCCCACGCCACCATGCTGGCCAGGGTCGGCGTGCTGAGCAATGAGGAGCGCGACGCCATCGAGGCCGGCCTGAAGCAGATCCAGGCCGAGATCGAGGCCGGCCAGTTCGACTGGCGCGTGGACCTGGAAGACGTGCACATGAACATTGAGGCGCGCCTGACCGACCGCATCGGCGTCACCGGCAAGAAGCTGCACACCGGCCGCTCGCGCAACGACCAGGTGGCCACCGACATCCGCCTGTGGCTGCGCGACGAGATCGACATCATCCTGGCCGAGATCACCCGCCTGCAGCAGGGCCTGCTCGGCCTGGCCGAGGCCGAGGCCGACACCATCATGCCCGGCTTCACCCACCTGCAGACCGCCCAGCCGGTGACCTTCGGCCACCACCTGCTGGCCTGGTTCGAGATGCTCAGCCGCGACCATGAGCGCCTGGTCGACTGCCGCAAGCGGGTCAACCGCATGCCGCTGGGCTCCGCCGCCCTGGCCGGCACCACCTACCCGATCGCCCGCGAGATCACCGCCGAACTGCTCGGTTTCGACGCCGTTGGCGGCAACTCGCTGGACGGCGTGTCGGACCGCGACTTCGCCATCGAATTCTGCGCCGCCGCCTCGCTGGCGATGATGCACCTGTCGCGCTTCTCCGAGGAGCTGGTGCTGTGGACTTCGGCCCAGTTCCAGTTCATCGACCTGCCGGACCGCTTCTGCACCGGTTCCTCGATCATGCCGCAGAAGAAAAACCCGGACGTGCCGGAGCTGGTGCGTGGCAAGAGCGGCCGCGTGTTCGGCGCCCTGACCGGCCTGCTGACCCTGATGAAAGGCCAGCCGCTGGCCTACAACAAGGACAACCAGGAGGACAAGGAGCCGCTGTTCGACGCCGCCGACACCCTGCGCGACTCGTTGCGCGCCTTCGCCGACATGGTTCCGGCGATCAAACCCCGGCGCGAGATCATGCGTGAGGCGGCCCGCCGCGGCTTCTCCACCGCCACCGACCTGGCTGACTACCTGGTGCGCAAGGGCCTGCCGTTCCGCGACTGCCACGAGATCGTTGGTCATGCTGTGAAGTACGGCGTCGAGAGCGGCAAGGACCTGGCCGAGATGAGCCTGGAAGAACTGCGCCGGTTCAGCGACCAGATCGGCGACGACGTGTTCGCCGTGCTGACCCTGGAAGGCTCGGTCAACGCCCGCGACCACATCGGCGGTACCGCGCCCAATCAGGTGCGTGCCGCCGTGGCGCGTGGCAAGGAGCTGCTGGCGCAGCACTGAGATGAGCGAGGCGCTGGCGCCGGGTCGGCGCATCTCGGTGGTCGGCTGCTCGGGCTCGGGCAAGACCACCCTGTCGCGCCGGCTGGCCCGGCAGCTGGGTTACCGCCACGTGGAGCTGGACGCCCTGTACCACCAGCCCGGCTGGCAGCCGCTGCCCACCGATCAGTTCAGGCAGGTGGTCGGCGAGGCCCTGGAGGGCGAGGGCTGGGTAGTGGAAGGCAGCTATTCCGCGGTGCGCCCGCAGGTGCTGGAGCGGGCGGATATGGTGATCTGGCTGGACCTGCCGCGGGCGGCGGTGATGCGCCAGCTGATCCCGCGCACGCTCAAGCGCCTGCTGCTGCGCCAGACCCTGTGGAACGGCAACCGCGAGCGCTGGGCCAACCTGTTCCGCCTCACCCCCGAGCAGTCGATCCTGGCCTGGGCCTGGACCCGCCACCCGATCTACCGGCAGCGCTACGGCGAGGAAATGCGCACGTCACCGCCGTCCCGGCGCTACGTGCGGCTGGACTCGCGCCGGGCCGTTGAACGCTTCCTGGCGAGCCTGCCGAGCCGCTAGCGGCCCCTTCATCCATCTTCGGGAGACCCCGCATGTCCCTGCACATCCGTCCCGCAACGGCCGCGGACGCCGAGCTGATCCTGCGCTTCATCATCGACCTGGCCATCTACGAGAAGGCTGAGCACGAGGTGAAGACCGACGCCGCCGGCCTGCGCGACAGCCTGTTCGGCGAGGGCAGCACCAGCCACGCGCTGATCTGCGAGCGCGACGGCGAGCCGATCGGCTACGCCGTGTACTTCTTCAACTATTCCACCTGGCTGGGCAAACACGGCCTGTACCTGGAAGACCTCTACGTCGACCCGGCCCAGCGCGGCTGCGGAGCCGGCAAGGCGCTGCTGCGACACCTGGCGCGGATCGCCGTGGAGCGCGGCTGCGGCCGCTTCGAGTGGTCGGTGCTGGACTGGAACCAGCCGGCCATCGACTTCTACCGCTCCTTCGGCGCCCGCCCGCAGGACGAGTGGACCACCTACCGGCTGACCGGCCAGGCCCTGGTCGACTTCGCCGCAGGTTAGGGGCCGCTCAGGCCTTGCTCTTGAGGAAGGCCATGAAGCCGGCCATGCCGGCCGCCTTCTCCGCCGCGATGGCCTGCACATGCGGGTTCTCCTGTAGCCGGGCGAGCAGGTCGCGGGCGGCGGGAAAGTCCTCCAGCAACTCGAAGCCGAGCACGCGGCTCGCCACCGCCTCGGCCAGGTCGACGCTGTAGAGGAAGTACAGGTCTGCCAGGCTGAACCGCTCGCCCGCGACGTAGGGCGCGAAGCGGCCGTGGCGCTTGAGCGTGGCGATGCCGGCCTGCAGCTCGGCGCGCGCCTTGTCCTTGATCGCCGCATCCACCGGGTTGCGGAAGAACGCCTCCGGGTAGCAGGTGCGCGCCGGCAGTTCGATGTACAGCTCGATCTCCTTGACCAGCGCGCGCACCTGGGCCCGTTCGTAGGGCGTGTCCGGCAGCAGCGGGCGGCCTTCGCCGAGTTCTTCCAGGTAGTCGAGGATGGCGCTGGTCTCGCTGATGTAGCCGTGCTCGGTCTCCAGCACCGGCACCTTGCCGCGCGGGCTGATGGCGAGGAAGGCCTCGTCCTGGTTGCCGTAGACGGTGGCCGTCTCGAATGCGAGCCCCTTCTCCAGCAGGGCCAGGTGAACCATGTTGTAGTAGTTGCTGACGGCGAAGCCGTGGAGTCTGAGCATGAGTCCGTACCGGGCAGGGAAAGGCTCTTTATAGCCCGGCCGGCTTCCGCCCGGCGCTCCATCAGACGGCTGAATGGCGCGACCTTCACCCGGCCGTGGCACACTGCCGGCCTGCTATCGAGGAGCCGCCATGAGCGAACACGACGACAACGACGAAGAAGCCTTCGCCGAGGCCACCCTGGTCCAGGCCATCGAGAACCAGCTTGAGGCGGACGATCCGCCGGCGGCCAAGGCCGTCTACAACAAGCTGACCCTGGTCGGCTACGAGCGCGAGGACATCCTCGAACTGATGGCCCTGGTGCTTGCCCACGAGATCGACACGATGCTGCGCGAGGACCGTCCCTTCGACCGCGACGGCTACGAGCAGATGCTGCGGGCCCTGCCGACCCTGCCGGAGGAATGATCCTCGTTTGACCAAGGTCTATTCCGTCGGCGCGATGCGGCTGCTAAGTTGACCGCATCCAGTTCCGGCGGGTGCATCTTGGACTTACGCGTATGGACTCTTTCTCCGGCGGCCTGCCTGCTGGCCCTGCTGCTCCTGGCCCCGGCGGTTCGGGCGGAGGAGGTCTACAACATCGGCGCCGAGGATGACTGGTATCCCTTCACCGCCTACCGCGACGGCCAGGTCCAGGGACTGTCGGTCGACATCGTGCGCGCCGCCTTCGCCGCCAGCGATACCCGCATCGAGTTGCTGCCCTATCCCTACGCCCGCTGTATGGAGCTGACCCGCACCGGCCAGCTGGCCGGCTGCTTCAACACCTCTCCCGATGCCCGCATCGTCGCCGAATACCGGCTGCCCAGCGAAGCGCTGTTCAGCGATGACATCCTGCTCTGGGCAAGGGCCGGCGCTGCGCCGGTCGAAACGCCCGAGGCCCTGGCCGGCCAGCGGGTGGCGGTGACCATCGGCTACGAGTACGGCAGTCGCTTCGACAACGACCAGCGCCCCGTGCGCGTGCCGGTGCGCCGCGATCTCAACGGCTTCCTCATGCTGGAGCGGGGGCGGGTGGACTACACCGTGGCCTTCCGCGGCACCGCCCAGGCGCTGTTCCAGCAGCACGCCGAGCTGCAGGGGCGCTTCGTGCCCGTCGCCACCGTCCACCAGCCGCAGCTGTACCTCAGTTTCTCCCGCCATCACCCGAGCGCGGAGCTGCTGCAGCAGCGCTTCGACGAGGGCATGCGGCGCATCCGCGCCGACGACCGCTACCGGCGGATTCTCGAACGCTGGCACCACGACGGCGCGGCGAACCGCGCCTCGGACGCTACACTCTGGAACACCCACTCCCATAACAAGAAAGCGGAGCAGACATGGCCTACACCCCGGAACTGATCGCGGAACTGGAAATCCTCGCCCTGTACAACCTCGACAACCATCAAGAGGGGCTCAAGGTGCACAACAATGCCTCCTCGCGCGCGCAGGCGGCCATCACCCGCCTGCACGAGAAGGGCCTGGTCACCCAGGCAGACGGCGGCTACCTGACCAGTTTGGGGCTGGACGCCGCCGAGCATGCTCAGGCGCTGCTGACCATCCTCTGCCCGCAGCCCGCCTGATCCCCCGCGAGGGTCGTCCCGCCCGACGGCGGACGGCCCTCGGCCGCTTCCCTTCAGCGGCAGCCGGCAGCCGCCGATACACTGGTCATGAACAGCTGCCAGGCGCCCTGCGCGCTGGTAGTCTTGCTGCCAATCACGCTTCGAGCAGTACATGACGCGCACCCAGGAAATCCGCCCGGACATTGCAGACGGCATCGACCGCAAGGTCATGGCGCAGCTGCGCGCGCGCTTCCTGAAGATCAACGGCGGGCGCCTGGACCGGGCCATGCAGGGGCTGTCGACGCGCCAGCAACTGGTGCTCAAGCTGCTGCCGCTGCTGTTCCATGTGAACCACCCGCTGCTGCCGGGCTACGTCTCGGCCAGCGCACCGGCGGGGCTGTCCGGCTTCGAGCCGAGCGACGAGCTGCTCGCCGAGGCCCAGCGCCTTACCCGCTCCTTCACCTACAAGGCGCGCCGCGGCGGTCCGCTGGTCGGCAAGCCGCCGACGCCGATCCACGGCCTGTTCCTGATGGGCAGCCTGGGCACCGTGGCCCAGGCCGAACAGAGCGACATGGACCTGTGGGTGTGCCACGACCCTGAACTGGATGCCCGCGCCCTGGCCGAGCTGCGCCGCAAGTGCGACCTGCTGGAAGCCTGGGCCGCCACCCAGGGCGCCGAGGTGCACTGCTTCCTGATCGACCCGGCGCGCTACACCCAGGGCGACCGCGAGGCGCAGCTGACCTCCGACGACTGCGGCACCACCCAGCACTACCTGCTGCTCGACGAGTTCTACCGCACCGCCATCTGGCTCGGCGGGCGCACACCGCTGTGGTGGCTGGTGCCGGTGTACGAGGAGGCCAACTACCGCGGCTATACCCACGCCCTGCTGAGCAAGCGCTTCGTCCGCGCCGACGAGGTGCTGGACCTGGGCCACCTGGCGCGCATCCCGCCGGGCGAGTTCATCGGCGCCGGCATGTGGCAGCTGTTCAAGGGCATCGACTCGCCCTACAAGTCGGTGCTCAAGCTGCTGCTGACGGAGGTCTACGCCAGCGAGCACCCGCAGGTCGAGTGCCTGAGCCTGCGCTTCAAGAAGGCGGTGTACGCCAATCGCCTGGACCTGGACGAGCTGGACCCCTACATCGTGGTGTACCGCCGGCTGGAGGAATACCTCACCGCCCGGGGCGAGCTGGAACGCCTGGAGCTGATCCGCCGCTGCCTCTACCTCAAGGTCGGCAAGAAGCTCAGCGTGCCGCCGCGGCAGCGCGCCAAGAGCTGGCAGCGCCTGCTGTTCGAGCGCCTCACCGGCGAGTGGCATTGGAGCCAGCGCGAACTGGCCATGCTCGACAGCCGCAGCCAGTGGAAGGTGCGCCAGGTCAGCGCCGAGCGCCGGGCGCTGGTCAACGAGCTGACCTACAGCTACCGCTTCCTGTCCCAGTTCGCCCGCAACGAACAGGCCGCCAGCCCGCTCAACAACCGCGACCTCGGCGTGCTCGGCCGGCGCCTGTACGCCGCCTTCGAGCGCAAGGCGGGCAAGATCGAGTTCATCAACCCGGGCATCGCCCCGGACCTGGCCGAGGACACCCTGACCCTGGTGCGCAGCCCCAGCCCGGAGGCGGAAGGGGAGACCCAGTGGGGGCTCTACCAGGGCAGCCTGAACAACCAGGAGTGGCCGGACTTCGCGCCGCTCAAGCGCGCCCGCCACCTGGTCGAACTGCTCGCCTGGTGCCACCGCAACGGCGTGATCGACCCCAGCACGCGGCTGTCGCTGCACCCCGGCGACAGCGACCTGACCGAGTTCGAGCTGTCCAGCCTGCTCGGCAGCCTGCAGCAGAGCGTGCCGCTGCCGCTGCCGCCGGTGAACGAGGACTCCCTGCTGCACGCCGCCGAGCCCGCCGAGGTGCTGCTGCTGGTCAACGTCGGTATCGACCCGCTCAAGGCCCACAGCCAGCTCAACGTGCACCTGACCACCGGGCGCACCGACTCGCTGGGCTACTCCGGCGTGCGCGAGAATCTGGTGCTGACCCTCGACCAGATCAGCCTGAACAGCTGGAACGAGCTGATGGTCAGCCGCTACGACGGGCCGCATGCCCTGCTCGACTGCCTGCGTGACTACCTCAATGCGCTGCCGGAGGGCGGCCGTCGCCCCAGCCTGAAGGTGCGCTGCTTCTGCCGCAACCGCGCCCAGGCCATCGCCCAGCGGGTCGAGGAACTGTTCCAGGACGCCCTGTCCAGCCTGGGCGACGTGCCCAACAGCCGCTACCTGCTGCAGGTGCAGCAGCGTTATCACGTCCTTGAACTGCTGCCGGGTCAGGTCAGCCACGCCGCCCTGAGCGACCTGCCGAGTCTGATCGAGCACCTGGGCGAGGAGCAGGCCGCCTACAGCCCGCTGCACCTGGACCGCCACGCCCTGGAGGGCGAGGACCTGGCGCTGATCCTGCCGCTGGGCCGGCCGCAGTGCATCCAGGTGTTCTACCGGGTGGACGGCGAGCAGGCCGAGCTGACGTTGCTGGACGAGTTCAACGCCCTGTGGCGCCAGCGCCTGCCGTTCCGCGACGAGCAGAGCCTGCTGACGCCGCTGCAGCGCTTCCTGCAGTCGGTACTGTACCGGCGCAACGCGCTGCTGCCGCTGGACAGTCCGCTGCCGTCGGCGCCGCTGGAGGTGCTGTTCTACGAGGTGCTGCCGGCGCCGCCGCAGCGTGCCCGCCATCTGGAACGCCGCGCGCCGCCGCCGGCGACCGCCAGCCACTCGTTCTACGACGTGCAGGCCATCGTCGAGCCGGCGGATGGCGGGCGGGCGCATGTCACCCTGTACTGCAACCACCGGGAGTTTTCCGAGCTGGAATACGGCGCCGAACTGTTCGGCGCCGTGGCCCGCCACATCCTGGCCCAGCGCCGGGGCGCGGAGCGCTACCCCTGCTACATCACCGACCTCGACCTGTCGCGGGTGCTGGGCGACGGCCAGGCACAGACCATCCACTACCTGCGCTACAAGGCGGAACTGGAAGGGGCGTTGAACAGTGCTCTGCAAAAGGCCTGAGAACCTTGGCTACGGGGCCTTGCACTTGAGATCCATGTCGGTAGTGGTCTTCTTCAGCTCCATGCGGGCGGAAGTGAGCCAGATATTTAGCCTTAGTTAGTTGGTCATGGTCATAGGGCCATCGATGGGCATGAATGCCTGAGTTAAGCCGCGCCACGAAGTGGCGTCGGCTTGAATGAGTTGTTAGGCATTCTTGGTCTTGAATTTGGCCTCTAACTCTTTCGCCAGAGTCCATCCAGCTGCCTCAAGCATTACAACGGATATGCTTGGTGCAACTACTTGCCCAAGGAAAGGAATGAATTTTGATAGTTCCTTGGTGAGCGTTTTTATTGGCTGCTTCAGCATTGTGTTCTTGATTGTTGCTATGGCTAAGGTCTTTGCCGCCTCCTCGGTAAGGTTCCCGCCAAAGACAGCGCAAAGGCTCATTGTCATGGAGGTCATTGTTACTATGTCTGCGGCGATGCCCAAGCCTGGTACGGGTACGGCATTTCCTGCGGCGGCTGCCACCGCGTGAGAGTGGATGATGGCATGACACTTAGTTTCTTGATCTTCAGTCATTCTTAGCTCCTGCGTTGGTTGGACTGCCTGACAGTGCATAGGCGCCGCCGCTATCTGCCTCGTCGTCCCGCTCCGAGCAGCCCGTGATTCTCGTGGCAGAGCGTGTGATGGCTGCGATCTTCTTGTGATGGTTTGTTGGCTGCGGGCTCCCTTTCATGTGGCGGGGGGAGTTCTAGCCATCATACAGAAAAACCTGTTTTGGGATAAACCTGAAACGGGTTTATTTAGGCGGTCGGTTTTCAACCCGACGCGCCCTTCGTGAAAACGATCCATTCCGAGCCATATCAGGCACTGCTGACCCTGTTGATTCAGGCACGCCAGGATGCGCAACTGACCCAGCAACAATTGGCACGGCAACTGGAGCGGCCACAATCCTACGTATCCAAGTACGAGCGCGGCGAACGCCGCCTGGATGTGATTGAGCTCCTGCGGATATGCCGAGAAATGGAAGCCAATCCCTACGATCTGCTGCGCAAGATCGAGCCGTGGTTATAGAGCGCCGCCGCTACATAAGGCGTAAATGGAAGGGGTGTTGAACAGGGCGCTGTAGAGCGCCTGAGGTGGTGAGGCTGCGGTGCGCATGGCGCACCCTACAGGCCAGGTAGGGTGCGCCGTGCGCACCGCGCTTGACGCAAACGCTTCGCGAGCAGCGCCCGCGGTTACTGCGGCTGGGTCAGTTCCAGCACGCGGTCGACCAGCTTGTTGATGCCGGACGCGGCCTGGGCGATGGATTCGGCCAGCATGTAGGCCGGGGTGCTGACCAGCTTGCGCTCGGGGTCCTCGACGATGTCTTCCACCACGCACTCGACATGGCGGCCGCCCATGGCCTTGAGGCCCTCCACGGCCGGGTCGTCCTCGGCACCCAGGGTGCAGACCACGCCTTCGCCGTAGATCTTCGCTGCCAGGGCGGGGGAGATGCAGATCAGCCCCACCGGCTTGCCGGCCTGGGCGAAGGCCTGGGCGGCGGCCAGCACGTCCGGCTGGACGCTGCAGTTGGCGCCTTCCACGGCGAAGTTGGAGAGGTTCTTGGCGACGCCGAAGCCGCCCGGCAGGATCAGCGCGTCGAACTGGTCGACCTTCAGTTCGCGCACGTCCAGCACGTCGCCGCGGGCGATGCGCGCGGCCTCGGTGAGCGCGTTGCGGGTCTCCGGCATTTCCTCGCCGGTGAGGTGGTTGATCACATGCATCTGCGCGATGTTGGGGGCGAAGCACTGGACCTGGGCGCCGCGCTGGTCCAGGCGCAGCAGGGTGATGACGCTTTCGTGGATTTCCGCGCCGTCGTAGACGCCACAGCCGGAAAGGATGACCGCGACTCGTTTGTGCATGCTTTTCTCCAGAGGGACTCGATGCTTCATTGTGTCCGATAGCCCGTGACAGCGTCGAGCGACTGCCTGTCGCCAAATGCCACCCGGGCTGGCACCCGCCGCCGCGAACGGCGGGGCGGGCGGGTCTAGGATCAGCTTAGGTCAACCGCACCGTGCCGAACCATGAACCTGATCCTGCTTGCCGTACCCTTCTTCTTCCTGCTCATCGCCGCCGAGCTGCTCGCCGACCGCCTGCGCGGGGTCAGCACCTATCGCCTGGCCGACTCGCTGAACAGCCTCAGCGCCGGCGTGCTGTCCCAGGCCAGCGGCCTGCTGAGCAAGGCCATCGCCGTGCTCGGTTACGCCTTCGCCTACGAGCACCTGCACCTGACCGAGCTGCCCGACGAACTCTGGGTCTGGGTGCTGGCGTTCGTGTTCTACGACTTCTGCTACTACTGGAACCACCGTCTCGGCCACGAACGCAACGTGCTCTGGGCGTCCCACGTGGTGCACCACCAGAGCGAGGACTACAACCTCACCACCGCGCTGCGCCAGACCAGCACCGGATTCCTCCTGGGCTGGGTGTTCTACCTGCCGATGGCCGTGGCCGGCGTGCCGCCGCTGGTGTTCGTCACCGTCGCCGCGCTCAACCTGCTGTACCAGTTCTGGGTGCACACCCGGCACGTGCCCAAGCTGGGCTGGTTCGAGTGGTTCTTCGTCAGCCCCTCCAACCACCGGGTTCATCATGCGCAGAATCCTGTCTACATGGACCGTAACTACGGTGGCGTGTTCATCCTTTGGGATCGCCTGTTCGGCACCTTTCAGGAGGAGCTGGACGAGCATCCGGTGGTGTTCGGCGTGACCGTGCCGCTGCGCAGCTGGAACCCGCTGTGGGCCAACCTGCAGTTCTACGCGCAGCTGTGGCGCGATGCCGTGCGTGCCGGCTCCTGGTGGGACAGGCTGCGCATCTGGTTCATGCCCACCGGCTGGCGCCCGGCCGACGTGGTGGAACGCTGGCCCGTGGAGAAACCGGACCTGGCCGCGTTCCGCAAGTTCGAGGTGCCGCTGTCGCGCGGCCAGAAGCTCTACGCCGCACTGCAGTTCGTCTCCTACGTGGCCGGCACCAGCGGCCTGCTCGCCGTGGCGCCGCAGCAGGGCCTGGGTGTGCTGGCCGGCGCGTGGCTGTGGGTGGCCTTCGGCCTCTACTGCATCGGCGCCTGGCTGGAGAACCGGCCGTTCGCCCGCGCGCTGGAGGCGCTACGCCTGGTCCTCAACCTGCCGGCCCTGCTCTGGGCCCAGCAGGTCGGCCTGGTCGAGGCCGGCGGTTTGCCCTGGGCGCTACTGGCGGCCTGGAGCCTGTTCAGCCTCGCCTGGCTGGCGTGGCCGCGTAGGGCGCAGCCGCAGATGGCCTGACCGGCGCCAGGGAACTGCGGCCCCCCGTCGCAGTCTGGGTGTGGCAGTCATTATTTGGTCATAATGGCCGGGTACAACTGTCACACTCGCCCGCTGTGCGGGTTCTGGAGTCCGCCGTGAGTTTTACCCCCGCCAATCGCCTGTTCCCCGCCACCCGCCTGCGTCGCAACCGCCGTGACGAGTTTTCCCGTCGCCTGGTGCGCGAGAACGTGTTGACCACCGACGACCTGATCCTGCCGGTGTTCGTCCTCGACGGCGAGAACCGCCGCGAGGCGGTCCCGTCCATGCCGGGCGTCGAGCGCCTGTCCATCGACCTGCTGCTCGAGGCGGCCGAACGCTGGGTGGCGCTGGGCATCCCGGCCCTGGCGCTGTTCCCGGTGACCCCGCTGGAGAAGAAGTCGCTCGATGGCGCCGAGGCCTGGAACCCGGACGGCATCGCCCAGCGCGCCATCCGCGCTCTGCGTGCCCGGTTCCCGGAACTGGGGGTGATCAGCGACGTGGCTCTGGACCCCTTCACCACCCACGGCCAGGACGGCATCCTCGACGACGACGGCTACGTGATGAACGACGTGACCGTGGACGCCCTGGTCAGGCAGGCGCTGTCCCACGCCGAGGCGGGGGCCCAGGTGGTGGCGCCGTCGGACATGATGGACGGGCGCATCCAGGCCATCCGCGAGGCCCTGGAACTGGCCGACCAGCACAACGTGCGCATCATGGCCTACTCGGCCAAGTACGCCAGCGCCTACTACGGCCCGTTCCGCGACGCGGTCGGCTCGGCCGCCAACCTCGGCAAGGCCAACAAGGCCAGCTACCAGATGGACCCGGCCAACGGCGACGAGGCGCTGCACGAAGTGGCGGCGGACCTGGCCGAAGGCGCCGACATGGTCATGGTCAAGCCGGGCATGCCCTACCTGGACATCGTCTGGCGGGTGAAGGACACCTACCGGGTGCCGACCTTCGCCTACCAGGTCAGCGGCGAGTACGCCATGCACATGGCCGCGATCCAGAACGGCTGGCTGTCCGAGGCGGTGATCCTCGAATCGCTGACCGCCTTCAAACGCGCGGGCGCCGATGGCATCCTCACCTATTTCGCCGTACGTGCGGCAGAACTCTTGAACGAGGGGCGCTGAAGCCGCCCCAGGGAAGCAAGGCATGAATACCGAGGGACTCAGCAAGACCCAGATCGCCGACGCCCAGCTCGAGGTCGAGCCCCAGGCGCCGGAGGAAGTCGTGGCCGAGGTGGTCGCCCCCGCGCCCGAGCCGGAGCCGGCCCCCGCACCGCCGCCGCCGATCCCGGGCCTGGACGACAGCAGCCTGTACATCCATCGCGAGCTGTCCCAGCTGCAGTTCAACATCCGCGTGCTGGAGCAGGCGCTGGACGAGTCCTATCCGCTGCTCGAGCGGCTCAAGTTCCTGCTGATCTTCTCCAGCAACCTCGACGAGTTCTTCGAGATCCGCGTCGCCGGCCTGAAGAAACAGATCAATTTCGCCCGCGAACAGGCCGGCGCCGACGGCCTGCTGCCCAGCCAGGTGCTGTCGCGCATCTCCGAGATCGCCCACGAGCAGGTCGAGCGCCAGTACGCGCTGCTCAACGACGTGCTGCTGCCGGCGCTGGCCAAGCACCAGATCAACTTCATCCGCCGCCGCCACTGGACCACCAAGCTGAAGACCTGGGTGCGCCGCTACTTCCGCGACGAGATCGCGCCGATCATCACGCCGATCGGCCTCGACCCGACCCACCCGTTCCCGCTGCTGGTGAACAAGAGCCTCAACTTCATCGTCGAGCTGGAAGGCGTCGATGCCTTCGGCCGCGACTCCGGCCTGGCCATCATCCCGGCGCCGCGCCTGCTGCCGCGCATCATCCGGGTGCCCGAGGAAGTGGGCGGGGCGGGGGACAACTACGTGTTCCTGTCGTCGATGATCCATGCCCACGCCGACGACCTGTTCCACGGCATGAGCGTCAAGGGCTGCTACCAGTTCCGCCTGACCCGCAACGCCGACCTCTCGGTGGACGCCGAGGACGTCGAGGACCTGGCCCGCGCCCTGCGCGGCGAGCTGTTCAGCCGCCGCTACGGCGACGCCGTGCGCCTGGAAGTGGCCGACACCTGTCCCAAGCACCTGTCGGACTTCCTGCTCAAGCAGTTCAACCTCAGCGAGAACGAGCTGTACCGGGTCAACGGCCCGGTCAACCTGACCCGCCTGTTCTCCATCACCGGGCTGGAGAGCCACCCGGAGCTGCAGCACACCTCCTTCACCCCGGTGATTCCCAAGCTGCTGCAGAACGCCGAAAACATCTTCAGCGTGGTCGGCAAGCAGGACATCCTGCTGATGCACCCGTTCGAGTCCTTCACCCCGGTGATCGACCTGCTGCGCCAGGCCGCCAAGGACCCCAGCGTCCTGGCGATCAAGCAGACCCTGTACCGCTCCGGGGCCAACTCGGAAATCGTCGACGCCCTGGTGGAAGCGGCGCGCAACGGCAAGGAGGTCACCGCGGTGATCGAGCTGCGCGCGCGCTTCGACGAGGAATCCAACCTGCAGCTGGCCAGCCGCCTGCAGGCCGCCGGCGCCGTGGTGATCTACGGCGTGGTCGGCTTCAAGACCCACGCCAAGATGATGCTGATCCTGCGCCGCGAGAACGGCGAGCTGCGCCGCTACGCCCACCTCGGCACCGGCAACTACCACGCCGGCAACGCCAAGCTGTACACCGACTACAGCCTGCTGACCGCCGACGAGGCGCTGGGCGAGGACGTGTCCAAGCTGTTCAACCAGCTGATCGGCATGGGCAAGACCTTGCGCATGAAGAAGCTGCTGCACGCGCCCTTCACCCTGAAGAAGACCCTGCTCGACATGATCGCCCGCGAGGCGCAGTTCGCCAGCGAGGGCAAGCCGGCGCATATCATGGCCAAGGTCAACTCGCTGACCGACCCGAAGATCATCCGCGCCCTGTACAAGGCCAGCCAGATGGGCGTGCGCATCGACCTGGTGGTGCGTGGCATGTGCTGCCTGCGGCCGGGCGTGCACGGCGTGTCGCACAACATCCACGTGCGCTCTATCGTCGGCCGCTTCCTCGAACACAGCCGCATCTACTACTTCCTCAACGGCGGCGACGAGCAGCTGTACCTGTCCAGCGCCGACTGGATGGAGCGCAACCTCGACAAGCGGGTGGAGACCTGCTTCCCGATGGAAGGCAAGAAGCTGATCACCCGGGTCAAGAAGGAGCTGGAGAGCTACCTGTCCGACAACACCCAGGCCTGGGTGCTGCAGCCGGACGGCCGCTACCAGCGCATCAGCCCTACCGGCAACGCCAACCCGCGCAACGCCCAGGCGGCGCTGCTGGAGAAGCTGACCGCGCCGCAGGTGCGCTGAGCCAGGCGGGTAGGATGGAAAGGGGAGGCATTGCCTCCCCTTTTTTCATGAGATGTCTCGTGTCTGCCTTTGTGGGAGCGGATTTATCCGCGAATTTCGCGGCCAAGGCCGCTCCCACAGTCGTAGGGCGGGTGTAACCCGCGTCCGGCCGCGGGTTTCACCCGCCCTACCTGAGCGTGCAATCCGGGGCGGGGCACACGCAATTACGCGCCCTCCAACCTGCCCAGCTCGGCGGCTGCCTCGGCCAGTTGCTGTTCGTTGAACACCTTCACCCCGGCGCGCCGCAGCAGGGCGGCGGTGACGCCTTCGCCCTCGACCAGGCGGCCGCCGAAGCTGCCGTCGTAGTTGTGGGTGTTGCCGCAGGACGGGCTGCGTGCCTTGAGCACGGCCACGCGCAGGCCGTGTCGCCGGACCAGCGCCAGGGCGGCCTCGGCACCGGCTACGAAGGCGGCGGTGACGTCGTCGCCGGCGTCGGTCAGCACCGGCAGCGTGCCGTCCAGCACGCCGCCGCCCTGGCCGCCGGGAATCTCCGCCGGCGGGCGCGGGGTCGGCAGGCCGCCGGCCACCTCCGGGCACAGCGGCACGATGCGGCCTTCCTCCTGCCAGCGCTGCAGCAGACCGTAGGGCCCGTGGGCGCCACCGTCGTAGCGCACCTTGTGGCCGAGCAGACAGCGGCTGACCAGCAGCTTCTCCATCACTCCTCCTGTAGGGCGGGTGCAACCCGCGTCGCCGACCCTGGGTTCAGCGCCGCCGGAACCAGCCGGTGATCGACAGGCGTTCGCGGCTGGCCGGCAGCACCTCGTGGGGCAGCTCGGCGGACATGAACAGCACCAGGGTGCCGGCGGCCGGCAGAACGTCCAGCTCGGCCTCGTCCGGCAGGTACAGGCGCAGGGCGCCGCCGTGCTCGGCCCGCCAGTCGTCGTTGAGGTAGTACACGGCGCTGACGGTGCGCCGGTCGTCGTCGCGGAAGCGGTCCAGGTGCTTCTGGTAGAAGGCCCTGGGCGGGTAGCAGGCGAAGTGGCACTCGAAGTCTTCCAGGCCGAGGAAGAAGGCCTGGTTGAGCGCCTGGCGCAGTTCGTCCAGCGCCTGCAGGTAGCGGTCGCCGGGGGCGCTCTGGCCGTGTTCCAGCCACTGGATGCTGTCGCCGCGGATGCCCTCGCGCACCGCCAGACCCTGGCCGCGGCCGACCCCGGCCGGCGTCAATGCGCCTTCGCGGGCCCGCTTGCGGCACTCGGCGGCCAGTTCGTGGGTCAGAGTCTCCGGCAGGACATGGATCTGCCGCGACCAGCCTTGGCCGGCGAGGTCATCGATGATTTGCGGCAGGAGCCGCTGCAGGGGGGTATCGGTCATGCGCCGATTCTACCAGCGCCGCCTGCGGCCCCCTACAATAGCCGCCAGACAGGAGTTCTTCATGCGCGCCGTTTTCGCTCTGTTCATGCTGCTGTGCAGCTTCGCCGTTTCCGCCGACGACTACGCCAGGCTCTACCAGAGCGCCGGCTGGCCGGACCAGCGCGCCCACTTCGGCGACGCCCTCAAGGCAGCCCAGCAGCGCTACCAGGCCAGCCTGCCGCCGGCGGTGTTCCAGGCCCTGGTGCACAACAGCAACCGCCGCTTCGAGCCGACCGGGATGGACCAGCGCGCCCTGGCCACCCTGCGCACGGAGCTGGCGGACCCGCAGCCGGCGCTGCAGTTCTTCGAATCCGCGCTGGGCCGGCGCATCGTCGCCGCCGAGACCCTCGCCACCTCCCGCGAACAGCTGGCCGCCCACGCCAACGGCCTGCCGGCGGTGGAGGCCGATGCCACCCGCCGCCTGCTGATCCGCCACCTGGCCCGCGAGCTGCCGGCCACCGAGGCCGCCGCCGAGGTCAGCCTGGCCCTGGCCGGGGTCGCGGCCGACAGCCTGAGTTCGATGGTGCCGGGGCTGTTCGGCGGCGACCAGACGCAGATGCTGGTGCAGAGCCAGCGCGAACGCCTGATGCAGCAGATCGAGGGCGACATCGACAACACCCTGCTGCACGTCTACCGCGACCTGTCCGACCCGGAGCTGGACGAGTTCGTGGCCTTCGCCCAGTCCCCCGGCGGCAAGGCCTACTACCAGGCCGCCGTGGCCGCCCTGCGGGCCGGCCTGGCGGCGAGCGGCCAGGGCGGCCAGCCGCAGGGCATCTGATGTAGCCCGCATGCGATCCGGGGCGGGAGTTGCCTGGGACCCGGATGGCATCCGGGCTACGGGGTTCTAGCGCAGCCGTTCGCCGAGGAAGTCGAAGTATTCGCGGCGGATGCCTTCACTCTCGTTGACCAGGTGATGGCGGGCGCCGGGGATGCGCAGGATTTCCGGCTGGTCGAACTTGGCCTGCAGCACCCGCAGGTTGTGCCGCCAGTCCACTGTCATGTCCGCCTCGCCCTGCACCACCAGCGGGCGCAGCGGCCGGGGCGCGGCCCGTTCGATGCGCGGAATCCACTTGGCCAGGGCGCCGACCCAGGCGGTCGGCAGGTGGCGCGGCTGCAGCGGGTCGCGGTGGCGCAGGAAGTCGAGGAATTCGGCGTCGCCGGAGTTCTCCGAGAAGCGTCGGGGAATCTCGCTGCGGAACGGCCCGATCAGGTGGTAGCTGATCTTCGACAGGCCCCAGGCCCGCGGCCGCACCAGCGGCGCCAGGAGGATGGTGGCGCCGGGCTCCGGGCGGGGTGCGCCGAGCAGCAGGAAGTCGATCAGGATGGCGCCACCGGTGCTCTGCCCGCACAGGTGCCAGGGTTGCGGCAGGTCGAGGCCGGCGGCCTCGGCGAACAGGCACTGCAGGGTGCGCTGGTAGGCGGCGAAGTCGTCGATGCTGGCCCGCGCGCCGGCGGACAGGCCGTGGCCGGGCAGGTCGCAGGCCAGCACCGCGAGGTTCTGCCCCAGTGCCCAGTCCACCACGTGGCGGTACAAGCCCATGTGATCGTAGTAGCCATGCAGCAGGATCAGGGTCGCCCGGGGCTCCGGCGGCAGCCACAGCTGGGCCACCAGGTCGAGGCCGTCGCACTGGAAGCGCCCCAGGCGGCTGCGCATGCCGGCGTGCTGCGGCAGGTCCAGGCCGTAGTAGCGCTGGTAGGCCAGCGCTTCGGCATCCATGGGCAGGGCCGCGGCCAAGGGTCGCAGGCCGGCGCGCAGGCGCGCGGGCTGGAAGGGCTCTGGCAGGGGCTGGGGCATGGCGGTCATGGCGTTTCGGCGAGCGATGGAGAGAGCGCCGATATTCAGCTGTCGGGCGCGGCGTGGCAAGCTAGGCGCCCGTTTCCCCGTGCCCGCGATCATGCCCGTCCGCCGCAAGACCCTCCTCGTCAGTCTGGTCGTCATCCTCTGGCTGGCCGCCATGGCGACCGCCCTGTGGTGGTTCCAGACGCGCTACATCCGCCCGTTCGAGCCGCGCACCGAGCTGTTCTCGGGCGCCGAGCTGCGCCTGCCGGCCGAGCTGGCCGGGCCGGGGGCGATCCGCCTGGTGCATTTCTGGGACCCGGGCTGCCCGTGCAACGTCGGCAACCAGCAGCACCTCGGCGAGCTGGTGCAGGCCTACGCGCCGCGCGGCGTGCAGTTCTATGCGGTGCAGAAGGCCGGCAGCCACGGCCGCCTGCCGGGCAACCTGCAGGCGCTGCAGCCGCTGGACGCGCTGCCGGGCAGCGAGGGCCTGCCGGCCAGCCCGGCGGTGGCGATCTGGGATCGGGAGGGCCGCCTGGCCTACTTCGGCCCCTACAGCGAGGGCGCGCTGTGCACGTCCAGCAACAGCTTCATCGAGCCGATCCTGGAGGCGCTGGTGGCCGGCCGGCCGGTGCGCGCCGACAGCAGCCTGGCGGTGGGCTGCTTCTGCGACTGGCAGGATTGACCGGTCAGGTCTCGAAGCGCAGGTCCACGTCGCCGATGGCACGGCCCTCGTCGCCGAAGCTGCGCTCCACCAGGCGCACGCCGCCGTCTCCGGCCATCACCAGCGCGGTGCTGGCCCGGGTGCCGTAGCCGGGGCCGACGATGAACACCGTGGCCAGCAGCATTTCCCAGTCCAGCCCGACGCCGGTATCCGGCAGCAGGACCCGGGGCGGTTGCTGGCGGTCGCCGAGCAGGTCCAGCAGGCGCTCCGGTCGCGGGTCGTCCAGGGTCGCGGCGAGCGCCGCGGTGGCCCGCAGCACCTTGGGCCAGGGCGTGTCCAGCCCCGCGTTGGACAGCCCGTAGAGCCCGGGCAGCAGACGGCGGATCTCGCCTTCCTCGGAATTGAAGTAGTACAGCGCGTGACGGTCGCCGAGCAGCAGGTTGAAGCCGCTGTATTCGTCCACCCGCAGCGCCAGCTCGGCCAGGAACGCCGGCGCCGAGGCTTCGCCGCGCAGGTAGTCCAACGGCAGCTCGCCGCGCGAACGGGCGCCGCGTGGCTGGCGCGGGTCGCGGATGTTGGTCAGGGCGGCGAAGCGACCCCCGATCGTCATCCCCAGCCAGGTGCCGCCGGCCTGCAGGTCGCGCCCGGCGTACAGGCCGGGGATGTCGGCCCACTCGCCCAGCGGCGTGGCGGCGCGGTCGTAGAACTCGTCACGGTTGGCGGCCAGCACCAGCGGTAGCGGGTGGCCGGGGCGCCAGGCGAAGGCGATCAGGCACATGGTAGGTGGTCCTGTGTAGGGTAGGACCGAGCCTACTGCATCCGTCGCGCCAAGTGGAGGCCGGGAGCGCCTTCCGTTACCATGCCGCTTCGATTTCGGGGGGCTCCATGGAATTCCTGCTCTATCTGGTGTTGGGCGCGGCGGCCGGGGTACTGGCCGGACTGTTCGGCGTGGGTGGCGGCATCATCATCGTCCCGGTGCTGGTCTTCAGCTTCACCGCCCAGGGCTTCGACCCCTCGGTGCTGACCCACCTGGCCGTGGGCACCTCGCTGGCCACCATCATCTTCACCTCGATCAACTCGGTGCTGGAGCACCAGCGCAAGGGCGCCGTGCTGTGGCCGGTGTTCGCCTGGATGAGCCTGGGCATCCTGCTCGGCGCCGCGCTCGGCTCGGTCACCGCGGCGGCCATCCAGGGCCCGATGCTGCAGAAGATCATCGGCGTGTTCGCCATCGTCATCGCCATCCAGATGGGCCTGGGGCTGAAGCCCAGGGCCAGCCGCGCGGTGCCGGGCAAGCCCGGGCTGACCTCGGCAGGCGCGGTGATCGGCTGGGCCTCGGCGATCTTCGGCATCGGCGGCGGCTCGCTGACCGTGCCCTTCCTGACCTGGCGCAGCGTGCCCATGCAGCAGGCGGTGGCGACCTCCTCGGCCTGCGGCCTGCCCATCGCCGTGGCCAGCGCCCTGAGCTTCATGGCGCTGGGCTGGAACGAGACCCACCTGCCGCCGTGGAGCCTGGGCTACGTGTACCTGCCGGCGGTGGCCGGCATCGCCATCACCAGCATGTTCTTCGCCCGCTTCGGCGCGCGCCTGGCACACCGCCTGCCGGCGCTGGTGCTCAAACGTCTGTTCGCCCTGCTGCTGCTCTGCGTGGGCACGAGCTTCCTGATCTAAGGAGTCGCAATGCTGACTTACCCCCAGATAAACCCGGTCGCCCTAGATCTCGGCGTCATCAAGGTCCACTGGTACGGCCTGATGTACCTGGTCGGCATCGGCGGCGCCTGGTTCCTCGCCAGTCGCCGGCTGAAGGACTTCGACCCCGCCTGGACCAGGGAGAAGCTCTCCGACCTGGTGTTCTGGGTGGCGATGGGCGTGATCCTCGGCGGCCGCCTGGGCTATGCCCTGTTCTACGACCTGCCGGCCTACCTGGCCGACCCGCTGAAGATCCTCCGGGTATGGGAGGGCGGCATGTCCTTCCATGGCGGCCTGATCGGCGTGATGCTGGCCACTTGGTGGTTCGGCCGGCGCAACGGCAAGAGCTTCTTCGAGCTGATGGACTTCATCGCCCCGCTGGTGCCCATCGGCCTGGGCGCCGGGCGCATCGGCAACTTCATCAACGCCGAGCTGTGGGGCAAGGTCACCGACGTGCCCTGGGCCATGGTCTTCCCCAACGGCGGGCCGGACCCGCGCCACCCGTCGCAGCTGTACCAGTTCGCCCTGGAGGGCGTGGCGCTGTTCGCCATCCTCTGGGTCTATTCGCGCAAGCCGCGCCCGACCATGGCGGTGTCCGGCCTGTTCGCGATCTGCTATGGGGTGTTCCGCTTCATCGTCGAGTTCGTCCGCGTGCCGGACGCCCAGCTCGGCTACCTGGCCTTCGGCTGGCTGACCATGGGCCAGGTGCTGTGCGTGCCGATGATTCTCGCCGGCGCCGGCCTGATGGTCTGGGCCTACCGTCGCCAAGCCGCCCAATAACTGCTGCGCTCGGTCGGGCTGCGTTGGATGCGCGCTCAAAATGCTCATTTACTTGAGTAAACTGCGCTTTTTCGCCCGCATCCGCCTTGCCCGACCTTCGCTCGCGACGTTCTTGGGAATGCTTTTTTCACTGGAGCTGAGATGAAACAGTACCTCGACCTGATGCGCCGGGTGCGCGAGACCGGCACCTTCAAGAGCGACCGCACCGGCACCGGCACCTACAGCGTGTTCGGCCACCAGATGCGCTTCGACCTGGCCGACGGCTTCCCCCTGGTGACCACCAAGAAGTGCCACCTGAAATCCATCATTCACGAGCTGCTGTGGTTCCTGCAGGGCGATACCAACATCCGCTATCTGAAGGAAAACGGCGTGCGCATCTGGGACGAGTGGGCCGACGAGAACGGCGACCTCGGCCCGGTGTACGGCTACCAGTGGCGTAGCTGGCCGGCGCCGGACGGCGAGTCGATCGACCAGATTTCCAAGCTGGTGGAGATGATCAGGAAGAATCCGGACTCGCGCCGCCTGATCGTCTCCGCCTGGAACCCGGCGCTGGTCGACGAAATGGCCCTGCCGCCGTGCCACGCCCTGTTCCAGTTCTACGTCGCCGATGGCAAGTTGAGCTGCCAGCTGTACCAGCGCTCGGCCGACATTTTCCTCGGCGTGCCCTTCAACATCGCCAGCTACGCCCTGCTGACCCTGATGATCGCCCAGGTCTGCGACCTGCAGCCGGGTGACTTCGTCTGGACCGGCGGCGACTGCCACCTGTACGCCAACCACCTGGAACAGGCCGACCTGCAGCTCACCCGCGAGCCGCTGCCGCTGCCGACCATGAAGCTCAACCCCGAGGTGAAGGACCTGTTCGCCTTCCGCTTCGAGGACTTCGAGCTGCAGAACTACCAGGCCCACCCGCACATCGCCGCGCCGGTCGCCGTCTAGGGCGCCGGTCGCGACCAGGCCAGGGGTTCGCCATGACGACCATGATCCTGTTCAACGTCCTTCTCGTGGCGGTGCTGGCCTGCCTGATCAAGCCGGGCCTGCTGGCCAGGTATACGGGCGGCGAGCCGTGGCCCCGCTGGATATTCCTAGTGGTACTGCTGGTGTTGAGCTACCTGAGTCCCTACGGCCCGCAGCAGGAGGTTCAGCAAGTCCAGAACCGCCCAAGCACGCCTGTTGATACAGGTCCGTCAGTTGTTGAAGCTGCGGCAGCCACAACGCCCGTGGAGGTGGCGGCAGAGATTCCATGAGTACCCCCGTAGCCTGGGTTGAGCGTAGCGATACCCAGGACAGTCGATGGGTATTGCTGAATTCAACCCATCCTATAGTTCTGGCCGACCTACTAGGTGTGTCCGAATATCAAGGCGCTGGTGGGTAGGGTAAAGGGCGTTATTTGCGTAGCGCCCTGTACACTTTTCGCAGCAGGTGCTCGGAGGCCAGGTCGCGGAAGTCGCCATCGGCCATCAGCCGGGTGAAGATTTCCTCGTTGCCCTCCATGCGGTCGATCACCAGCCCCTCGAAGGCCTTGCGGAACACATAGCCGAAGTCTTCCAGCGAGTTGGCGTTGACCGCCTTCTCCAGGTCCTCGTTGGCGATGGCCTCGGCCTCGATCTGATCGAAGAACAGCTGATCCGCCTCGGTAAAGTTGGTGCCGAAGCGTTCGTTCAGCGCTTTGACCAGCTCCGACAGCGGTACTTCCTCGTCGCCCGGCCGGCCGGTGCCGACATCGCTGGGGCCCTTCAGCGCGGTGGCTTCCCCTTGCGTTAGGTCGATACTGCCCTCGCTGATCTTCTGCAGCCGGTAGTACTCCAGGGTGACCTCGTCATCCACCTGGTAGCCCGGACCGCTGGCGTCGCGCGGCAGCTTGGTCAGCAGGAAACGCAGATAGGTGTAAAGACGCTCCAGCTCTGAGTCCTGGTAGGGCATCACCTGGGAGAGGAAGCCATACAGGTTACGGAAATTGACCAGCAGCCCCTTGCATTCCAGCTGCTCTTCTTCGTCTAGCTGCTTGAAGCGCTCCACCGCCAGATCGAGGATGCCGTTCATCCTGGCCTGGTCGTGCACGCTCTCCTTGCGCTTGCCGGCGAAGTACAGCATGCAGTAGTCACGCACTTCATCGGCGTATATCAGCTGCAGCTCCTCGATCTGGTGCTGCAGGCGATACAGGTGCTGCGGGTCGGTCAGTTCCTCGTAGGGCGTCTCGCCGTAATAGGGCTTGAAGGCTTTGAAGATCTCCTCGGGCTTGTTACGGAAATCCAGCACGAAGGTGTCTTCCTTACCCGCCGCCATGCGGTTGAGGCGCGACAGGGTCTGCACTGCCTGGATGCCGGCGAGCTTCTTGTCCACGTACATGGTGTGCAGCAGCGGCTGATCGAAGCCAGTCTGGTACTTCTCCGCCACCAGTAGCACGCGGTACTCCTCGCCGGCGAAGGTTTCCGGCAGCTCGCGCTCGGAGATGCCGCCGTTCATGCCGACTTCCGTGTAGGTCTTGTCCTTGAAGTCCGGGTCTTCCACGCTGCCGGAAAAGGCCACCAGCGACTTCACGTCGGTGTAGCCCTTACTGGCGATATAGGCATCGAAGGCCAGCTTGTAGCGCACCGTATGCAGGCGCGACTCGGTGACGACCATGGCCTTGGCCCGCTGGCCGATCTTGTGCCGCACGTGAGTGCGGAAGTGCTCCACCATCACCTCGGTCTTCTGGTTGATGTTGTGTGGGTTCAGGGTCAGGAAGCGCGCCAGGGCCAGCGCCGCTTTCTTGCGTTGCACCTGCGGGTCGTTGGCGGCGGACTGGGTCAGCTTGTAGTAGGTCTGGTAGGTGGTGTAGTGCGCCAGCACGTCGAGGATGAAGCGCTCCTCGATGGCCTGGCGCATGCCGTACTTGTGAAACGGAGCCATGCCGGTCGGCCCCGGCTCGTCGAACACATGCTTGGTCTTGTACTTGGGCGTGGCGGTGAAGGCGAAGAAGCTGATATTGGCCTGCCGCCCGCGCTTGAGCATCTCGCGCAGCACGCCGTCACTCTCCTCGTCGGGGTTGTCCGCACGGTACTGCGCGGCGGCTTCCTCGATGCCGTGCTGGTTGAGCACGTACTTCATGTCCATCGCCGTTTCGCCGGACTGCGAGCTGTGCGCCTCGTCGATGATCACCGCATAGCGCTTGCCCTGGGTGCTGATCGCCAGCGCGTTCGGATTGCCCTGCTGGTTGAGCTTGTCCAGTGTTTCGGTGACGAAGGGAAACTTCTGCAGCGTGGTGATGATGATCGGCGTGCCGCCGGCCAGTGCCTGCACCAGCTGCTTGGTGTCCTGGTCGATCTTCTGCACCACGCCCTGCTTGTGCTCGAACTGATAGATGGTGTCTTGCAGCTGTTGATCCAGCACACGCCGGTCGGTGATCACCACCACCGAGTCGAACACCTTGGTGTCGCCGGCATCGTGCAGGCTGGACAGGCGGTGGGCCAGCCAGGCGATGGAGTTGGACTTGCCCGAGCCCGCCGAGTGTTCCACCAGGTAGTTGCGGCCGCTGCCATGAGCGCGGCTGTGGTCGATCAACCGGCGCACTGCGTCGAGCTGGTGGTAGCGCGGGAAGATCATGGTTTCCTTGCGAATCTTCTTGACCACGCCGTCGACCACGATGCGTTTCTCGTCTTCCTGCAGGTGCATGAACTGGCCGACGATATCCAGCAGGCTGTCGCGCTGCCACACCTTGCGCCACAGGTAGCTGGTGCGGTAGCCGCCGTCGGCGGCCGGAGGGTTGCCGGCGCCGGTTTCCGTCGGGGTGATCGGGAAGCCCAGGTTGAACGGCAGAAATACCGTCTTGCCGCCGGACAGGCGAGTGGTCATGAAGGCCAGGTCCTGGTCCACGGCGAAATGCACCAGGGCGCGCTTCTTGAACTCGAACAGCTTCTCCTGCGGGTCGCGCTGGGTCTTGTACTGCAGCTTGGCGTCTTCCACCGTCTGCCCGGACAGCGAGTTCTTCAGCTCGGCGGTGACAATCGGCAGGCCATTGATGAACAGCACCAGGTCCAGCGACTTGTTGTCCTTGTCGGAGAAGTACAGCTGGCGGGTCACCGACACGCGGTTCTGCGCGTAGAGCGCCAGGGTGTCCGGGTTGAGGCCGTTGCTCGGCGCGAAGAAGGCCACCCGCAGCAGCTTGCCGTAGCACTTGAAACCATGGCGCAGCACCTTGAGCATGCCCTTGGTGTCCAGCTCCTTGCACAGGCTGTCGAGCACCAGCGCGCCGGCGCCTTCACCCTGAATGGCCTGCAGCGCCTGCCACAGCTTGGGCTGGGTGCGCTGGATAAAGTCCAGCACGCTGCCCGATTCCAACGCGCGGGTAGGGTCATAGTCCTGGCTATGGCCCTGGCTCAACCCGCCCTCGTGCAACAGGGAATACTCGATGGCGTCCTCGAACTGCGCTTCGCTGTGCTTCTTGGCCACGGTCGATCCTTCTGTGAGCGGCGACGGCGCTGTCTTACATAGCGCCTTTTATGTGTAAGGGTGGTTCGATGAATCTTACAGACAAAGATCCATATGTAATCTTATAGAGGCAAGCTTACATATGGATTTTCTTATGTAAGCCGGCCACGGCCTTTCAGGCCATGAACAGATCGAAATAGCGGTGGAACAGGTAGAGCCGGTTGCGCCCATAGCCGGTGGTTTCCACCAGGATGTCCAGGCCTTCCAGCTGCTTCACCAAGGCCGCAGCGCTCGGATGCGTCACGTCGAGTATCTCCGAGACGTCGCCAATGCTGACCATGGGCCGCTGGTACAGGTGCAGCAGCAGTTTCTTGGCGTTTTCCGCCCGCTTGCCCAGGGTGAGAATCTGGTGCTCCACCTCATGGCGCAGGGTCATGATCGCCATAAAGGTGTTCTTGCTGCTGGTGGCGGTCTCCACCACGGCGGTGAGGAAGAAGCGCAACCAATGCAGCAGGTCGTTGGAGCTGCGCACCACGGTCAGCGCGTCGTAGTAGGCTCCACGGTTGCGCTCGAAGAAGTCCGACAGGTACAGCGCCGGCTTGTGCAGCAGGCCCTTGTCCACCAGATACAGGGTGATCAGCAGGCGGCCGATGCGCCCATTGCCGTCGAGAAAGGGGTGAATGGTCTCGAACTGGTAATGGCTGAGGGCGATGCGGATCAGGTCCGGCACCTGCACCTGCTCGTTGTGCCAGAACTTCTCCAGGTCGCCCATCAGCTCCGCCACCTCATCCGGGTGCGGCGGCACGAACACCGCGTTGTTCAGGTTGCTGCCGCCGATCCAGTTCTGCGAAGTACGAAATTCCCCCGGCATCTTGTGATCGCCGCGCACGCCCTGCATCAGCACCGCATGGGTTTGCTTGAGCACGCGGATGGACAGCGGCAGCTGCGCGAGGTCTGCGACGGCGGTATTGATCGCCTCGATATAGTTCTGCACCTCCTGCCAGTCGTCACGCTTCTCCGGTGCCACCTGCTCCTTGCGCATGATGGCTTCGTCCATCTGCGTCTGGGTGCCCTCGATGCGGCTGGAGGTGTTGGCCTCCTTGGCGATATGCATGCGGATAAACAGATCCACGTCCGGCACCATCAGCGACAGCGCATTCAGCTCCGCCAGCGCCCGCGAGGCACGCTCCAGCAATGTATTGAGCTGCGGGTCGAGCCACTGCCATTCGCAGTTGATCGGCGTCGGCGAAAAGCTCTTGTACTGATACTGCTGCAGCCACTGGCCGGAGCGGAACTGTTCGACTTGCATCAAACGCACCACTCAGCGAAGGATTTCAGGATTCTCATGCTCAAGATCCTCAAGTTTTAGCCCTGTCAACTCGTCATAGTTGTAGTGGCGGATGGTGTGGTCCCTTTTGATGTATTTTCCTGCATCCAAGAATCTTGATGGGTCCGCCATGCTAGATAGAACAAATTTCTTCAGCGTCATCTGCTTTGTCTTGTTTGTGTAGAGCTTGATAATACTTTGCAAAGCCTTGCACCAAGCCACGCTTGCATTTAGCTGGTCAACCAGGCCTTCAGGCAATGAGGCGGACTTGAATTCGAAGCAATAAATATTTATCCGACTTTTATTAGATTGAAAAACAACGAAATCGCATCTCTTTGCCCATGGCTTCGCTTCATCTTCGAGGAAGTGGAAAAGTGGATCTGAATTGCCTTTGCTATTTTTCTTGTCAAGATTTACGACAATCACCTCGCCGTCAAAGCCAAATCTAACTTTATAAGTCGTCGGCCTTGTTTGCCCGGATAGGAAAATTTTCTCTTCTAGTACTATTCGTCCGTTGTCGCGAGTAGATATTTGGTAGTGAGAATTCAGGTAAGAGCGAATGCCATTAAAGTACTGCTTAGTGTCTACCGCCATTGTTGCTCCTTGCAGGAATTTCTCACATCTATCTGGCCGGTAACAGTGGCGGTGATTAGGGCTGTACGGTATTCCTGAAGACGACCGATAGTTTCTCGTGCTTTGGTGATAGAGCGATCTATTGTTTTAGTCGTACTTTCTATATACGAAACAATTCGGCTCTGCTCGGCCGGCGGTGGAACAGGGACCAGCATGCGGCCCACAATGGTTGGATTGAGGTTGAGCATCGTGGTGCCGACTGCATGAAGCTCCAGCTTCTTGCTAAAGCCTCCACTTGAAATGACGATGGAAAAGAAACGGCTATTGCCCGTGGCAAAGCGAATAATCAATGAACCAGTGCCACATAGCCAGCCAGCTTGCTCTTCTTCGACAAGCGCGCAACGGCCAATCTCGCCGCGCCGAGCCATGATGATGTCTGCAGGTCTTAATTTGTGGCGATTCAGTCTTTCCACCGTCTGAGCATCAATCGCCGATTGCTCATCTGGAATGATATTTCCAGAAACTAGATGGGCTGGATTGATTAGTGGCACTCCGCCTTCGACATAATCCGCCGCGTGCAGCTGGCTACCAAATGGTCCTGTTTGAATGGTTTCCGTAAGCAAAGATAGCTGGTGAACACCCCAGTGCTCAGGAACGCTGCCTAGCCATTCAACTCCCGAGTCTTTCATTGCCGCATTGCTATCCAGGCCTTTGGTGACGGCTTGTGTTGTGATCGCAATACGTTGCTCTTGGAGCTTTTCGATCAGCTCCTGTTTTTTCTCAATAAGTCGGTTGATTTGTGCGGTTTTATGGTCGAGAAAACTAGCAATTGATTTTTGCTCGTGGAGGGGGGGGTAGAAAAGCAGATGATTTCCGAGATCGTGCTGGGTGATGCTGGGGAGCGCTGTCTGAGTGGCTAGCTTTTCGTACTGAAAAATTGTCGAAAAAAAGTACAGGTAGCGCCCAGCAACATCTGAATGAATGATGCTGTAGAACATCGTATCCACTGTCCAGAACTTGCCGTCTATGTGGAGCGGTTTGTCGATGGTTCCTTTTCTGCCAAAGAGCACGGACTCTCCGTCGTATAAGAATTCAGAGGCCGATGTAAATTGGCCGCCAGAACCTATAACGGGAAATCCGTCATCGCTTTCAACCGCTTTGTAGTCGCACCCATTCTGGATAGTTGCCATGAACTTCAGGCGGCGAACCTCCCAGTGTTTAGGGATGGCTGACAGCCACTCAACCCCCGACTCCTTATATTCCGGATAGGCCCTATACCCCATCAAACCACCTCACTCAGCATGGCCATAATCTCGCCTTCCAGCGCCTTGATCTCGGCTTCAATCTCGGTCAGCGGGCGCGGTGCTTCGTATTCATAGAAGTGGCGGTTGAAAGGAATTTCGTAGCCGACCTTGGTCTTGTCGAAGTCGATCCAGGCATCCGGACGGTAGGGCAGTACTTCGCGGGCCAGGTAGTCCTCGCAATGCTGGCGCACCAGCCTGAGTAGCGCGCTTTTGTCCACCTTGCCCTTGTCGGCATTGCTTTCGTAAGCCAGGGGCAGGGGCAGCGGGATATCGGCGGGCAGGCTGACGTTTTCGGTATCGCGCAGATCGGCATCCGGCTCGGGATTGCCCTTGGCGTCCCGGCAGATATCCGCCTCGGGGTCCTGCTCGCCGAGGGCCCCTTTGCTGAGCAGGGCCTTTTTCAGCGGCGCACCCCAGCCGATAGCGCTGCCCTTGAAAGCGGACTTCAGCAACTTCTCGAATTGGTCGCGGTTGTGAACCAGTTCGCCGGCGGCGAACTGCGACTTGAGCCCTTCGAGAATGGCGAGAATTTCCGCCTGCTGAGCCTGGCCAGCGGCGATTTCGGCGGCGCTGCCGGCCAGGTCCTTGCGCTTCTTGCTGCTGGCCAGGCCGGTAAAGAAGCTGCCTTCCTTCACTTGCTCGATGCGCGCGTCGGTGATGGAGAAGTTAAGGCGCAGCGGGCGCTCGACGGTGATCTTCAGGTAGCCGAAGTCGCGGTTGTCGAAGATCTTGCTGACCAGCACGCTCTTGTCCTGGTCGCGCTTCTTCTTGCGGTCCGGCTCGATATTGGTCTGGATATCGGCGATGCGCAGGCGCTGCTCGTGCTGAAACGCGCCATGGATGCGGGTCAGCGCGTCGATATGGTTCGGCTCGAAACCGCCGTTCTCGGTTTCGCCTTCGCCGAGCTTCTTGCGCTTGTCGCCCAGGCTCTTCTTCATCTTCCAGGCGAAATCGGCGGCGTTGATCAATTGCACCTTGCCCTTGCGTTTGGTGCTCTTGCGGTTGGTCACTATCCAGATATAGGTGGAGATGCCGGTGTTGTAGAACAGCTGGTCGGGCAGGCCGACCACGGCCTCCAGCCAGTCGTTCTCGATGATCCAGCGGCGGATATTGCTCTCGCCACTGCCGGCGTCGCCGGTGAACAGCGGCGAGCCGTTGAACACCACGGCGATGCGCGAACCTTCGCCCGCTTTACCGCCTTCGGTCTCGCTGGGCACTCGCTTGCTAAGCATGTGCTGGAGGAACAGCAGGGCACCGTCGTTGATGCGCGGCAGGCCGGCGCCGAAGCGACCGTTGAAGCCGAGCTTGTTGTGCTCGTCGGTGACGTAGTCCTGCTCGGGCTTCCATTCCACACCAAACGGTGGGTTGGCCAGCATGTAGTGGAAGGTCTCGTCGGGGTGGCCGTCGCCGTCGACTACTCCTTCCTTGCCACGTCCGGTGCCGAGGGTGTCGCCGAACATGATCTGGTTGGTGTTTTCGCCCTTGATCATCAGGTCGGAGCCGCAGATGGCGTAGGACTCCGGGTTGTACTCCTGGCCGTAGAGCTCGACGTGGGCGCGCGGGTTTTCCTCGAGGATGTGCTTCTCCGATTCGGAGAGCATGCCGCCGGTGCCGCAGGTGGGGTCGTAGATGCGGATCACCTTGCCGGCGGTGTAGACATCCTCCTGGCCATTGAACAGCAGGTTGACCATCAACTTGATCACTTCGCGCGGGGTGAAGTGGTCACCGGCCTCTTCGTTGGCCTGCTCGTTGAAGCGCCGCACCAGGTCCTCGAAGATGTAGCCCATGGCCATGTTCGGCACGCGGCCGGGGTGCAGGTCGAGGGCGGCGACTGCCTTGATTACCTCGAACAGGCGGTTGGCGTCTTCGAGCCTCTCGATCTCGACCTCGAAGTTGAACTTATCGAGGATCTTGCGTGCCTTGTTGGAGAAGCCGGCGAGGTAATTAACCAGGTTGCGCGCCAGGTTGTTGGGGTCGGCCAGCAGGCTTTTGAAGGTGAATTCGCTGGTGTTGTAGAAGTTCAGCTCGAACTTGCGGCAGATCATCTTCTCAATCAGTTCGTCGTCGAACTTGTCGGTGGTCTTCAGCAGCTTGTACTCGGCCAGCACCTTGTCCTTGCTGGCCTCCAGTACGCAATCCAGGCGGCGCAGCACGGTCAGCGGAATCATCACCCGGCGGTATTGCGGCGGGCGGTAGGGGCCGCGCAGCAGGTTGGCGATATCCCAGATAAAGTCGCTGTGTTTTTTGAAGAGATCCTGGTGTTCCACTGCTGGTCCTTAAATGAGGCCATCTGCTCGATGGGTTGCGATTCTACTGTGCTTTGCCGCTGGCGGTCGCTTCAGCCGGTCAGCCCCGCCGCCAGATGATCGATCAGCACTCGCAGCTTCGGCGGCAGGTGGCGGTTGGGCGGGTAGAGCACCCAGGCGGTGCCCTGGTAGGAGCCGGTGTAGCGCCAGTTCGCCAGCACCTGCGCCAGGCGCCCCTCGGCCAGCGCCGCGGCGGCGGTGAAGCTCGGCAGGCAGGCGATGCCCAGGTGGTTCAGCGCGCCGTTCAGGCGCACCTCGCTGTGGTTGCTGGCCAGCCGGCCCTGCACCGTCACCACGCATTGCTCGATGCCATCGCTGAAATGCCAGCGGCGGTCGTCCGGGCGTTCGTCCAGATACAGGCACGCGTGCCGCACCAGTTCCTGCGGGTGCTGCGGCGTGCCGTGACGCGCCAGGTAGTCGGGGCTGGCGCACAGCAGTTGGCGCACCTCGCACAGCGGCCGTCCGGCCAGGTGCGGCGGCGGCTGGTCGGTGATGCACACCACCAGGTCGAACGGCTCGGCGATCGGGTCCGGGCTGCGGTCGCTGAGATTGAGGCTGACATCTACCTCCGGGTAGCGGGCGAGGAAGTCCGCCAACAGCGGGGCGATCAGGTACTTGCCGAACGCCTTGGGCGCCGACAGGCGCACCTGACCGCGCGGGTGGCTCATCAGCCGCTCGCCCACCGCCACGGCCGCCTGGGCCGCCGCGAGCATGTCCCGGCAGCGCTCGAACACCTCGGCGCCGGCCTCGGACAGGCGCAGCCGCCGGGTGGTGCGCTCCAGCAGGCGCAGGCCGAGGGCCGCCTCCAGCTGGGCGACCTGCCGGCTCAGTGCCGAGGCGCTGGTGTTCGACTGGCGGGCGGCGGCGGAGAAGCTGCCGCACTCCACCACGCGGACGAAGCCGGCCATCAGCGGCAGCAGATGATTCATGCTCATAGGGAACAGGTCTTGTACGGAATGACTGGATTATCACGCTAAGGGTGGCAATGGACAATCGCCGGGTCCGTTTCCCAAGTGCTCCGCTATGACCACCCTGACCGCCGCCAGCCGCCTCCGCCTGATCCACACCAGTGACCTGCTCCTGTTGCTGGTGGCGCTGGTCTGGGGTACCAGCTACGGGGTCGCCAAGCAGGCCCTGGATTTCTACCCGGTGCTCGGCTTCCTCGCCGTGCGCTTCTGCATCACCTTCCTCCTGCTCGCCCCACAGCTGCGTGGCGCCGGCCGCGCCGCGCTGCGTCCGGGGCTGCCGTCCGGCCTGGTGATGCTGGCGATCTTCCTCTGCGAGACCTACGGCGTCGCCCACACCAGCGCCAGCAACGCGGCCTTCCTGATCAGCCTGTGCGTGGTGTTCACCCCCTTCGTCGAATGGGCGCTGCTCGGCCAGCGGCCGGCCGCACGCCTGCTGCCGGCGGTGGTGCTGTCGCTGCTCGGCACCTGGCTGCTCAGTGGCGGGGTGGACCTGGACTTCGGCCTGGGCGACGCGCTGATGCTGGCCGCCGCCCTGGTGCGGGCCTTCGGCGTGTGCCTGATCCGCCGCCTGACTGCCGACAGCCAGGTACCGCCGCTGGCCTTCACCGCGGTGCAGACGGGCGTGGTGGGGTTCGGCTGCCTGCTCATCGGCAGCCTGTTGCCCGGCGGCCTGCCGCCGCTGCCGAGCGCGCCGGCGTTCTGGCTGGGCAGTCTGTACCTGGTGCTGTTCGCCACCCTGTTCGCCTTCTACGTGCAGAACTGGGCGCTCGGTCGCAGCAGCCCGACCCGGGTCAGCCTGCTGATGGGCAGCGAGCCGCTGTTCGGTGCGCTGTTCGCGGTGCTTTGGCTGAACGAGCAACTGAGCCTGCAGGCCTGGGTCGGCGGCCTGCTGATCGTCGTGGCGACGATGTGGACCGGGCTGTCACGGCGCTGACAGTTCTGCGGCCAGGCGCGTTACCTGCTCGTCGCGCTCGGTCTGTTCCAGGCGTGCCCTGGGGTTGAGCGACGACCACTCGGGGTGGGCGCGGGCCTTCTTCAGCGGCTCCGGCAGGGACCCCTGGCGCCAGGCTGCGTCCTGCGGCGAGTCCAGGCGGATCGCCGTGGTCGCCGCGTGGCCACGCGCGGCCAGGGCCGCCAGCAGCTGGCGCTGGCGCAGGGCGAGCAGGCGCAGCACGTTGTCGTCCACCGTCAGTTCGCGCTGGCCCTTGAGCTTGCCGAGCAGGCGGTCGCCGTAGTTGCGCGCGGTCTGCAGCCCGCCGCCGGCGAGCGCGCCGAGCAGCGCGGCGGCGCCCAGGGTGAGGCCGCCGACCAGCAGGTCGACGCCGGCGCCGGCCGCGGCCCCGGCGGCCATCCCTCCGCCGACGCGCAGGCCGAGCTGGCGCAGGGTCTCGGGGTTGAACAGGTCGTCGCCCCAGCGGCCCTCCTGCAGCGGCAGCTCGTCGGCGCGGGCGTCGCCTTCGCGGAAGGCGTACAACCGCAGCAGGGCCTCGACGCAGCGCTGCTCGCGCTGGCGCACGGCCTGGTGCAGGGCGGCGATCTCGCCCTGCTCGATCTGCGGCTGGGCGGCCACGCTGCGGCGGCAGGCGGCGCAGTCGATCAGCAGTTCGGCGATCAGCCGGGCGCCGGCCTGGCGGCGCACCTCGGCCTGCGCCTCGTGGTCGGCGATCAGCCGTTCCAGCCGCGGCCGCGCCGGCTCCACCAGCAGCGCCAGGCTCTCGTACAGGCGCCGTTCGCCGTCCAGCGGCGGCGCCACGCTGTCGAAACGCACCAGGGCGTGCAGGCCGAGGCGGGCCAGCGACTCGCGCCACTCGGCCTCGCGCTGGCGTTCGCTGGCGCTGAAGTTGAGCACCGGCAGCAGCGGCTTGCCGCAGCCGGCCAGCACCGCCAGTTCGTCGCGGTACTTGGCCAGCACCGGCTCGCGGGCGTCGATCACGTACAGGCCGGCGTCGCTGGCCAGCAGCTGGCGCAGCACCTTGGCCTCCTGCTCGAAGCGCTGGCGCGCCTCGGCGGTGTCGAGGAAGCGGGCGGTGCGGGCCGGGCCGTCCAGGCGCTCGCCGGGGCGTTCGAGGCGTTCCAGGTAGTCGAGCAGGGCGATGGCGTCTTCCAGGCCGGGGGTGTCGTACAGCTCCAGCAGCGCCTCGCCGCTCACCGACAGGCGCGCGCCCTCGACGTGGCGGGTGGTGCTGGGCCGGTGCGAGACTTCGCCGAAACCGACGTCGCGCAGCAGGGTGCGCAGCAGCGAGGTCTTGCCGACGTTGGTGTGGCCGACCACGGCCAGTTTCAGCGGCTTAGTCATGGCCGCTCTCCAGCCAGGTCAGCGGCGCGCCGTCGGAACAGGGCAGGTCGAGGCGCCCCAGGGCTTCGTGCCAGTCGCCCAGGCGCTGGCTGTCCAGCGCCTCGCCGGGGGGCGGCGGCAGCAGCCAGATGCGCGTGGCGGCGGCCATGCGCGACAGCTCGCCGAGCAGCGCCAGGGTGCCGCGGTCCGGCGAGCGGCGCGGGTCCACGGCCACCGCCAGGCGCGCCGGCGGGAAGCGGGTCAGTTGGTCGAGCAGGCGCAGGCGCTGTTCGCGGCTGTCGAGCACGCCGGCGTCGGCCACGTCCTTGCCCAGCGCGGGCGGCCAGGGGCGGCTGTCGTCCAGTTCCACCGCCACCAGCAGGGCGCCGTCGCGGGCGTGCGGCGCATGGCCGGCGCTGGCTTCGGGCAGCGCCGCGGGGGCCGCGTCGACCACGCCGAGGCGTTCGGCCGGCGGCTGCAGGCGCTCGGCCAGCAAGCGGTAGGCGGGCAACTGGAGGTCCAGCGCCAGGCGGGTGCTGCCGTGGTGCCAGCGCCACAGGCACAGCGCGAGGAACAGGGCGCGCGGCAGCAGGCCGAACACCAGCAGCACGCCGAGCAGCCAGCCGGCCCAGGCGTGGCGCGCCTGCTCTACGGCGAGGGCGGTCTCGCCGCTGGCGCGGATGGTGTCCACGTCCGGCAGCGGGAAGCCGAGCAGGGCCGGCAGGCCGCCGAGCAGGTGGGTGAGGGCGACGAAGGCGTCGCTGGAGAGCAGGGTGGTCTCCCAGACGAAGCCGTAGCGCCGGGTACTGAGCAGGAGCAGCAGCATCAGCGCCGCGCAGCCCAGGGCCAGCAGCCACAGGCCATGGACCAGGGCACCGAGCAGCCAGCGGTTGAGCCGGCGCCGGCGCAGCAACAACACCAGCGCCGGGCCGAGCTGGGCCGCCGCGGCGTCGCGCGCCAGCTTCTCGCTGAGCCACAGCCAGAGGCGGCCGAGCGCGGCCTGGTGCTCGCCGGCCAGGAGCAGGCCGAGCAGCCAGCCGAGCAGGGTCAGGGCGTGCAGGCCGAGCAGGCTGCCCAGGGCCCAGAACACGTTGACCGGGCGGCTGCCGTCGCCGAGCGCGGCGAAGGCCAGGCCGGCGCCGCTGAGCACGGCCAGCAGCGCCAGGGCCAGCAGCGCCAGGCGCGCACCCTGCAGCCAGTGTCGCAGGGCGCGGGTCTGGCCGTCGCGGCCGGCGAGGAACAGGGCGCGGGCCTGGATGCGGGTGGCCAGGTCGTCCCCGGCCAGGCGTGCCTGGCGGTTGGCCTCGGCGTCTTCCAGGGGGCCGGCGTGTTCCTCGCGCAGGCGCACGGCTTCGCACAGCCAGAGGCATTGCAGGTGGTTCGATCGGGCTTCGCTCACGCGCAGTTCCGTTGGCGGGTCGGGTTTGCAGCATAACCCCTGTTCCGCGCGGGAGGTAAAGCCGGGTTGTGGCGAGGCCCGCCGAACACTAGTCTGGATCGAAAAACAACAAGAGCGCGCGCATGCAACTGCCCCCGCTGGACCGGGTCCATCAGGACTCCCCCTACCTTCGCCAACACCGCGACGGCTTCCGGCTGCTCAGCTTCGACGGCGAGATGGAGGCGGCCTTCAACCGCTACCACCTCAGCGTGTTCCTGGTGCGCATGCGCTGGGCGCTGCTCGCGGGTGTGGTGCTCATTGCGCTGTTCGCGGTGCTGGACGTGCTGAGCCTGCCGGCAGAGGTGCACAAGCGCACGGTGGCGGTACGCCTCGGGCTGATGTTGCCGATGCTGCTGATCGCCTGGTTCTCCACCTATGTGCGCCGGATGCGCCCGCACCTGCAGCTGATCGGCGCCGGCGCGGCCCTGGCCTGCGGGCTCGGCGTCGACGGCATCATCTGGATCGCCCGGGTCTGGGACTTTCCGCTGCCCTACGAGGGCATCATCCTGGTCACGGTGTTCTGCTATTTCCTCCTCGGCCTGCGCTTCGTCACCGCGGCGCTGTGCGGCTGGCTGACCTTCTTCGCCTATCTGGCGGTGGAGGTGACGAGCGGCCTGCCCGCCGAGCAGTTGCTCTATAACGCGGTGTTCCTCGGCAGCGCCAATCTGATCGGCTGCTTCGGCTGCTACTTCCTCGAATACGCCACCCGGCAGAATTTCCTCGCCCAGGGCCTGTTGCAGGACCTGGCGGAGAAGGACTATCTCACCGGCCTGCTCAACCGCCGGGCATTCAGCGAGCGCGCCGGGCGCAGCTGGCGCCAGGCGGTGCGCGAGGCGCAGCCGATTGCCGTGGCGATGGCGGACGTGGACTACTTCAAGCGCTACAACGACCACTATGGCCATGCGGCCGGCGACGAGGCCCTGCGCGCCGTGGGCCAGGTCGTCGGGCGCCATGCGCGGCGGCCGCTGGACTCCACCGCGCGCTACGGCGGGGAGGAGTTCGTCGGCCTGTGGTTCGGGCTGGACGAAGCCGACATCCTGGCGATCCTCGAAGAGATGCGCGCGGAGATCGAGGCGCTCGGCCTGGCCCATGCGCATTCCGAGGTCGCGCCGGTGGTGACCATCAGCGTGGGCCTCGCCTGGCTGGTGCCTGAGCCGCACCAGAGCCTGGAGGACTGCCTGCGCCTGGCCGACGTGGCGCTGTACCTGGCCAAGGAGCAGGGGCGCAACCGGGTGGTGAGCAAGCGCTCGGGCAGCCGCGCGCCGTGATGCGCCACCGCGCTTCAATCCCGGCGGGCGAGCCGGTATCCTCGCGCCCATGAATACGACCCTGCCCCTCTGCCTGATCGCCGCCCTCGCCGAGAACCGCGTGATCGGCCGCGACAACCAGCTGCCCTGGCACCTGCCGGCGGACCTCAAGCACTTCAAGGCCAAGACCCTCGGCAAGCCGATCATCATGGGCCGCAAGACCTGGGACTCCCTCGGCCGGCCGCTGCCGGGCCGGCTCAACCTGGTGGTCAGCCGCCAGCCGGACCTGCGCCTGGAGGGCGCCGAGGTGTTCCCGTCGCTGGACGCCGCGCTGGCGCGGGCCGAGCAGTGGGCGCGCGAGCAGGGCGTGGATGAGCTGATGCTGATCGGCGGCGCCCAGCTCTACGAACAGGGCCTGGCGCGGGCCGAGCGGCTCTACCTGACCCGCGTGGCGCTGGCGCCGGAGGGCGATGCCTGGTTCCCGGCCTTCGACGAGGCCGCCTGGCAACGCAGCGAGTGCGACGAGCACGCCGCCGCCGAGAACAGCCCGGCCTACCGCTTCGAGACCTGGCAGCGCCGCTAGGACTTTTCTTCACTGCATTGACCGAGGTCGCCCGCCATCCGGGCCGGCGCCCTATGCTTTCGTCTTTTCGCCCGACACCGATCATGACCGACCAGACCGACACCCCCGCCCAGGCGGATACCATCGCCGCCCTCTTCGTCCGCCACCCGCTGTGGGAGGACGCCCTGGCCCTGCTGTTCGGCACCGCCCTGGTGGCCCTCGGCATCGCCTTCTACAGCCATGCCGGGCTGCTCACCGGCGGCACCGTGGGCATCGCCTTCCTCGCCAAGTACCTGGCCGGCTGGCCCTTCGGCCTGGTGTTCTGCCTGGTCAACCTGCCGTTCTACCTGCTCGGCATCTGGCGCCTGGGCTGGGGCTTCACCCTGCGCACCGGCTGCGCGGTGCTGCTGGTCTCGCTGCTGGCCGAACTGACCCCGGGCTGGGTCGCCTTCAGCCAGCTGAACGAACTCTACGCCGCGCTGTTCGGCGGCGCGGCCATGGGCCTGGGCCTGCTGATGCTGTTCCGCCACCGCGCCAGCCTGGGCGGGGTGAACATCCTCGCGCTGTTCCTCCAGGAGCGCTTCGGCCTGCGCGCCGGCGCGGTGCAGATGGGCATCGACGCCGTCATCGTGTTGGGGGCGATCTTCGTGGTGGCGCCGGAAAAGGTCGCCCTGTCGGTGCTGGGCGCGGTGATGCTCAACCTGGTGCTGGCGCTCAACCACCGCTCGGACCGCTACGTGGGCGTGAGCTGAAGAAGCAATTGCGAATTAATTGCATTAGCTGGTAGGGTGCGCGGCTTTCCCCCTCGCAGGTAGTCGCCGCGTGTCGACCTGGAACGCCCAGCTCGCCCGATTGTTTCTGGAGCAGAAGAAGGCCCTGGAAGCCTTCGTGTCGCGGCGCACCGGCAATCGCCAGGTCGCGGCGGACCTGACCCAGGAAGCCTTCCTGCGCCTGGCGCGCCTGCCCGGCGGCGAACGCATCGACAACCTGCGCGGCTTCCTCTTCACCGTCGCCGGCAACCTGGTGCTCGACCACCAGCGCCAGGCGGCGCGCCGCGGGCTGGTGGAAGGCGAGCTGCCGGAACACGAACCCACCTGCGCCGCCCCGGGCCTGCCCGAGCAACTGGCGGCCGAGCAGGAGCAGGCGCTGCTGCGCGATGCCATTGCCGCCCTGCCGCAGCCGCGCCGGCGCATCTTCCTGCTGTACCACGTCGAAGGGCTGGCCTACCGCGAGATCGCCGAGCGCGAGGCGACCAGCGCCCGCAGCGTGGAATATCATCTGCGCCAGGCCCTGATCGACTGCCGTGCCTTCGTCAAGGCGCGCCTGCACCCGAAACCGTTCACGAGGACGCCCCAGCCATGACCGACGACGAGCTGTTCGCCCAGGCCAGCGCCTGGCACTTTCGTCTGCAGGCCGAGGATGCCGGCGAGCGGGACCGCCACGATTTCGCGGCGTGGCTGGCGCAGTCCGACGAGCATGCCCGGGCCTGGGAAGAGGCCCGGCAGCTGCTCGCCGCCCTGCAACCGGCGGCGCGGGCGGTGCATCGCGCGGCGCCCGCGCGTCGCCGGCGCGCCTTGCCCTGGGCCGCGGCCGCGACGCTGCTGCTCGCGATCGGCCTGGGTGCCACGCAGACCCCCTGGCTCGACCGCCTGCGCGCCGACCAGGCCACCGGGGTGGGCGAGGTCAGGACGCTGGCGCTGGACGATGGTTCGCGCGTCCAGCTCAACACCGACAGCGCCGTGCAGATCGAGCTGGGGGATCACGAGCGGCGCGTGCGTCTGCTGCGCGGCGAAGCCTGGTTCGAGGTCAGCCGGGATGCCGGCCGGCCGTTCTTCGTCGAATCCGCTGGCGGCTGGGTGAAGGTGGTCGGCACCCGTTTCAGTGTGACCCGGCGCGGTGACGAAACCCAGGTGCGGCTGCAGAGTGGGCGGGTCGAGGTCGCGGCCGGCGGCGAGCCGATTCAGCTGACGCCGGGACAGGGTGTGGCGTTTTCCGCCGCCGGGCTGCAGGCGGTGGCGGCGTTCGACCCGCAGCAGGCGTTCGCCTGGCGCCATCGCCAGCTGGTGTTCCGCCAGCAGCCGCTGGGCGAGGTGGTGGCCGAACTCAATCGCTACTGGCCGGGGCGGCTGTTCGTGGTCGGCGCGGAACTCGAACGCAAGCAGGTCTCCGGCGTGTTCGATATCGACCGGCCCGAGGCCGTGCTCCGTGCCCTGCAACTGACCCTCGGGCTGCGTGCCGAGCATTACACCCGCTACCTGACGCTGTTGCACGCTGGTAGCTGACAGGCTCGACCGCCCATGTTCCCTGGGTACCGCCTCCAGATGATCGCTGCCGAGAAAAAATTTCAGGGTTTTTCCGGAGAGCGGCGTCCTTGATTACTGAGCGCAAATGACAAGCACTCTCAGCGAGTGCGATAGCGCCAGTCACGCCTTTCGATCATTGGGGAGTCACCATGCACCACGTCACCGCCGGCTGTCGCGCCGGCCTGCCATCCCTGCTGGCCCTGGCCATCGCCCTGGGCATCGCGCCGACCTCTCCGGCACTCGCTGCCGATGCCGCCCAGGCCCAGTCGAGCAGCTACCGTTTCGATATTCCCGCGCAGTCGCTGGACGGCGCGCTGGCCGCCTTCTCCGCGGTGACCCGCGTCCAGGTGCTGGCGCCCGCCGAGGTGAGCCAGGGCCTGCGCTCGTCCGGCTTGTCCGGCAGCTATCCGCGGGACGAGGCGCTGGCGCGTCTGTTGGCCGGCACCGGCCTCACGGCGCGTTTCGTCGACGGGGACACGGTGACGCTGGAAAAGCACGATGAACAATCGGGCGCGCTGACACTCGGCGCGACCGCCGTAACCGGCTCCCGGCTGGGCGCGACAACGGAGGGCTCGGCCTCGTACACCACGGGCAGCACCAGCGCCGCCACGGGGATGAGCCTCGCCCTTCGCGAGACACCGCAGTCGGTCACGGTGGTCACGCGCCAGCGCCTGGACGACCAGGCACTGAATACCCTGGGGGCGGTGCTCGATCAGACGGTCGGCATCACCCAGTCGAGCAACGTGAGTTACGGGGCGTATAACTACACCTATTCCCGCGGGTATCGGATAGCCAACTTCGCCATCGATGGCGTGCCGGGCACCGGGGCCGTGAGTGTGGGAGGAACGGGCGCGTGGAATGACATCAGCGCCGTGGAAACCGCACTCTACGACTCGGTCGCCGTGGTGCGCGGCGCCACTGGATTCTTGCAGGGGGCGGGCGATCCCAGCGGCAGCATCAGCCTGATGCGGAAACGACCGACCCATGACTTCCAGGCTTCGGTTGAAGCCGGCGTCGGCAGTTGGAACCGCTATCGGACCGTGGGCGATATCTCAGGCCCTCTGAGCCAGGGTGGAGCCGTGCGGGGTCGATTGGTCGCCGTCTACGATGAGGGCGAGTCGTGGAAGGACCGCTACGAGGGCGACAGGAATGTGGCCTATGGCGTGATCGAGGCCGACCTGACCGACAGCACATTGTTTCGCCTGACGCTGGATAACCAGAACATCGATTCAAGCGGCGATGCCCAGGGTGACTTTTTCCCGATCCTGATGACCGATGGCAGTCGCTCGCCTTTTTCAAGGTCCGACAGCGCGCTCACGGATTGGACGCGGTTCCGGAAAGAGAGCACCGGCATGTCCGCGCGCCTCGAGCACAGTTTCAACGAGAACTGGCAGGCGCTGCTGGACTACAGCCGGATGTGGGGCGAAAGCAAGAGCGTCTTCGGCAATATCGCCATCGCATTGAATCCCGATGGCACGGGGCGCACGCACCTCAGGAACGTGTCCTATGACCAGGACTGGGAGGGCATCAACTTCAAGCTGAATGGCCACTACACCCTGCTGGGCAGAAGCCACGAGCTGGTCGCGGGCATCACCCGGGACTCGACGCGATACGACTCGTCGTTCATCCGCGACATGTCCAAGCTGGGTTTCTGGCGGAACGAGGGTGGCCGGTATGTGCCCGAGCCCGACTGGTCGACTTACAAACCATCCCTCACGAACTACGAGCAGCGGCAGCAGGGGCTGTATCTGGCTACCCGCCTCAATCCGGTCGATCGTTTGTCCGTGATCGTCGGCGCTCGCCTGAGCGATTGGGAAACCCGTACGAAGAACAGCATGACCGGAGCGGTAACCGATGATCGCAAGGAGACGGGTGTACTGACCCCCTACACCGCGGTTACCTACGACCTGACCGATCACCTGACGGCCTATGCGAGTTACACGGAGATCTTCAACCCGCAGAGTTTCAGGGATGTGAACAACAGCATCCTCGACCCCGAGGAAGGGACCAACAAGGAACTGGGCCTGAAGGGCGAGTGGTTCGAGGGGCGCCTGAATGCCAGCGTGGCCGTATTCCAGTCCGGCAAGGACAACCTGGCCGTGCGTGACGGCGACAGGCTGACGCCGGAAGGCGAGTTCGCCTATACGGCCGCAGACGACACCGAAGGACGGGGCTGGGAACTGGAAGTCTCCGGTGAGCTGGCGCCAGGCTGGCAGATGCAGGGTGGTTATACCCGCATGGTGCTGGAAGACAGCGATGGCGACAGGCTGGCCACGCAATACCAGCCCAAGCACCAGATCAAGGTGTTTACCAGCTGGACGCCGGCATATATGGATCGCCTCACCCTGGGCGGCGGCGTGCGCTGGCAGAGCGAAATCTACGATGACTCGGCCCCCGCGTACCGCGAGGTCTATACCCAGGACAGTTATGCGGTGGTGGACCTGATGTCGCGTTATCGATTCAGCGACAATTTGAGCCTGACGGTGAACCTGAACAACGTGTTCGACAAAGGCTACCGGCATAGCTTGCCGGCCTACCATGACTACGGTCCGCCACGTAACTTCTACGCGACCCTGAAATACCAGTTCTGATGAGTTCCGCGCAGCGCGCGAGCTAGGCCAGGGCGAGTTCGACCAGTTCGGCGTCGGGCTCGCCATCGCGCACGTGCAGCAGTGCCAGCGTGATCGGCAGTTTGAAGCGCCGCGGCCCGGCGCTGCCGGGGTTGATCCACAGGCGTCCGTCGCGGGTCTCGATCAGCGGCTTGTGCGAGTGGCCGATCACCACGACGCGGATGGACTCCGGCAGGCGGGACGGCACCTGGTCCGCCTGGTGCACCAGATGGATACCGACGCCGCCCAGCTCCAGTTCGACCCGCTCCGGCAGCTCGGCCGCCCAGGCCAGCCCTTCGTCGTTGTTGCCGCGCACCGCCGTCAGCGGGGCGATCTGGCGCAGCGCGTCGAGTATCCCGGGCTTGCCGATGTCGCCGGCATGCAGGATGTGATCGCAGCCGGCCAGGGCCGCCAGCGCCTCGGGGCGCAGCAGGCCGTGGGTGTCGCTGATCAGACCGATCTTCATGCGGCTCTCCCGTAGGGCGGGTGAAACCCGCGAGTGGATGCGTGCGCGGGTTTCACCCGCCCTACAAAAGCATAAGCCCGGCGCGGGGCCGGGCTCATGGGGTGGTGCAGAGCGCCTTACTGGTCCAGCAGTGCCTTGTCGCGCACGGCGCCCTTGTCGGCGCTGGTGGCGAGCAGGGCGTAGGCCTTGAGCGCGGTGGTCACGCGGCGGGCGCGGGGCTGGGCCGGTTTCCAGCCCTTCTTGTCCTGCTCGGCGCGGCGTGCGGCCAGTTCTTCATCGCTGACCAGCAGGTTGATGCTGCGGTTGGGGATGTCGATCAGCACCTTGTCGCCGTCCCGCACCAGGCCGATGGCGCCGCCGGCGGCGGCTTCCGGCGAGGCGTGGCCGATGGACAGGCCGCTGGTGCCGCCGGAGAAGCGGCCGTCGGTGAGCAGGGCGCACTGTTTGCCCAGGCCCTTGGACTTCAGGTAGCTGGTCGGGTAGAGCATTTCCTGCATGCCCGGGCCGCCCTTCGGGCCTTCGTAGCGGATGATCACGATGTCGCCGGCCTTCACCTCGTCGGCGAGGATGCCCTTCACCGCGGCGTCCTGGCTCTCGAAGATCTTCGCGTTGCCCTCGAACACGTGGATGGACTCGTCCACCCCGGCGGTCTTCACCACGCAGCCGTCCAGCGCGATGTTGCCGTACAGCACGGCCAGGCCGCCCTCCTGGGAGTAGGCGTGCTCGACCGAGCGGATGCAGCCGTTCTCGCGGTCGTCGTCCAGGCTGTCCCAGCGGGTGCTCTGGCTGAACGCGGTCTGGGTCGGGATGCCGGCCGGACCGGCCTTGAAGAAGGTGTGCACGGCCTCGTCGTCGGTCTGGGTGATGTCCCAGCGGGCGATGGCCTCGCTCATGTTCGGGCTGTGCACGGTGTGCACGTCGGTGTGCAGCAGGCCGCCGCGGGCCAGCTCGCCGAGGATGGAGAAGATGCCACCGGCGCGGTGCACGTCTTCCATGTGGTACTTCTGGATGTTCGGCGCCACCTTGCACAGCTGCGGCACCTTGCGCGACAGGCGGTCGATGTCGCGCAGGTCGAACGGCACCTCGCCTTCCTGGGCCGCGGCCAGCAGGTGGAGGATGGTGTTGGTCGAGCCGCCCATGGCGATGTCCAGGGTCATGGCGTTCTCGAACGCCTTGATGGTGGCGATGTTGCGCGGCAGCACCGAGACGTCGCCCTCGCCGTAGTAGCGCTGGCACAGCTCGACGGCCAGGCGCCCGGCGCGCAGGAACAGCTGCTCGCGGTCGCTGTGGGTGGCCAGGGTCGAGCCGTTGCCCGGCAGCGACAGGCCCAGGGCCTCGGTCAGGCAGTTCATCGAGTTGGCGGTGAACATGCCGGAGCAACTGCCGCAGGTCGGGCAGGCGCTGCGCTCGTACTCGGCGACCTTCTCGTCGGAGCAGGAGTCGTCGGCGGCCACCACCATGGCGTCGACCAGGTCCAGGCCGTGGCTGGCCAGCTTGGTCTTGCCGGCTTCCATCGGCCCGCCGGAAACGAACACCACCGGGATGTTCAGGCGCAGGGCGGCCATCAGCATGCCGGGGGTGATCTTGTCGCAGTTGCTGATGCAGACGATGGCGTCGGCGCAGTGGGCGTTGACCATGTATTCCACGGAGTCGGCGATGATCTCGCGGCTCGGCAGGGAATAGAGCATGCCGTCGTGGCCCATGGCGATGCCGTCGTCCACGGCGATGGTATTGAATTCCTTGGCCACGCCGCCGTGCTTCTCGATCTCGCGGGCGACCAGCTGGCCCAGGTCCTTCAGGTGCACGTGGCCGGGCACGAACTGGGTGAAGGAGTTGGCGATGGCGATGATCGGCTTCTTGAAGTCTTCGTCCTTCATCCCGGTGGCGCGCCACAGGGCGCGGGCCCCGGCCATGTTGCGGCCGTGGGTGGATGTCTTCGAGCGGTAATCGGGCATGACACGGTTCCTGCGGCTAATCAGGTAAGCATTGGTATGTGATGAGCGGGTCGGCGGCAGATGACCGCGTCGGAAGGTGGACGTGGGGCGAGACGGGATCACCGTCCGCCCGGCCCGGGCTCATTAAGCCCGCCGGAGGATGCCTGGCGAGGAATGTGCCGATTCTACGCCCGCTGTCGCCGCCGAGCCAAGGCGATGGGGATCGCCGGTGTGACAGGGCGTCTTTGCGGCGGAGGGCTAAGCCCTTGGTGCGATGCCGTTCATCCGCTTTCGCCGTTCGGTCGATTGCGGGTATGACCGGTTGGTCATTTAGGGTTCTCCGTGGTGCAGCGGTCCCTTGGCCGCGCGCCGGCGGTCGCCAGCGTGTGTCGTACAGCCCGAGTCCGGCGCGGTGGGGCGGTAGGGAAATGGCGACTCGTATCTCAGGGAACAAGAACGAGGAAACCCTTCGATGCAAGATTTCAAACTCGGCGGCCTGATTGCCGCACTCCTGGCCGTATCGGCCTCTGTCCAGGCCGCTCCGTTGCCGGACACGCCCGGAACGGCGTTTCCGTCGGTCTCCAGCTTCGACAACAACGGCCCTTATGCGACGACCAACCAGAGCGAGGGGCCGAGCTGCCGCATCTACCGGCCCGCTACCCTCGGCCAGAATGGCGTGCGTCATCCGATCATCCTCTGGGGCAATGGCACGGGCGCGGGGCCGTCGACCTATGGTGCACTGCTCGGCCATTGGGCCAGTCATGGCTTCGTGGTGGCGGCGGCGGAGACCTCCAATGCCGGCACCGGCCAGGAGATGCTCGCTTGCCTGGACTATCTGGTGCAGCAGAACGCCGCGGCCTACGGGACCTATTCCGGCAAGCTCAATCCGGGTCGCGTCGGTACTTCCGGGCATTCCCAGGGCGGCGGCGGTTCGATCATGGCCGGGCAGGACGACCGGGTGCGGGTGACGGCGCCGATCCAGCCCTACACACTTGGCCTGGGCCACGACAATGCCTCGCAGCGCAACCAGAAGGGGCCGATGTTCCTGATGAGCGGTGGCGGCGACACCATCGCCTTCCCCTATCTCAACGCCCAGCCGGTCTACACCCGGGCCAATGTGCCGGTGTTCTGGGGCGAGCGGCGCATCGTCAGCCACTTCGAGCCGGTCGGCAATGGCGGCGCCTACCGCGGACCGTCCACAGCGTGGTTCCGCTATCAACTGATGAATGACCAGAACGCCCGCAGCACCTTCCTGGGGACCCTCTGCAGCCTGTGCACCAGCACCCTGTGGACGGTTCAGCGCAAGGGCTTCTGAGGCCTTGGCCCCGCCCTTGCGGCGGGGCCATGCCAATCAGCTGTTGGGCAGCAGGCGCACCGTCAGGCTCTTGATGTAGCGGGTCTCGGGGATTGCCGGATGCACAGGATGGTCCGGGCCCTGGCCGCCGCGTTCGAGCAGCTGGACGTTGCGGTCCAGGTGGCGGGCGCTGGAGAGCAGGATGTTCTGCAGGTCGTCCTCCGGCAGGTGCATGGAGCAGGAGGCGCTGACCAGGATGCCGTCCTTGTTGAGCAGGCGCATGGCCTGTTCGTTGAGGCGGCGGTAAGCGGCCTCGCCGTTCTTCAGGTCCTTCTTGCGCTTGATGAAGGCGGGCGGGTCGGCGACCACCACGTCGAAGCGCTCCTCGGCGGCCTTCAGCTCCTTCAGCGCCTCGAACACGTCGCCTTCCACGCAGGTGACCTTCTCGGCCACGCCGTTGAGGGTGGCGTTGCGCTCGACGCCGTCCAGCGCCAGGGCCGAGCCGTCCACGCAGAACACTTCGCTGGCGCCGAAGGCGGCGGCCTGCACGCCCCATCCACCGATGTAGCTGAACAGGTCGAGCACGCGCTTGCCCTGCACGTAGGGCGCCAGGCGTGCGCGGTTCATGCGGTGGTCGTAGAACCAGCCGGTCTTCTGCCCGCCCTGCACCGGGGCCTCGAACTTCACGCCGTTCTCTTCCAGCGCCACCCATTCCGGGACCACGCCGAAGGCGGTGTCGATGTAGCGCTCCAGGCCCTCGGCGTCGCGGGCGGCGGAGTCGTTCTTGAACAGGATGCCGCGCGGCTTGAGGACTTGCACCAGCGCCTCGATCACCGCGTCCTTCTGGCGTTCCATGGCGGCGGAGGCCAGCTGCACCACCAGATGATCGCCGAAGCGGTCCACCACCAGGCCCGGCAGCAGGTCGGAGTCGCCGTAGACCAGGCGGTAGTGCGGGGTATCGAACAGGCGCTCGCGCAGGCTCAGCGCCACGTTCAGGCGATGCACCAGCAGCGACTTGTCCAGCACGTGCTTGACGTCGCGCGACAGCAGGCGGGCGCAGATCAGGTTGTTCGGGCTGAGCGCGACGATGCCCAGCGGCTTGCCGCCAGCGGCCTCGAGGATCGCCTGGTCGCCCGGCTGGAACTGGTTCAGCGGGGTGGCGGCCACGTCGATCTCGTTGCTGTAGACCCACAGGTGGCCGGCGCGCAGGCGGCGTTCGGCGTTGGCTTTGAGGCGCAGGGCGGGCAGGGTCATGGGGACGCTCCGGGAAAAAGAGCGCGATTATACCCTGCCCACTTCCACCGGAACCGTCCTCAGGCGGCCAGCAGCTCCAGCAGCGTGCGGTTGAACGCCGGCAGGTCGTCGGGCTTGCGGCTGCTGATCAGGTTGCCGTCGCGGATCACTTCCTTGTCCTGCCAGTCGCCGCCGGCGTTGCGGATGTCGTCCTTGAGCGACGGCCAGCTGGTGATGGTCTTGCCCTTGACCAGCCCGGCCGACACCAGCAGCCAGGCGCCGTGGCAGATCACCGCGATCGGCTTGCCGGACTTCTCGGCGGCCTGCACCAGGGTCAGCGCGCCGGTGTCGGTGCGGATGGTGTCGGAGTTCATCACTCCGCCCGGCAGGATGATGGCGTCGTATGCCTCGACCTGGGCGGTGTCGAAGGTGCCGTCCACCGGGAAGCTGTCGCCCGGCTTGTCGTGGTGCCAGCCGCGCACCTCGCCCGGCTTGGCGGACAGGATCTCGGCGCGGGCGCCGGCCTGCTCCAGGGCCTTCTTCGGTTCGGTCATCTCGACCTGCTCGAAGCCGTCGGTGACCAGCAGGGCGATGCGTTTGCCTTTCAGGGAATACGACATGTTCGGTCTCCTCGAGGTTATGGGTGCCGTTCAAGGTCCGACCGGGAGGCGGCGAAAAAGATCAGGCAAAAGCATGGCTGTGCCGGCCGGACCAAAGGGGTAAACTGCCGCTTCCGCCCGTCCTCGCATTGCGCCACGACCATGAGCAACGAACTCTCCGCCGAACAGATCCAGCAGGTGCTGCAGGGCATCAGCGTGCCGCCGCAGCCACAGATCATGGTCGACCTGCAGATGGAGCAGATCATGCCCAACCCGGACCTGAGGAGCATCGCCAAGCTCATCAGCCAGGACCCGGGCCTGTCCGGCGCGCTGCTGAAGATCGTCAACTCGCCGTACTTCGGCCTGGCCAACAAGGTCAGCTCGATCCAGCGGGCGGTGAACCTGCTCGGCAGCCGCTCGGTGATCAACATGATCAACGCGCTGTCGATCAAGGGCGAGATGAGCGACGAGACCATCGTCACCCTCAACCGCTTCTGGGACACCGCCCAGGACGTGGCGATGACCTGCCTGACCCTGGCCAAGCGGATCGGCTGCGAGGCGCCCGACGAGGCCTACACCCTCGGCCTGTTCCACAACTGCGGCATCCCGCTGATGCTCAAGCGCTTCCCCAACTACATGACGGTGCTGGAGGAGGCCTACTACAACGCCGGCGGCGAGCGCCGCGTGGTGGACACCGAGAACCGCCTGCTCAACACCAACCACGCGGTGGTCGGCTACTTCACCGCCAAGTCGTGGAACCTGCCGCGCCACCTGTGCGAGACCATCGCCAACCACCACAACGCCCTGGCCATCTTCAGCGACGATTCCAGCCGCGACGTGCAGCTGAAGAACCTGCTCGCCATCCTCAAGATGGCCGAGCACATCTGCGGCTGCTCCCGCGTGCTGGGCAGCCAGGAGCAGGACCACGAGTGGGAAAGCATCCGCCGTCTGGTGCTGGACTACGTCGGGCTGTCCGAATACGACTTCGACACGCTCAAGGACACCATCCACGACCTCGGCGCCGGCTGAGCCGCGCCGCCGACCACCGCCTCTTTCGCCTCGTATACGACGCCATGCCCGAACTACCCGAAGTCGAGACCACACGCCGGGGCATCGCCCCCCATCTGGAAGGCCAGCGCGTCAGCCGTGTGCTGGTGCGCGAACGGCGCCTGCGCTGGCCGATCCCCGAAGACCTCGACGTGCGCCTGTCCGGCCAGCGCATCGAATGCGTGGAGCGGCGCGCGAAGTACCTGCTGATCAACGCCGAGGCCGGCACCCTGATCGGCCACCTGGGCATGTCCGGAAACCTGCGCCTGGTGCCGGTCGGGGCACCGGTGGCCAAGCACGAGCACGTCGACATCGAACTGGAGTCCGGCCTGGCCCTGCGCTACACCGACCCGCGCCGCTTCGGCGCGCTGCTGTGGAGCGCCGACCCGCTGAACCACGAGCTGCTGGCCCGGCTGGGGCCGGAGCCGCTGACCGACGCCTTCGACGGCGACCGCCTGTTCCGGCTGTCGCGCGGCCGCTCGATGGCGGTCAAGCCGTTCATCATGGACAACGCGGTGGTGGTGGGCGTGGGCAACATCTACGCCACCGAGGCGCTGTTCGCCGCCGGCATCGATCCGCGCCGCGAGGCCGGGCGCATCTCCCGTGCCCGCTACGCGGCGCTGGCGCTGGAGATCAAGCGCATCCTCGCCCATGCCATCGAGCGCGGCGGCACCACCCTGCGCGACTTCGTAGGCGGCGACGGCCAGCCCGGCTACTTCCAGCAGGAGCTGTTCGCCTACGGTCGTGGCGGCGAATTCTGCAAGAGCTGCGGCGCCACCCTGCGCGAGCTGAAGCTGGGCCAGCGCGCCAGCGTGTACTGCCCGAAGTGCCAGCGCTGAGGATCGTGGCAGGCCGATGATCCGCTCGCGGCTTCCATCCGGGCTAAGGGCGGCGACCTGCGTGGGCTGCGTAATGGCCGGCGATTGACGGCGTTCACGCTGACATTTGCCCGAGCGCTGTTATAGTTAACCGCACTGCTCTGTCAAAACTAAACAAAATGAAGGACCGCGCCATGAATCTGTTTCGCACCACCGCCGCTGTCTTGGCTCTGACCACTGGCCTGCTGGCACTGCCGGCGCAGGCGGAAAACCAGAACACCAGTGGCGACCCGCTCTACACCGTCGAAGCACCCAAGGGCTACGCCATGGCCGGCGATCTGCTGATCGCCCGTCCGCTGCTGATTGCCGGCACCGTGATCGGCGCTGGGCTGTTCGTGATCAGCGCGCCCTTCACACTGGCCGGCGGCAACTTCAAGGAATCCGCCAAGTCCCTGGTCGGCGAGCCGGCGATGGCCGCCTTCGTCCGCTGCCTGGGCTGCACCGAGAGCGGCTACAAGCGGGACTGATTCCCCCTCACGCCAAAAAAGCCTCCGGCACGCAAGTGCCGGGGGCTTTTTTATGGCTACGGGTTCCTGGCTTGCTCGTTGCTCAGGAGCCCCCGGC
>NZ_JAOEEE010000039.1:0-42710 GCF_029837675.1 Pseudomonas sp. GD04015 | reverse complement strand
TTGAGGCCGTGGGGGTTGGCCTTGGTCCGCTCGACCGGCTTGCTCGGGCCGCAGCAGCTGCAGCCGGCCGGGTGCTTGCGGTTGGTCTTGTATTCTTCGAGGGTCTGCGGCGCGTGGCGCGAGCGCTCGTTGGTCTCGATGGCGCGGCGCTGGCTGCCGGGCATGGTGGCCAGGCCCGGGGCGCTGAGGATCACCCGCGCGCTTTCTGTCTCGCAGTAGGGGCAGGCGCAGGGGGTGTCGCGCTCGGCCATCGGCCGCAGCATGGTGAAGTCGCCGCAGTGCGGGCAGTCGTATTCGTAGATCGGCATGGCAGCGTTCCTCGATAAATTCGGTGCGCACGGCGCACCCTACGGCGCCATGCGTGCCGGCCTCACTTGTCGTAGGCGATGGGCATGTCGATGCTGCCGTCCAGGTACTGGGTCGGACCGCTCGCGCTGGGGTTGATGTCGAACTCGAAGATGTCGGTCGGCAGCCACAGGGTGGCGCAGGCGTTGGGGATGTCGACCACGCCGCTGATGTGTCCCTGCACCGGCGCCGAGCCGAGCAGCGAGTAGCCCTGGGCCGGCGAGTAGCCGAACTTGGTCAGGTAGTTGATGGCGTTGAGGCAGGCCTGCTGGTAGGCCAAGTTGACGTCCAGGTAGTGCTGCTTGCCGGCGTCGTCGACCGAAATGCCTTCGAAGATCAGGAAGTTGTTGTAGGTCGGCACGATCGGGCTGGGCTTGAAGATCGGGTTCTTGATGCCGTACTTGGCCATGCCGCCCTTGATCAGCTCGACCTTCATGTGCACCCAGCCGGCCATCTCGATGGCGCCGCAGAAGGTGATTTCGCCGTCGCCCTGGCTGAAGTGCAGGTCACCCACCGACAGGCCGGCGCCGTCGACATAGACCGGGAAGAAGATCTTCGAGCCGCGCGACAGGTCCTTGATGTCGCAGTTGCCGCCGTGCTCGCGCGGCGGCACGGTGCGCGCGCCGGTGGCGGCGGCCATGTCGCGGGCGGCGCCGGTGAGCTTGCCCATGTGCGCGGTGGAGGAGAACGGCGGGTTGGCCAGCGGCGGCACGCGGGTCGGGTTGGTGTCGATCAGCTCCTGCTCGCGGCGGTTCCACTCGGCGAGCATCTTGGGGTCCGGCAGGCAGCCGATCAGGCCGGGGTGGATCAGGCCGGCGAAGCGCACGCCGGGGATGTGCCGGCTCTTGGTGAACATGCCCTCGAAGTCCCAGATCGACTTCTGCGCGGACGGGAAGTAGTCGGTGAGGAAGCCGCCGCCGTTGTTCTTCGAGAAGAAGCCGTTGAAGCCCCACTGCGATTCGGCCTTGGCGCCGATGTCGAGCAGCTCGACGATCAGCAGGTCGCCCGGCTGGGCGCCATGCACACCCACCGGGCCGGACAGGTAGTGCACGGTGGACAGGTCGACGTCGCGCACGTCGCTGGCGTCGTCGTCGTTCTTGATCGCGCCGCCGGTCCAGTCGTAGGTTTCCAGGATGAAGTCGTCGCCCGGCTTTACCCAGCAGGCCATCGGGATGTCCGGGTGCCAGCGGTTGTGGACTTGTTCGTTCTCGGTGGCGGCCTGGTTGAGGTCGACCTTGATCAGGGTATCGGTCATGACAGTGCTCCTGGGACCAGTGGTGGGTGCCTGGCGTCTGTGCGCCGGGGTACGGTGGCCAGTCTCGGGGAGCGCGGCGAGGCGGGAAATACGTCGGATGACGTATGGCCGGCGCCAGCAACGGCGGGCCTTGCGACGCTTTTGCGCGGGCGCGAAAAAGCGGCCGGCGCATGGAGAACACGCCGGCCGTAAAACGGGGGAGTCTGTCTTGCGGCCCGGACGGAATCCGGGCTACGCGGGGTGCCTCTTCACACGGAGAGGTAGCGGCTGATGGTCGCCTCGTCGACCTTGTCGCGCGCCTCCTCGACCACGAACTTGCCCTTCTCGATGACCAGGAAGCGGTCGGCGATTTCCATGGTGAAGGACAGCACCTGCTCGGAGACGACAATGGTCAGGTCGCGCAGGTTGCGGATCTCCTTCAGGGTGCGGGCGATGTCCTTGATGATCGACGGCTGGATGCCCTCGGTCGGCTCGTCGAGCAGCAGCACCTTGGGGTTGGTGGCCAGGGCGCGGGCGATGGCCAGCTGTTGCTGCTGGCCGCCGGAGAGGTTGCCGCCCTTGCGGTGGCGCATCTCCTGCAGCACCGGAAACAGCGCGTAGAGGTCGTCCGGCACCTTGCCCCTGGCCGACGCCGGCAGGCCGGTCTGGATGTTCTCCAGCACGGTCATGCTGGGGAAGATCATCCGCCCCTGGGGCACGTAGGCGATGCCGGCCTCGACGCGCTGGTGGGTTTCCAGCCTGGAGATGTCCCGGCCGTCGACGCTGATCTGCCCGCCCCACTGCGGCAGCACGCCCATCAGGCTCTTGAACAGGGTGGTCTTGCCCATGCCGTTGCGGCCCATCACCGCGACGATGTCCTTCTTCGCCACGTCGAGGTTGAGTTCGTGGAGGATCTGGCTCTGGCCGTAGCCGGAGACGAGGTTGCTGATCTGGAACATGGATGTCACTCCTACGTAGGGTGCGCTGTGCGCACCATTGCGTATCCGGCGGTGCGCACGGCGCACCCTACGGCCGGTGGAAGCCTCGGCACACGGGATCAATGCCCCAGGTACACCTCGATGACCTTGGGATTGCTCTGCACCGCGTCCATGCTGCCCTCGGCCAGCACCTTGCCCTGGTGCAGCACGGTGACCTTGTGGGCGATGCTCTTGACGAACTCCATGTCGTGCTCGATGACCAGCACCGAACGGCCCTGGCTGATGCGCTTGAGCAGCTCGGCCGTGGCCACCCGCTCGGACACGCTCATGCCGGCCACCGGCTCGTCGAGCATCAGCAGCTGCGGGTCCTGCATCAGCAGCATGCCGATCTCCAGCCACTGCTTCTGGCCGTGAGAGAGCAGGTCCGCCTGCATGTGCAGGTGCTCGCCGAGCATGATCTCCGCCGCCACCTGCTCGACACGCTCGATCACCGCCGGCGAGCGCTTGAAGAACAGCGCGCCGAACACCTTGCGCCCGGCCGGGTAGGACATCTCCAGGTTCTCGAACACCGTGAGGTTCTCGTAGATCGACGGGTTCTGGAACTTGCGCCCGACGCCGGCGCGGACGATGTCGAACTCGCGCATCTTGGTCAGTTCGCGGTTCTCGAACTGGATGCTGCCGGCGGTGGCCTTGGTCTTGCCGCAGATCAGGTCGAGCACCGTGGTCTTGCCGGCGCCGTTGGGGCCGATGACCACGCGCACCTCGTTGCGGTCGATGTACAGGTTGAGGTCGTCGACCGCCTTGAAGCCGTCGAAGGACACGGTCAGGCCCTCGATGGCCAGTACCGGTTTGGGCATCTGGAAGCCGGTTGGATTCGGGCTCATGGGGTGGTCTCCAGTTCGGGAGTGGGTGCGGCCTTGGCGATGGGCCTGGCCGGCGGCTCGACCACAGCCGGCACCTTCTTCGCCGGCATCAGGCGTGCCAGCCAGCGCTTGCCGTGGCTGTCCCACAGGCCGGCGATGCCGTTGGGGAAGTACATCACCACGACGATGAACAGGCCGCCCATCAGGTACAGCCACAGCTCGGGGAAGCTCTCGGAGAAGTAGGTCTTGCCGAAGTTGACCAGCAGCGCGCCGTACACCGCACCGAGCAGCGACAGGCGCCCGCCGACGGCGGCGAAGATGACCATCTCGATCGACGGCACGATGCCGACGAAGCTCGGTGACATGAAGCCAACCTGCAGGGTGAACATCGCCCCGCCGATGGCGGCGAAGGCGGCGCCGACGCAGAACACGAAGATCTTGAAGCTGGCCACGTCGTAGCCGGAGAAGCGCACCCGCTCTTCCTTGTCGCGCATGGCCAGCAGCAGGCGGCCGAGCTTGGAGGCGATGATGAAGCGCGCCAGCAGGATGCAGCCGAACAGCAGGAAGGCGCTGACGAAGTACAGGATCAGCTTGGCCTCGTCGGTGCGGATGTCCCAGCCCATCAGGGTGCGCAGGTCGGTGATGCCGTTGACCCCGCCGGTGAAGCCCTGCTGGCCGATGATCAGCACGGTGAGGATCAGCGCGATGGCCTGGGTGACGATGGAGAAGTACACGTCACCGACGCGGCGCTTGAACATGGTCAGGCCGATCACCAGCGCCAGCAGCACCGGCACCGCGATCACCGCCAGCACGGTGAAACCGAAGCTGTGGAACGGCTGCCAGAGCATCGGCAGCTCGGTGATCTGGTTCCAGTCCATGAAGTCCGGGATGCCGGGGGTGGACTGGATCTTGGTGCTCTCCGGGTCGGAGGCCTCGAGCTTGAGGAACATCGCCATGCAGTAGCCACCGAGGCCGAAGAAGATGCCCTGGCCGAGGCTGAGGATGCCGCCGTAGCCCCAGCACAGCACCAGGCCGACGGCGACGAAGGCGTAGGTCAGATACTTGCCGACCATGTTCAGGCGGAAGGCGTCCAGCGCCAGCGGGAACACCACCAGGATCAGCACGGCGAGCACCGCCAGGCCGATGGCGCCCTGCTTGCCGCCCAGGAGTTTGTCGAGAGTCGGGTTCATCTGCGGGTCCTCATGCTTGAACGTTCCCTCTCCCCCTGGGAGAGGGTCAGGGCGAGGGAGATGGCGGCAGCGCGGAGCCCGCCCCTCACCCCCGGCCCCTCTCCCGACGGGAGAGGGGTGACAGCGTTGCCGCTCATTTGCGCACCTTGATCGAGAACAGTCCCTGCGGGCGCATCATCAGGATCAGGATCACCGCCGACAGGGTCAGCACCTTGGCCATCGAGCCGCTCATGAAGAACTCCATGATCGACTGGGCCTGGGCAATGGTGAACGCCGAGGCGATGGTGCCGAGCAGGCTGGCCGCGCCGCCGAAGACCACCACCAGGAAGGTGTCGACGATGTACAACCCGCCCGCGGTCGGGCCGGTGGAGCCGATGGTGGTGAAGGCCGCGCCGGCCACCCCGGCCACGCCGCAGCCGAGGGCGAAGGTCATGCGGTCGACGCGCTTGGTGTTGATCCCCACGGCGCGGCTCATCACCCGGTTCTGCATGGTGGCGCGCACCTGCAGGCCCCAGCGCGAGCGGTACAGCATGAGGAAGATGGTGGCGGTGAGGAGGATGGTCAGGCCCATGACGAACAGGCCGTTGCGCGGGATGTCGATGGCCTCGGTGGGGTTCCACGAACCCATCAGCCACTCCGGCAGGGTGGCGCTGACCTCGCGCGCGCCGAAGATCGAGCGGAACGCCTGCTGCATCACCAGGGACAGGCCCCAAGTCGCCAGCAGGGTGTCCAGCGGCCGGTGGTAGAGCTTGCTGATCATCGCCCACTCCACCAGCCAGCCGATGGCGCCGGCGATGACGAAGGACAGGGCGATGGCGAAGAAGAAGTAGTAAGGCCCGAAGGCCGGGGCGTACTGTTCGGTCAGCGAGGAAACCACGAAGGTGGTGTAGGCGCCGATGGTGAGGAACTCTCCGTGGGCCATGTTGATCACGCCCATCTGGCCGAAGATGATCGCCAGCCCCAGAGCCATCAGCAGCAGGACGCAGAACACGGACAAGCCGTTGAAGCCCTGCATGGCCGCGATGGCACCAAATTCCGATAGCCATTCCATGTTGATGGTCTCCTGGCGGGAAGAATGGCGAGAGCGGTTCAGCCCTCACCCCTGCCCTCTCCCGAGGGGAGAGGGGGTTGTACGTAGCCACTGGAAGACACGACGCCAAGCGGCGGCGCCCTTTGCTCCCTCTCCCGATGGGAGAGGGCTGGGGTGAGGGACTAGGCCCCACCCCAGCCAGCGCTTACTGGTAGCCTTTCGGGAACGGGTTCGGCTCGATCAGGCCGGACTCGTAGACCACCTTGAACTGGCCGTCCTTCTGCACCTGGCCGATGCGAGTCTTGCTCCACAGGTGATGGTTGTCATGCACCTTCACGTAGCTCTCCGGGGCGGTGGTCAGTTCGATGCCCGGCGAGGCGGCGGCCACCTTGTCGACGTCGAAGCTGCCAGCCTTCTCCACCGCAGCCTTCCACAGCCACGGGCCGAGGTAGGCGGCCTGGGTCACGTCGCCGATCACCGCGTCCTTGCCGTACTTGGCCTTGAAGGCCTCGACGAAGGCGGCGTTGTTCGGGTTGTCCAGGCTCTGGAAGTACTTCATGGAGGCGTAGAAGCCTTCCATGTTCTCGCCGCCGATGCCGAGCAGCTCATCCTCAGTGACCGACAGGGTCAGCAGGTTCTGCTTGGCGGAGGTCACGCCGGCGGCCTTCATCTGCTTGTAGAAGGCGACGTTGGAGCCGCCGACCACGGCGGTGAAGACCACGTCGGGCTTCTTCAGCTTGACCTTGTTGATCAGCGAGCCGAACTGGGTGTTGCCGAGCGGGTAGTACTCCTCGCCCACCACCTCGCCGCCGAGCACGTTCTCGATGTGCTTGCGCGCGATCTTCATCGAGGTGCGCGGCCAGATGTAGTCGGAGCCGATCAGGTAGAAGGTCTTGGCGCCCTTCTCCTTGGCGATCCAGTCGAGGCCGGCGAGGATCTGCTGGGTCGCCTCCTGGCCGGTGTAGATGACGTTCTTCGACTGCTCCAGCCCCTCGTAGAAGGTCGGGTAGTAGAGCAGGCCGTTCTCCTTCTCGAACACCGGCAGCACCGCCTTGCGCGAGGCCGAGGTCCAGCAGCCGAACACGGCGGCGACCTTGTCGCCCACCAGCAGCTTCTTGGCCTTCTCGGCGAAGGTCGGCCAGTCGGAGGCGCCGTCTTCCTGGATCACCTTGATCTGCCGGCCGAGGATGCCGCCGGAGGCGTTGATCTGCTCGATGGCCAAGCGCTCGGCCTGGATCGAACCGGTTTCCGAGATGGCCATGGTGCCGGTGGCCGAGTGCAGCTGGCCGACGGTCACCTCGGTGTCGGTCACAGCCAGGCCGGTGGTGTTGGCGCTGTCGGCCATGGCGCCCTGGCTGAACACGCTGGCAGCCAGCAGCGAGAGCGCGGCGGCGCCCAGCGCCAGCCGGCGGGGTAGAAGTCGGGTCGGTTGTGCATCCATCGTCGTGCTCCTCGTGCGGTTGGGTCGTCGCCGGCCTGTCTGCGCAGGTCTGCTCCGGGTTCGCCGCAAGAATGCGGTCGCCCCTCCCGCCGGGGTATACGCAGCATGACGTAAGCGCATACGTCATCTGACGTACAGCCCCGGAGCACCGTATTGGTGCACGCTGCGCGCAAGGCCACCGGCCAGACAGAAGCCCGCGCGCACGTGGCGAGGGCTGCAAGGCCGGGGCATGGATGTTGCAACCGCGCTGGTGTCCGGTGTCGGCATGGATTGTGGGAGCGGCCTCGGCCGCGAATGCATGCCCGCAAGCCCCATCGCGGCCAAGGCCGCTCCCACCCAAAGCCCCAGGCCCCAGAACCAAGACCCAAGACCCAACACACCGGCAACAAGAAACACAGCGCAAGGACGGCGCGAGCACCCATGTCATCGACCAGGAACCGCACCGTGCAACCCACCGGAACCCAGCGCATCGTCAAGATCCGCCGCGACTACAACAGCTGGGTCGCCGACGAGACCATGGAGGACTATGCCCTGCGCTTCACCCCGCGGGCGTTCCGCAAGTGGTCGGAGCTGCGCATCGCCAACACCGCCCTGGGCGCCGTGTCGTTCCTCGCCCTGGAGGCCATCGGCGGCGCGCTGGCGCTGTCCTACGGCTTCACCAACACCCTGTGGGCGATCCTCGCGGTGAGCCTGGTGATCTTCCTCACCGGCCTGCCGATCAGCTACTACGCGGCGCGCTACGGCGTGGACATGGACCTGCTGACCCGCGGCGCCGGCTTCGGCTACATCGGCTCGACCATCACCTCGCTGATCTACGCCAGCTTCACCTTCCTGTTCTTCGCCCTCGAAGCGGCGATCATGGCCCTGGCCCTGGAGCTGTACTTCGACCTGCCGCTGGCCCTGGCCTACGTGATCTGCTCGGTGATCATCATTCCCCTGGTGGCCTACGGCATCACCCTGATCAACCGCCTGCAGACCTGGACCCAGCCGCTGTGGCTGGTGCTGCTGTTCCTGCCCTACCTGTTCGTGATCCTGAAGAACCCCGGCGCGCTGTCCGACTGGACCAGCTTCGCCGGCCGCGAGGGCGAGGCCGGAGCCTTCAACCTGCTGTCGTTCGGTGCCGCCTGTACGGTGGCCCTGGCCCTGGTCACGCAGATCGGCGAGCAGGTCGACTACCTGCGCTTCCTGCCGGAGAAGACCGCGCAGAACCGCAAGCGCTGGTGGGCCGCGCTGCTCATGGCCGGGCCGGGCTGGATCATCCCCGGTGCGCTGAAGATGCTGGCCGGCGCCTTCCTCGCCTTCCTCGCGCTGCAGCACGAGATTCCCATCGAGCGCGCCGCCGAGCCGACCCAGATGTACCTGGTGGCCTTCCACTACGTGTTCTCGTCGCCGGAATGGGCGCTCGGCGCCATGGTGCTGTTCGTCATCGTCAGCCAGGTGAAGATCAACCTGACCAACGCCTACGCCGGCTCGCTGGCCTGGTCCAACTTCTTCGCCCGGGTCACCCACAGCCACCCGGGGCGGGTGGTGTGGCTGGTGTTCAACGTCGCCATCGCCCTGATGCTGATGGAACTGGGCGTGTTCGAGGCGATCGAGGAGGTGCTCGGGCTCTACGCCAACATCGCCATCGCCTGGATCGGCGCGCTGGTCGCCGACCTGGTGATCAACAAGCCACTGGGCCTGTCGCCGAAGCACATCGAGTTCAAGCGCGCGCACCTGTACGACATCAACCCGGTCGGCGTCGGCGCCATGCTGATCGCCTCGCTGCTCTCGGTGCTGGCCCACGCCGGCCTGTTCGGCGCCCTGGCCCAGGCCGCCTCGCCGATGGTGGCGCTGGGCTCGGCCTTCCTCTGCGCGCCGCTGCTGGCCTGGCTCACCGGCGGGCGCTTCTACATCGCGCGGCAGAGTTCGGCGGCGCTGATCCACCCGCCGGGTGTGCGCGAGGCGCCGCGCTGCGGCCTGTGCAACAACGCCTTCGAGCGCGAGGACATGGCCTTCTGTCCCGCCTACAGCACGCCGATCTGCTCGCTGTGCTGCTCGCTGGACGCCCGCTGCGGCGACGCCTGCAAGCCGCACGCACGCCTGTCCCGGCAGGTCGACGGCCTGCTCCACTGGCTGTTCCCCTGGGCCAGCATCCCGCGCCTGCACAGCCGCCTGGCACAGTACCTGGGCTTCCTCGCGCTGCTGGTGCTGATGCTGTTCGGCGCCCTGGCGCTGATCTACAGCCAGGTCTCCCACGGCCTGGTGCCGAACTCGCCGGAGGTGCAGCAGACCCTGTACCAGGCCTTCCTCAAGGCCTTCCTCACCCTCTCGCTGTTCGCCGGCATGCTCGCCTGGTGGATCGTCCTGACCCGCGAGAGCCGCCAGGTGGCGCAGCAGGAGTCGGACCGCCAGACCCTGCTGCTGATGCAGGAGATCGAGGCCCACGGCAAGACCGACGAGGCGCTGCAGAAGGCCAAGGTGCTGGCCGAGAGCGCCAACGCGGCGAAGAGCCGCTACGTCACCGGCCTGTCCCACGAGCTGCGCACGCCGCTCAACAGCATCCTCGGCTACACCCAGATCCTGCAGCGCGACGCGGCCATGCCCGAGCGCCACCGCGACGCCCTGGCGACCATCTTCCGCAGCGGCTCGCACCTGCTGTCGCTGATCGACGGCCTGCTCGACGTAGCCAAGATCGAGGCCGGCAAGCTGCACCTGGAGCTGTCGGAAATCCCCCTCCCCGAGTTCGTCGACCAGCTCGAACGGATGTTCACCCCGCAGGCGGCCGAGAAGGGCCTGGCCTTCCACCTGGAGACGGTCGGGCGGATTCCGGCGGTGGTGCGCGGCGACGAGAAGCGCGTGCGGCAGATCCTGATCAACCTGCTCGGCAACGCCGTGCGCTTCACCGAACGCGGCGAGGTGCGCCTGCGCGTCAGCTACCTGCGCGAGACCGCCTGCTTCGAGATCGTCGACACCGGCATCGGCATCGCCCCGGAGCAGATCGAGCGCATCTTCCAGCCCTTCGAGCGCGGCGACCTGATGCGCCAGGACAACGGCGTCGGCCTGGGCCTGACCATTACCCGCATGCTCACCGCGCTGATGGGTGGCGAGCTGTCGGTACACAGCGAGCCGGGCCAGGGCACGCGCTTCCAGGTGCGCCTGTTCCTCTCCGAGGTGCGCGCGCCCCGGGCGGTGGTGCACGTGGCGCACGACATCATCGGCTACCAGGGCCCGCGCCGCCTGATCCTGGTGGTGGACGACCACCTGGAGCACCGCCGCGTGCTGGCCGGCATGCTCGAACCGCTGGGCTTTCGCGTCGAGCAGGCGGCCAGCGGCCAGGAGGCGATCCGCCAGGTGGCGCTGCTGAACCCCGACCTGATCCTGATGGACCTGTCGATGCCGCAGATGGACGGCTTCGAGACCAGCCGGCTGATCCGCCGCAACGCCCTGTCCCAGGCACCGATCATCGTGATCTCGGCGAACGCCTTCGCCGACGACCGCGAGCGCAGCGTCGCCGCCTACTGCAACGACTACCTGGCCAAGCCGGTACACACCCCGGCGCTGCTCGAACGCATCCAGCAACAGCTCGACCTGCAATGGCTGCACCGCGTCGCCGAGCCGGAGCCCGTGCCGCCACCGATCGAAATACTGCCCAGCGCCAGCGAACTGGCCGAGCTGCGCGAGCTGGTGGCGCTCGGCTACATGCGCGGCATCCAGGACAAGCTGGACGCCATCGAGCGGCAGACGCCCGCCTGCGCGCCCTTCACCGCCCGTCTGCGGGCCCTGGCCAAGGGCTTCCGCCTGGACGAACTCAACCGCCAACTCAAGGAGGCCGAACATGAATGCAGCCACGCAGCTTGCTGAGCGCGGCACTGTGCTGATCGTCGACGACACGCCGGACAACCTCGCCCTGCTCTCCGACGCCCTCGACGCCCAAGGCTACATGGTGCTGGTGGCGCTCGACGGCCAGAGCGCGCTGAACCGTATCCAGCGGCGGCGCCCGGACCTGATCCTGCTCGACGCGATGATGCCCGGCCTGGACGGCTTCGAGACCTGCCGGCGGATCAAGGCCGAGCCGGACAGCGCCGACATCCCGGTGCTGTTCATGACTGCGCTGACCGACAGCGAGCACGTGGTGGAAGGCTTCGCCGCCGGCGGCAGCGACTACGTGACCAAGCCGATCCACACCGACGAGGTGCTGGCGCGGGTCGCCGCCCACCTGCGCACGGCGCGCACCCTGCAATCGGCCCGCGCCGCCGCCCAGCCGGTGGACCTGACCCTGAGCAACGAGCCGACCTTCGAGGCGCTGTCGAGCCGCTTCCAGCTCACCGAACGCGAGGTGGAGGTGCTGCGCTGGGTGGCCTGCGGCAAGACCAACCGCGACATCGGCGACATCCTCGGCCTCAGCCCACGCACAGTGAACAAGCACCTGGAGCACGTCTACGTGAAGCTCGGCGTGGAAACCCGCACCGCCGCCGCCGCGGTAGCCATCTCCGCCAGCGTGGCGCGCTAAACGAAACCCGACCCGCCGCGATCGTAGGGTGCGCCATGCGCACCCCTGCGGCCAGTGAAGGAGCCCCGCGAAACGACGCTACCCCTTGCCGCCCTGCTGCATCTGCCGCAGCAGCGGCGCGCACTGGCTGCTCTTGTCGCCCTCGCTGGGTGCCACCAGCGCCAGCAGCCCGGCCGCCGGCGCCACCGCCACGCCCAGGGCAACCAGGCCGGCGCCGCGCAACGCCAGCGGCGTGGCCCGCACGCCGGCGTCCGGGTCCTTGAAGGTGCCGCGCACGTAGAGCGGTGAGCGCAGGGAGAAGATGCGCAGGCCCTTGGTTGCCGGGGTGATGTCGAAATTCAGCCGCTCGCTGGCGAAGTTGGCGCTGCCGTCGACACGGATCACCGCATTCTCCGTGTCGACCACGAACAGCCGGGTGCTCATCAGCCCCTGCTTGATGCCCAGGTCGGCGGCGGCGCAGTGGATGGTCACCTCCTCGTCGCCGAACAGCTTGCCCACCAGGTAGTTGCCGACGTTGAGCCCGGCGATCTCCAGCAGGTCGCGGCTCACCGCGCCATCGTTGATCAGCATCTTCAGGTCGCCGTTGGCGCCGCCCAGCAGCGCCGCCACCGAGTTGCCGGTGCCGCTCAGGGTGGCATCGCCATTGAGCGCGCCGAAGCTGGTCTGCATTGGCGCGAAGGTGGGGAACAGCTGCTTGAGCTTCAGCTCCCGCGCGCTCAGGCGCACCTGGCCCTGCAGCGGGGTAACCGCGCCGTTCAGGCGGATCTGCGCGTCCAGGGTGCCGCCGGCCATGCCGAAGCGCAGGGGTTCGAGGCTGAGCATGCCGTCGTTGAGCACCACATGGGTGTCCAGGTCGCTGATCGGCAGCTTCTCGGAATGGACGATGCGCTTGCCGGTGAAGCGCACGTCGGCGTCCATGGCCCGCCAGCGCTCGGTGCGGAACTCCTCCACCGGCAGCGCCTTGTTGGCCGGCTGGTTGGCGGCGGCGCCGCGCTCCTTCTTCTCGGCGTTGGAGTCCGCACCGACCAGGGGCGCAAGGTCGGCGAACAACAACTGGTTGGAAGTGAGCCGGCCGGACAGCTTGGGCCGGGGCTGGCGGGCGACAAAGGTCAGGTCGCCGTGGATGTCGCTGGCGCCAATGCGGCCGTTGAAGCCCTCGTAGCGGAAGCTGGCGCCGCCCTCGTCGCGCAGGTCCGCCCGCAGGCGGCCGTCGGTGGCGTAGGCAGGCGTGTCCGGCAGGGTCACGCCGGTCAGCGGATAGAGCTGGCTGAGGCTGGTTCCGGCAAGGCGCAGGCGCAGGTCCAGCGCGCCCAGGTTCTTCGGATCGGTCAGGCTGCCGGCGACCTGGATGCGGGTGCTGCCGACCCGTACGTCGGCCTGCAGGGGGAACGGCAGGCTGGCATCCTGCAGCGCCAGCAGGCCGCCGACCTTGCCGCGACCATTCACTCGCTGGCCCTGGAAGCGCCCCTTGGCGAGCCAGGCGAAGGCGTAGTCCTGGGCCGCGGCGTGCTCCTCGGCCAGGCGCTGGGCGGTGCCCTCGCCGACGATCTGGCTGAACGGAATGGGCTGACCGAGGGGGTCTATCTGCATTTCCAGGCGGGTCCGCGAAACCTGATCGTCGACGCTGACCACGCCCTGGTCGAAGCCGATGGTGCCGATATCCAGCGTCCAGGGGCTCGGCTCGTCGGGGTTTTCCTCGTCCTTGCCGAGGTCGAAGGTCCAGTTGGCGCGGCCGTCGGCCAGGCGCTGCAGGTTGGCGTAGGGCGCGCCCAGCTCGATGCGGGGAATGCGCACCGTCTTCCACAGCAGCGGCAGCGGCGCGAGGCGGAAACGCACCCGGTCCAGACTGACGAAGGTGTCGCCCTGGGCCCAGTCGGGGTTGCCCAGCACCAGTTGCTCGGCGGAGAAATGCGGCCACGGCAGCCAGGCGCGCCAGCCGCCTTCGTCCGGTTCGCGGCGCCAGACCACGCTGAGATTGCCCTCGATGGCGAAGGGCCGGTTCAGCGCCGCCGAGACGCGCTCGTTGATGGTCGGCCGCAGCAGGTTCCAATCGAACAACACGAGCACCAGCATCAGCGCCGCCACCGACAGGAGGAGCACGGCCAGCGCCCCCTTCACCAACTTGCGTACCCGCACCTTCACCTCCGCTGTGTCACGACATCGTTGCAATCTTCGACTGACGAAACCCGGGAACGCTCCCTCGACTGGCGCACTCCAGTGAAATACCCGATGCTGCAAGGCCCGGCCACGGCACCGCCCATGCGACTGATCGACACCCATACCCACCTGGACTTCCCCGACTTCGACGCCGATCGTGACGCGCTGCTGGCGCGCAGCCGGGCGCTCGGGGTGGAGCGGCTGGTGGTGCTCGGCGTGCATCAGGGCAACTGGCAGCGCCTGTGGGACCTGGTGCAACGGCACGCGGGGCTGTACGCCGCCTTCGGCCTGCACCCGGTGTATCTGGAGGAACACCGTCCCGAACATCTGGAGGCACTGCGCGACTGGCTGCAGCGGCTCGCCGGCCATCCCAGCGTGTGTGCGGTAGGCGAATTCGGCCTGGACTACTACGTGGAAACCCTCGACCGCGAGCGCCAGCAGGCACTGTTCGAGGCGCAGCTGGCGCTGGCCGCCGAATTCGAGCTGCCCGCCCTGCTTCACGTACGCCGTGCCCACGCCGCCACCATCGCCACCCTCAAGCGCTTCAAACTGGCCCGCGGCGGCGTGATCCACGCCTTCGCCGGCAGCTACGAGGAAGCCCGCGAATACCTCAGGCTGGGCTTTCGCCTAGGCCTGGGCGGCGCGCCGACCTGGCCCCAGGCGCTGCGCCTGCGCAAGGTGATCCCGCGCCTGCCGCTGGACGCCGTCGTGCTGGAAACCGACTCGCCGGACATGGCCCCGGCCATGCACCCGGGCGTGCGCAACAGCCCGGAGCACCTGCCGGACATCTGCACCGCCCTTGCCGAGCTGTGGGGCGTGACGCCGGAGGCGCTGGCCACCGCCAGCAGCCGCAACGCCGCCGAGCTGTTCGGCTGGCCGACGCAGGGCGGGTGAAACCCGCGAACCAGCAACGCGGGTTTCACCCGCCCTACAAAGCCCCGTTAGTTGTTGCACACCTTGTGGGAGCGGATTTATCCGCGAATTTCGCGGCCAATCGGAATGCCGCCCAGCCGCTCCCACAGAAGCAGGATTGCGTCGCCAACACGTAACGGGGACATAGCCAAAGAAAAGGCCCGCCAATCGGCGAGCCTCTTCGATCATGCTCTGTAGCCCGGATGCAATCCGGGAATGGAGCCCACCTGGGGATCACACGCGGAACGCGCTGATCAGCTCCTTCAACCGCGCCACCTGATCGGACAGCTCGCGGCTGGCCTGCTCGGTCTGCACGGCGCCTTCGGCGGTGCGTTCGCCGGCCTGGTTGATCTCGACGATGTTCATATCGATGTCGTGGGCCACGGCGGTCTGCTGCTCGGCGGCGGCGGCGATCTGCTGGTTCTGGTCGACGATCATGCCGACCGCGCCGAGGATGTTCTCCAACGCCTGCTGCACCTGGGTCGACTGGCTGACGGTGCTCTCCACCATCTGGTGGCTGCCGTTCATGGCGGTCACCGTGGCGCCCACGCCGTTCTGCAGGCGACCGATCATCTGCTCGATCTCCTCGGTGGACTGGTGGGTGCGCTTGGCCAGGTTGCGTACCTCGTCGGCCACCACGGCGAAGCCGCGGCCCTGCTCGCCGGCCCGCGCGGCCTCGATGGCGGCGTTGAGGGCCAGCAGGTTGGTCTGCCCGGCGATGCCCTTGATGACTTCCAGTACCTGGCTGATGGCGGAACTGTCCGCGGCCAGTTGGTTGATGACGTTCACCGACTGGTCGATCTCGCTGGCCAGGCGCTGGATGCGGGCCACCTGGGCCTCCACCAGTTCGCGGCCGCTGACCGTCTCCTGGTTCACGCTCTGCGCGCTGCCCACCGCGGCGGCGGCGCTGCGCGCCACCTCCAGGGCAGTGGCGGACATCTGGTTCATCGCCGTGGCCACCTGCTCGATCTGCCCGCGCTGGGCCGATACCGCCTGGCTGCTCTCGCCGGACACCAGCTCCACGCGGTCGGCCTGGCGCTCGACCTCGGTGACGGTCTGGCCGACCAGCTCGATCAGGTCGCGGATCTTCGCCACGGTGCCGTTGAACACCTCACCCAGCTCGCCCAGTTCGTCCTGGCTGCGCACGCTGACGCGCACCGTCATGTCGCCGGCGGCGACCTGGTTGAGGGTCTTGCCGAAGCCCTTGAGGGTGGCGCGGGTGGAGACGTAGAAGCCGCCGTAGAGATAGCCGATGGCGAGGAACAGCACGACCAGGGCCACCACCAGCAGGACCATCTGCGTGCGCTTGCCTTCCAGGCGCTGGCTCAGCTCCAGGTCGAGGAAGCCGAGCACCTTGTCGTTGAGCGTGTAGGTCTTGTCGATGGCCGTGGTGAGCTGGTCGAAGAAGCCCTGCCAGGGCGCGTCCAGGCTGTCGGCCATCAGCAACTGCTCTTCCAGCACGCCGCTGACCTCGGTCAGCGAGGCCCGGCTGGCTTCGGCCGGCGCGCTCAACTCGCTCTGCGCCCGGGCGTTGCCGTCCAGCGCGCTCTGAATCTTGAAGCCGTATTCGGCATGAAGCTTCTCCAGTTCGGCCAGCAGCTCGTCGAGCTTGGTGCTGTCGGAGGAGCCGAGGATGCCCTGGCCAAGGGAGTAGGAGCCCAGGGCACGGCCCTTGCTCAGCGCCTCGGTCACCGGCGGGGTGCTGGTGGTCAGCAGCTCGGCCATCTGGCGCACGGTCAGGTCGCTGTCCTGGCTGAGGCCGGACTGGCTGGCGACGAACTTGATGAACACCTCGGCGTTGTCCAGCGCCTTGACCACCAGACCGGCCTTGCTGCGCAGCGAGGACTCGGCGGCCACCGCGTCCAGCGCACCCTTGATGGCGTCGCGCTGGGCGTTGAATTCCTCGATCTTCTGCGCGTCGTCGCTGGGCGACTCGAGCGCGGCGAGGGTATCGCCGATGCTCTTCTCCAGCGGACCGATCAGCGCGGCGAGCCGGTCCGACTCGCCGGACTGGCCGAGCACGGCATTGATCTCGTAGAGGTCGTTGAGACGCTCCAGCTCCTGGCGCATCTTCTGGCTCTGCTTGAGCAGCTCCAGGCTCTGCAGCTCGGTGCGGGTATCGACGAAGGCGTCATAGGAGTCCCGCACCAGGAAGTAGTTGGTGACCAGCATGGGCAGGAAGAACAGCACACTGATCAGGCTGAACTTCATGCCAAAGCTCATGCGGTTCATCAGCGCGATGGCAGGGTACAACACGCTATTCACTAGACGTCTCCTGTTGCCATTATTGTTGTATGCCAGCCGCTGCGGGCTAGTCTATTGAACGGCAAGGTATCGGTGTTTGTGGATATCAGCGGAAATGGCCAATTGCCAGGCGCAGATCCCCCACAGCTTGTATACCGGATATCGGCGCCACCCTTTGTAACTTAAGGTTAAGAATGCGCATGTCTCTCCGCTTCGGCATTGATCTGGGTGGCACCAAGACCGAAATCGTCGCCCTCGAAGGCTCCGAAGAACGGCTGCGACAGCGCCTGCCCACCCCGCAGGGTGATTACCAGGCCACATTGCAGACCATAGTACAACTGGTCCGCGATGCCGAACGCCAGTTGGGCGCAACGGGCAGCCTCGGCGTCGGCATCCCTGGCACCCGCTCGCCCGATCACGGACGGATCAAGAACGCCAACTCCACCTGTCTGATCGGCCAGGACCTGCAGGGCGACCTGGAGCGGCGGCTGGAGCGCCCGGTGCGCCTGGCCAACGACGCCGACTGCTTCGCCCTGTCGGAAGCCACGGACGGCGCGGGCGCCGGGGCCGCCAGCGTGTTCGGCGTGATCCTCGGCACCGGGGTCGGCGGCGGCATCGTCATCCACGGCCGGCTGCTCCAGGGGCCCAACGCCATCGCCGGCGAGTGGGGACACAACGCCCTGCCCTGGCACAGCCCCGCCGACGGCCCGGCACGCCGCTGCTACTGCGGCCTGGACGACTGCATCGAGACCTTCCTCAGTGGCCCGGCCTGGGCCGCGCGCAGCGAACTGGGGCTGGACGCCACCCAGCTGGCCGACGCCGCGCGGCGCGCCGAGCCGGCCGCCGTGGCGGCCGTGCAACTCTACTGCGAGCAGCTGGCACGGGCCCTGGCATCCGTGATCAACATCATCGATCCGGAGGTGATCGTGCTGGGCGGCGGCCTGTCGAACATGCCGGCCCTGTACAGCGAGGTCCCCCGCCTGCTGGACCGCCATGTGTTCTCGGACCAGATCAACACGCGCCTGGTGCAGGCGCGGCATGGCGACTCCAGCGGCGTTCGCGGCGCCGCCTGGCTGTGGCCCGGCTAGAACAGCAGGATCAGCACGGCGAACACCGCGTACCAGAGCACAGCCGCCCGGATCAGCAGCTGCCACAGCTCGTCCAGGCTGCCGACGCCCTCCTCGCCCGGCGCGGGCGGGGCCAGTTCGCTGGCCGCGCGCCCGGCATTGACCACCAGGCGCGGCGCGGGTAGCTCCCAGGCCAGCAGGTCGTGCAGCACCGCGCGACTGACGGCGGCGAAGTTGCCGACCAGCGCGAAGCTGGCCGCCAGCACGCGCACCGGCAGCCAGTCCAGCGCATGGCGCAGTTGCCCCGCGCGCTCGACCACGCCCGGCTGGCCAGCATGCTCGGCGGTCAGCGCCAGCAGCCGGTAGGCCAGGGCCGGCAGCGGCCCGAGCAGGGCATACCAGAAGATCACCGCGAAGAAGCCCTGGTAGGCCTGCCACAGCTCGTAGTCCTGCACCCGCTCCAGCAACTCGGCCTCGCTGTCGGCGACGACGCTCAGGTCCCGCTCGGCCACGTGCAACGCCGCCTGCTCGTCGCCCCGTCGCCAGGCGTCGCGAAACGGCCCCAGGGCCGCCTGCACATCACCGCGCCCCAGGCTGTAGATCAGCACCAGCAGGTGTACCGGCAGCGCCAGCCAACCATAGGCCAGCGGCTCGAGCGCCAGCAGCACCAGGCCGAGCAGCGCCGTCGGCAGCAGCACCGCGAGGATCAGGACCAGCCAGGGCGACCGTCCCTCGCTGCGCGCCAGCCAGCGCCGCCAGAGGCCGTCCCGCTGGATGCGACTGCGCCCGGACGAGAACTTCTCCACCCAGAGCACCAGCAGAAGCACCAGAAAATTCATCGACTACTCTCCTCACTCCCCAGGGCCGCCCGCAGTCGCGCCCAGTCAAAAAAAGGCCCCGGGTCCGTCTTGCGCCCCGGGGCGATATCGCTGTGACCCCGGATTCGCTCGACCGTCAGCTCAGGATAGACACGCATCAGCTCACGGGTCAGCGCGATCAGCGCCTGGTACTGGGCATCGCTGAACGGCTCCTCGTCGGTGCCCTCCAGCTCGATCCCCAGAGAAAAGTCGTTGCAGTTCTCCCGCCCGTCGAAGCTCGACACTCCAGCGTGCCAGGCGCGCTGGTGGCAGGAAACGAACTGGGTGACGCTACCATCGCGCTCAATCAGAAAATGCGCGGACACGGTGAGCTGGGCGATGCCGGCGAAATAGGGATGCTCGTCGGCAGGCAGACGGTTCTGGAAGAACTGCTGCACCTTGCCGGTTCCGAACTGGCCCGGCGGCAGGCTGATGTTGTGGATCACCAGCAGAGAGACCTCTCCCCGAGGACGCTCGTTGAAGTTCGGCGAGGGGCAGTGACGCACGTCGTCACACCAGCCACTGGCAGGGTCCAGCCGCATTACAGGCTCCTTGAAGACTGACGCCACTCTATGGGCTGTGGAGGCTCTGGCGCAAGCCGCGGCCTTGCCAGCGACACGACAGCCATAAACGAAAACGCCCGGCACGGGGCCGGGCGCTTTCATCCGCAACGGGTCAGGCGCCCTTGAGCTTGCGCAGGTTGCCGATGACCGACTCCAGCGCCCTGTCGAACAGCAGCGCATCATCGAGCAGGCGAATCGCCCCCCGGCGGAACTCGACGGCCAGGCCCATACGGGTCTTCTCCATCACCTTCATGCCGGTGCGGTTGACGAAGATGAACTTGCCGGTGGGCTTGATGATCGCCGCCAGCTTGCCGCGCAGCTTGTGCTCCTCGTCCTCCTGGATCTCGACCCAGCTGCCGACACGCAGGCCATCGACCTTCAGTAGTGCCTCGTCGTCGTCCGGCAGGCTGGCCTCGGGCTCCTGCTCACGGCTCTCGCCCGGTGCCAGCAGAACGATCTCCTCGACCACCTCGACCATCGTCGGGACGTCCACCTCGGCCTCGGTCTCCAGCGACGGCAGATCCAACAGGGAGACTTCGCCCAACTCCAGGGAACCCTCGGCGGCAACCTCTTCGCCCTCTTCCGACTCTGCCGGAACGACCTGCGGGACAACGGTCTCGCGCTTGAAGCGCTGGAACGCCTGCACGTGCACGGCTTCCAGTTGGCTGAAGAATTCGCTGGTGACGAAGGGATCGATCGCTGCGCTGGACAGGCCGTCGCGCAGCGACTTGAGCAGGCTGGGCACCAGTTCCAGCAGGCGCAGACGGTCCTCCGCGGACTCGTGGGGCTCCACGCTCCAGATCAGATCGTCCATCACGGCCATGGCCGCTTCCCATTCGGCGGATTCGGCGCCGTGCTTCAGGCAGGTCAGCTGCAGCACCTTGCTCCAGCCTTCCTGCAGCAGGCGCACCACCACTTCGGGCAGCGTCTTGCCGAGCAGACGGGAGTTCAGCGCCTGCTCGACCTGCTGCCGGGCCAGCTCGGCCTTGGCTCGGCCCTCTTCCGCATCGCGGGTACGCTGCTCGAGCAGCTCGCTGCGACGCTTCTCGTCGCCGGTGAAGGCGAGGAATTCGGCCAGCACGTCGGAGAAAATGGTCGGGTCGTCGGTGAAATCGTTGAGCAGGCGCTGCACCACCTGCTCGATGCGCTGGTACAGGCTGTCGCGCTGCTCGTCACCCTGGGCGCTCCAGCCCAAGGCCGCGGAGGCGATCTCGTTGAGCAACCTGCGGGCCGGGTGGCTGCCACGGCTGAAGAAGGCCTTGTCCAGCACTGCCACCTTCAGCATCGGAATCTGCAGGCGGCCGATCAGGGCCTTGAGCGAATCCGGCAGGGTGCGGTCGTCGAGGATGAAATCGAACAGCATGGCGACCAGGTTGATCACGTCCTCGTCGACCTCGCCCACCACCCGGGCCTTGCCGCTCCTGGCACTGGCGCGGGCAAGCAGGGTTTCCAACTGGTTGCGCAGGTCGAAGTCATCCTCGACCTGTGCACCGCTCGGCGTCGGGAGATGCTGCTGGATATGGGAAAGCAGACGCATCAGGTCGTTGCTGGAGATCGGTATGGCATCGGCAGGGGTTTCCCTGCGGGGCAGCAGAGAGCTGCCGCGAACCTGGGATAGCAGCTCCTGCAGGGCGCCGAACACTTCCTGGACGTCCTCGCCAGTGTACCCGCCCGTCTCGACGCCCTGCGTCGAAGACGCCTCGCGAGTCGCGCGTGCTGCCGGCGCCGACTGTCGACCCGGCTGGCGGCGCGCGGGCGGCGCGGACTTCAGCTCGGGCAGCACACCAGCCTCGACCAGCTGTTGGTTGGCGTTGGCGTACAGCTCGTCCAGTTCGCCCAGCACATGCTTCTCGAACAGCTTGAGGATGATCAGCTTGACGCGGATCTCCACTCCCAGTCCTTCGCAGGCGCCGAGGAACTGCTCGCACAGTACACGGGGGCCGAGGGGATTGGTCTTGTCTTCCAGCTTCTTGCTGATCACCGCATTGAGACGGGTGGTCAGGTGGCCCAGCGCGAGGCCGTCACGGCTCATGACACGCGACACCATGGCGTCGAGCGCCACGTTTTCTTCCAGGGTGTCGTTGTGGACCAGGCTCAGGGAGTCGATGGACAGGGTTTCCAGGGTCGGCGCCTTGCCGATCTCGTACTGGTTCAGCGTGGCGAAAGTCTCGAAGACCCGCTGCAGGAATCCGCGCTCGATCGTCTTGCGCTTAAGGCGCAGGTCCCGCATGGCCTCGAAGAAGGCGTTCTGCTCGGCGTTGCTCGTAGCCCGGTCAGCCATCTCGAACAGGGTGTCGTCGGCATTGTCGAACAGCCCCTGCATAGCCTGTTTGAGCTGCTGAGCAGCCTTGTCGCGTACCAGTATCAGGGCCACGGGAAGCCTTCCTGCAGGCGGAGTCTGCGCGTGTTCGGGGACGACCTTGCTCAGGTGCACCACTTTCGCGTCGGTCTTCATTGCAAATCTCCCGCAGGCTATCCGATCTCGACAGGCCTGCACACAATCGGCTGAGCGCCCTGCGCGCGTCAAAAGGGCGGCGTCAAAGTTAATGCTGAATCCAGTATAGAGGCGAGCGCAGCATGACCAAATCCCCCATTTGGAAGACATGATCCACATCACAGAGCGTGCACTACAGGTTACGAACGGTCACATCCTACAGATGTGATACCCATCGGACAGCCTAACGGCTCTTTCTCTCCACTGGACCGACCGTCTGTCCCTATAATCGCGCCACCTGAATGCGGAGGCCGCCATGCCCAACCTCACCCTCGCCGAGCTCGGCGCCGAAATCGAAGCCAATGTGCGCAACGCCCTGCGCGAAGACATCGGCAGCGGCGACATCACGGCGCAACTGATCCCGGAGGAACGCCTGGCCCACGCCACGGTAATCACCCGCGAACACGCCGTGATCTGCGGCACGGCCTGGGTGGAGGCGGTATTCCGTCAGCTAGATGCCCGGGTGGCGGTTCACTGGCAGGTCAGGGACGGCGACCGGGTGACACCCAACCAGCCGCTCTTCCATCTGGAAGGCCCGGCTCGGGCACTCCTCACTGGCGAGCGCAGCGCCCTGAACTTCCTCCAGACCCTCTCGGCCGTCGCCACCCGCTGCCGCCACTTCGCCGACATGGTGGAGGGCACCAACGTGAAACTGCTCGATACCCGCAAGACCCTGCCGGGCCTGCGCCTAGCGCAGAAGTACGCGGTCACCTGCGGCGGCTGCCACAACCACCGCATCGGCCTGTACGACGCCTTCCTCATCAAGGAAAACCACATTGCCGCCTGTGGCGGCATCGCCCAGGCCGTCGCCACCGCGCACCGAATCGCCCCGGGCAAGCCCGTGGAAATAGAAGTGGAAAGCCTGGACGAACTGCAACAAGCCCTCGACGCCGGCGCCGACATCGTCATGCTCGACGAACTGAGCCTGGACGACATGCGCACCGCCGTCACCCTCACCGCCGGCCGCGCCAAGCTGGAAGCCTCCGGCGGCATCAACGACAGCACCCTGCGCACCATCGCCGAAACGGGCGTCGACTACATCTCCATCGGCAGCCTGACCAAGGACGTCAAGGCAATGGACCTGTCGATGCGGCTAAGCCTGTAGTGCTCCATAAATAAAAAGCCCGGCAAGAGGCGGGGCTTGACCATGGTGCCGGAGACAGGAGTCGAACCTGCGACCTTCGCATTACGAAAAGGCTGCCCCTGCCATCCTTGGCCGTCAAAGCCTCGTAAATCGCAGCTTTCAGCGCAGCCTAGTCTTTGTAAAACATCATAACGCGTTGCTTTCTGGCCTCATGGGGACACTTCCTCCCGAGGTATCCATCCTGTCGCAATCGCCCCGTTGCACTGATGGCTCCACGCCATTACCTTGGGCTAGTCGACTGTCGCTCTTTGCTCTTTCCCCATGTCGCGTTTGGCCGATGCGCCAAAGGACAATCAAGGGCTTAGCGCTCGAAAAGGAACATTATGCGACACAAGTGGCGGAAAACATTACCCCACGTCTGTCGCCTATTTATAGTTAGGCTACATATGAAAATCAGCGCAGACCAACTTGCTCAAGAGTCACTGACCGAGTTCGGCGCGCTGGCGGCTAAGCTTCTGGCAACGCGAGAGCTTAGCCAGCTGTCCGAGCAGTTTGGGTATGCACTGGCCTTCGGAAGGGAGCCGGCGGCTGCCATAGCTGAGGACCTTGCTAGGTGCTTGTGCGGGCAAGATGCTTCGCTGGCATCTGAATCCCCCAAAATCACTGTTAAGTATTTTAAGGAAAACGAAAGTAGTCTATTGGCACTCGTAGAGTGTTATGTACAAATGACCGCAAGCGCAAACATTCTTTTAGAGTTGGTTGCCGCACGAAATGGAGAGGCAATAAACCTGTATCTAGAAGATTTGAGTGTTGAAGCCTAACAATGCGCTCAACTATTGCTCACTTCGCTCGCTGGACGTCCAAAATCTGCACTTTTGGCCGCCCGTTAGCTTAATTGTTAGGCGTTATTAATTTTTAAACTTGGTGCAACACATGGAAGTTTGGTTAGCCACCGCACATTCAGTATTTGTCCCGCAGTTTCTTTGCGGCCGGCAATCTCGCCGCGATCATCGTGCAGGCTCCCGCCCAGTTGCCGTCCTGGCTGGCGCTCAATCGCCGTGCACAGGTGTATTCCTGCCTAGCCGTTCGAGCTTGAATCTCCGCAGCGGCTCGGTCATCGTGCCGCAATCAGCAGCGTTTCGGCTCAGGCATCTCTGCCTAACAACTGGTTCAAGGCCGCTCGCTTCGCTCAATCGGGACCGGCTAAAGCCGGCCCCTTAACCAAACGTTATGAGCAAATGGAGAAATTACAATGAGTAGCTGGTGGGATTTAGGCGAGTGGTCTGGGTATAGCGGAAGCGATCTTGCAACTTACCAAATTGAATGCCCATTCTGCTCAGAAAGAGGAAATTTTGAGGTAGAACACCATGCGGAAAAGAAGAAACCAAATGGCCGCAAGGTTTTAAATTTCGACACATTGAAATGCGGAAATTGTGCTTCGTATGTAATGGTATTCTGGTCAGCAAGTAGCGGGCATCACGACTACAGGGTTCTACCTTGGCCCGTTGGAAGATTAGAAAAACATCCAGAGCACTGGCCAGAAGCGGTTGGCAGGTACTGGCTGCAAGCCAAAAGAAGCCTCAAAGACCAAAACTGGGACGCAGCAGCGTTAATGGCAAGGAGCTCTCTACAAGCATCACTTCGCGAGCAAAATGCTGCAGGCGCCAATCTCAAGCAAGAAATCGAAGACCTGGCACAAAAAGGAGTTCTTCCGAAAATAATGCAAGATTGGGCGCATAGCGTTAGAGAGCTAGGGAATGATTCCGCCCACCCTAAAGCAGATCAGCCGCCAACCTCGCCGCAAGACGCCAAAGACATTGTTGGCTTTATGGATTATCTATTTGAATATCTTTATACACTACCTCAAAAAATTAATAAGTATCGCGAGAGAAAGAGCCCATAACAATGCGCTCAACTGACGCTCACTTCGTTCGCTGGACAGCCAAAAGCTAAGCTTTTGTCTGCCCGTTAGCTTAATCGTTATGGGTCTTAGCAAGGAGCACACATGTCAGATCTCATCTCAACAATCACAACTGCCGTAAGCCTTGCCTCTCGACTGCGAGAAATAAGTAAAAATATAGAAGATGCTGAATTCAAAAATATTCTTGCTGACCTGAGTCTTGAGCTAGCAGACACCAAATTAAAAGTAGCAGGGTTAGTAACTGAGAACGCAGAGCTTAAGGAAAAGCTGAGTGCTTTAACTAGCACTACGGGAGAGCTTTGCCCCAGCTGTAAGAATAGAACTTATAAAATTACATCCACTAAGCCTCACCCAACTTTTGGTGATCTCGGCTGTAAGGAGCGCCAATACACTTGCAGCTCCTGCGGCTTTTCCGAGGCAGTACTGGTCGACCCATAACAATTGGTTCAAGTCGTTCGTTTCGCTCACTCGGGACCGGCTAAAGCCGGCCCCTTAGCCAAGGGTTAATCGCCATGTCAAAGCGCATTCCTACCGAAAGACAAGTGCTCCGCTGCATCTACGATACATATGAGCCATTATTCCCTATAGAAGGTCCCAAGATTGGCAAGGTCATGGTTGCGATTGACATTGAGGCTGTTGCCAACAAGCTCGGCACCGACAGGCATGTTTTGTTCGGCTACCTCTACTATCACCTTGACCATAAATACCGGTATCAAACTGGCGAGAACAGTTATGTTCACTTGTTCGCTCCAAGGGTTGGTGAGCTACGGCATGCCATCAACCTGCCTTACTTGGCAGCCATTCTTGCCGGGCAAGACCAAGAGCATTCAAAATTCGCTTGGTCGCTTGGCGTGTCCTTGGTTGCATTAGCTCTATCCGTAGGCGCAATCATTGCCCAGCTGGTGTCATCGCAATGACGGCTAACAGTTCCTTCAAGCCGATGCAGCTTCGCGGCGCGGTTTAAGTCAAGCGTTAGGCTAAGAGGAATACGCATGACAGAGCAACTACTTCTAGCCAAAAGATTATTTTTGATTGGCTCAGAGTATGCTGAGAAAGATGATCCAATCTCGGCAGGAGTTTCAATCTCACTATTACAAGACTCGATAGAGATATTTATTTGGTCACTTCTGAAAACCCTTGACGCCGAAGCAAGTGATAAGACCCCGTTTACCGCCTTTTTTGATCTTGTAAAGAACGCCAAAGGAAATACAAGTAGCTCGCCCCTTCCCTTCAAAGCCAAAGTGCTAGAATTAAACAAGGCGCGAGTTAACTTCAAGCACTACGGAAATTTACCAGATATTTCTGAGGCGAAAAAATTCAAAGCATACACTGAGGAATTTTTAGCTATCAGTTTTTATGAGTTTTACTCAATAGAGTTCTCATCGCTATCACTCGCTGAGTTAATTCCATACCCACACATTCGTGCACAGATAAAAAGCGCGGAAGTCATGCTGGAAAGTAAAGAATACAAGCAAGCCATAGCTGAACTGTCAATCGCAAAAGCTATGCTGTTCGAAAAAGTCTCTGATTACTTACCAAAACCAGACAGAAGACTTTCCGACGGTGATGACCTTCTGCGGAAGATATCCGGTGGTCAAAGTGTAAGGTTGTTTGGGCTGCTCACGCAGTACTTGGAAAAGTCAAATGAGATTAATATTGTTGCATTGCTTGGAATCCAGATAAGTGACTATTTCGTACTGCAAGAATACCTCCCTGCAGCGCTAAAAATGTCTGCTGGAAATTGGGTACTGCAATACCACAATAGGCTTAATCCTGATGAGAAAATCACAAAAACTGCAATTGGCATAATTACATCAGCAGCAATTCGCGCTAAAGAAGTAATCGGAGCGTAGTGGGCTATCAAATTACAGCCTAACAAGTGATTCAAACCGCTCGCTTCGCTCACTGGGACCGGCTAAAGCCGGCCCCTTAGAGTTCGCGTACTAGTCGTGCCGATTCAAGGTGATCATCGCGCGGCAATTCCTGCGTTCAATGCTTCCCTCTTTTCCTGGGCAGTAGTCCCTAATCCTGGTTTTCTGTTTCACCACGGTGACTTTCATCCCCTCGGCTTTTGGCTCCTCCCGCACGATTGGCTGGGGGTAGCTCACTACGTTATTCGCGCCCTTGGGAATGTAGTTCGAGTCGTCGAATGAGGTTTGCTTTACGCCAGCAGGCTCGGTTGCCGGAGTGGGTTTGTAGATTTCTGCGATTGGTTCCTGGTGCTCTTGTCGCAGAGTTTTGACAGCCTGATTGACTATCACTCTCTGCGGTGTTTTGGCTGCAAGGGCTGCGGCCGAGGAGGCGGCTTTGATCGGCTTGGGCGCGGGGATGAGCATGAGCGCGCCTAGTGTGATTGCCGATCCTGCCGCGAGGATCGCGATTATTTGCCCCAGCTGGCTTCGCTTCTTTCTGATGTAGAACGGTGCATCGTCCCTGTCTGCATGCATCTCGATATCCTCTACGGCGTGCTGTTGCCGGCCATCTCTACCAAGTCTTCTCTCTGTAGCCCCTGACGCACTCCTGCACGTCGTCGTCGATGACATTTCCGGGCTTCATGCATTCCTTCACGCTACGACGGACGCCACGATTGGCTTCTTTCTCTGCCAGGTCCTGCTGTTTGAGGTTTGCTCTGGCTGCCTCTGCCATCGGGCCTTTTCCCTGAGCCAGGGCTCGCATCATGCGTTTGCTGATCTCGTTCGCTACTGGTGCGACAACGTGGTCGGCGGTGCCTTTGATGGCGTCGTCTACAACGTCAGCGTTTGCAGCTGTTGCTGCGAGTAGAGCTGCGATGGCGATTAACTTCTTCATCTGTCCGCTTCCCTGCCTGTCTACTTTCTCGTCCGTGTGCGACTGAACCATCGCCGGGCCGCTTCAGCGGTTACCTGCTGCCCGCTTCTTGTTCTGCCAATTTTAGGTCGGCTTCGGCGTAGGCTGGGCTGATCTGGCCCCTCGCTAAATCTACCTCGCCGCGAATGATGTAAAGCTCGTATTCAGGGAATGCGGCTAAGAGCTTAGACAGGTCTTCAACCCTGGCCTTTGTCCTTGTGTCAGTAGCAACCGTCTGCCACCGCTGACGTTCTGTGCCCGTCCTCTTGGCTACGGCGCTCGCGCCTATATGCCTAACAACCTCTCTAAGCCTGTCTTCCATATTCCTAATTCATCTTAAAAATGATGAAGATTTCCTCAAGATGTATATTTCCTCATGTATTATTCCTCACATGAGGAAATATTCCTCGGCTGAGTTTCCGATTCGGAAACACCCTTTATTGACAGTTTATGAAGATTTCAGGGGCAGGGATAGGGAATGAGCACGCAGCATCTGGAGCAACCGCCCTTCGATGTGAGCTTCGACTTGGATGGCAAGCGGGTGGTGTACCTCGACTGCCGTAACGCGCTGTTTGTGAGCGGAGAGATTTTCGCCGCGATGGTGGGTGTCTCGCATGACACAGTGAAGGGCTGGATGCAAACCGGCACGGTCCCCAGCGTCAAGATGGGCCGTCCACGCCTCGTGAACCTCGCCGCCATCCGCAACGACCTTGCCAAGGGCAAAACGATCTTTGCCCAGGGGGATTACGCCGATGACTAATCATCAGAAAGCTTCCCACATTGACGTCAAAATTGATGCTGTCGCTAAGGCCGCGGGCGTTTCTAAGGAGGTCGCTCGCCGCTACTTGGAGGCCGAAGGCTGGTTAGTGTGTGAGGCAATTTACGACATTCGCGCTGAGCGCAAAGCGGGGTTGCTCTAATGCATCGCTCCACTTTAACGCACAGGCGCGACAAGCTCGGCTTGGTAGCTGCTAAGAAATTGGAGGCTGCCCGTGATGCTCTTCATTCCTATCGTATGGCATGCATCGATTGCGGCGATTTGGCTGCCACGCATGACAGGCGACATTCTCTCGTTGGTGAGCTGGGGGAGTTGTCATCGTTTATTGAATCCGCTTGTAAGGCCGGGATGCGTAAAGAGGGTTACTCCGATGAGTAATTGTCTGAGTCCTGCAAAGCTCCAGGCGCAGGTGCTAGCCAATGAGCCTGAACAAGTACCTGCGCCTGCCCCATCCCGAGACCTGCGACTGCTCTGTCTGCTGGTCCCGTCGCGTACCGGTGGCCCCCGCTCCCTGCCAGTCCACACCCTGCGACCAGTGCCGCCCCGCGTTAGTGTTCAAGGTCGATGGAATCTGGCGAGCGAAGCCGGCTTTCACTTGCGCGAAACACAAGCCACCGCGCCGTCCCCCGAAGTACTGGAACGTTATTCACGACTCGGGCAAGCCAACGCCTTTCGTGCCCATTCGAGAGCCGTTCGAACTAGAGAGCTAAGCCAATGAGCCAGCTTGCCGAAGTGACCGATGCCTACGTGCTGTGCCAAGACTGCGGCCACGCCGAAGCCTACAGCGACGCCAAGCATCAAGGCCAGCAGTGCTGCCCGAAGTGCGAGGGCGAATTCTGCGGCTGCAATGCCTGTTCGGGCATCGCCCGTCTGAGCATCCAGTTCGAAGTCCAGGCCGAAGCCGAGCGCCGGGAGGCCAAGCCATGACCAGCGCCGATCTGCTGTTCTGGTTTCCCCACATTATTTTTATGTCTCTGGTCGTCGTACTGGCTCTTTTCATCGCCCGCGAAACCGCCCGCGAAGAAGCCTCCCAGGTCAGGGGCCGCGCTCCCGGCTTGTCCGAACACGCTGCACCGTTCGGACAAACGGAAGCACGGGCGAAGCGCACCCTTGACCCACCTCGACCGCAAACAGCCTCCGCTGGGGAGGGCGGGACAGATCCACCGTCCCGCGCTCCCGAGCCCCCGGCGGCAAGGGTGGGATGACAAGGGCAAAGCCCTTGGTGTTGACCCGCTGACGGATACCCGCAAGACCGAGTTTTAACCCGTAGACCGAGATAGCCGGCAGGCCGAACGAGTGAGTTCACCTGCACGGGATCGCTCGGCCTGCAGAACGGCAAAACCGCGCAACAACGCGCACCCAAAAGAGGAAATACCGATGGCACGTTCGATTATGGAAGTTGCATTCCTGGGCACCCAAAAGACCGAAGTAGAGGGCGCCAAATACGTGAAGGTCTTCTACGGCGACGAGCCGGACGGCAAGACCGAACACGGCCTGTCCATTGTGGGCATGGCCGCCGCTGATGAAGTCGCCGATGAAGTGTTCTTCGCGGGCTCCGGCTTCGCCCCGCTGGAGACTGTCCGCATCACTTTCGAGGTCGCCCGAGGCGGCCAGAACAAGGGCAAGAATCTCGCCCTGCATATTGAGCCGGTGAAGGCTCGCCCCGCCGCCTCGACGGCTCCGGCTGCCTCCCAGGCCGCCCCGCAAAAGCCCGACACCAAGTAACCGCTGATCTTCAACGGGACTGAATTCCATGAATTTCATCGTGTGCAACGGGGTATGGGAAAGCGCGGGTCAGACTCCGGTTTGCGTCGGCACTCTTTCTACCGTTTCACGCGATGAGATAAGCCCGCCTGGGCTAACTGCCGAGGAACATGCGGAACTGCGAGAGCACGCTCTGGTTTTGTTCGCAATTGTCTTCGGCGCACTTGTGCTGAAAAAGGCACTTCATCTCTGAAAGGGGTCTCTCCCATGCAAAAATTGCAAGTTCTCCGCCGCTCGCTCGGCGCTACCGCCGCTGTCGGTCTGCTGTCCGTACAGCAGGTTCACGCTGCACTGGGCACTGACATTACCACTGCGCTCAGCACGGCAAAAGTCGATGGTGTTGAACTCGCCGGCATCGTGCTGGCGGTAATCATCGCCATCGCCGCCTTCAAGTTCATGCGCAAGGCGCTGTAATTCGGTGGCACTCGAAGGCCCGGTAACTCGTTATCGGGCTTTCTTTTTAGGGGTGAATAAATATGGACGCCAACATGCTAACGACAGTGATCATTCTGGCGGCCTTTTGGGCTTTGTTTTTTGGGCGTATCTGATGCGTAATTTAGCGCTTTTGTTATTGCTTTTGACTGTGCTTAATCCAAGGCTTGCGCTTGCTGAGGATTACTACTGGATTCAGAGTCATAATCAGCAGCGTTATACGTCATATACCCAGGCGTGTGCTGACTTTGAGGATTATATTAAGAAAGCTACTCCTACAGCTACGCTTAATGTTTTTAAGGTAGATTCGAAGTCTATTGCATGTCAGATGAAGACGCCCCAAGGCGCCGTCGCATACGTTGCGAACGTAAACAGGTACGGTGATGGCTGTACGCCTCCAAAAGTTTATGAGGCATCTACAGGCAAGTGCGACTTCCCACCTGACCCGCCTAAGGATTGCAGTGATAAAGCGGGAAAACCTGTTGCTTGGAGCCTTTTGCGTGATGATCCGCTCCAGGGCATGGGTGTTATTGAATATATGTGCGTTGACGGTTGTCGTGTTGCACCTGCTGGTAGTTCTACTTGTGGTGCGACTCCTGATGGCCCTACGCCTGGTGTGTGCTGGGGGCTTGGTACATATACAGGTACTGAGTGCTATCAGGGTGACGGTGCTAACGGTGGCTCTCCACCCAAGTCTCCTGATCCGACAGACCCAACTAAACCGCCTCTTTGCCCCAGGGGATGGTCGCCGACTGGCTCCGATGGCAAGGGACCGTGTATGCCTAATCCAGACCCTAATGACCCTGATCCGAATAATCCTGCCCCCAACAATCCGGACCCGAACAACCCTGATCCAAATAATCCTAATCCCGGCGGTGGCAATAACGGCGGTGGCAATAACGGAGGTAATAACGGAGGGGGCGATGGTGGTGATGACGGTAGTGGTACTGGCGGTGATGATGGAGAGGGTGGTAATTCCGGTGGCGATAATGACGAGGATGACGACAGCCCCGAAGCCAGCGTTGCCGGTGAGAGTTGCGACAGGATACTGAAGTGCGAAGGTGACCCTGTTCAGTGCGCTATTTTGCGCAAAAATAAAGAAATCGCTTGTCAGTGGAGATATGGGGCTGAAGAGAAAGGTTTGGTTGAAAAGGCTGTTTCGGGCGAAGGGTTCGCATTAGAAGAGAAGAATATACAGGTAGGCTCACTATTTACTGAGGCTCTTAATAAAGGGCGCTGGCTCCCTAATTCATGTCCCGCACCTAAGCCCATCACGATCATGGGTAAAGCCTATCAATTTTCGTGGGAACCTCTATGCCAGTTTGCTCGCACTCTTGCGCCAATCATCGTTGCGCTCGCCTCTCTTTTCTTTGCTGTTCACGTTGGTCGCGGAATTAAAGGAGACTGATTATGCCAGCGGCACTGCTTCCATTACTTGCCTCGTTTCTTGGTTCCATTGTTGCCGGGCTTGCCTTTCGTGTATTGGCATCACTTGGATTTGCCTATGTTGCTTATGTCGGCATTGGCAAGTTGATTGATACGGTTGAGGTTTATGTAAGAGGGCTGTTTAGTGCACTGCCTGTTGAGGTGGCGCAAATACTCGGACTGGCCAAGATCGACGTAGCCATCAATATCATCATTGCGGCGATTATTGCCCGCCTGCTGTTGGCTGGTATGGATAAAGTGTCGGGCACGATTACCGCGCTTGCGCTGGCTAACAAGGTGGCCAGCTGATGTTCGTGCTCAGAACGGGTTTGCAAGGGAACGGTAAAACCCTTAATACCATTCGGGAAGTGGATGCCAAGGCGGCAAAGGAAGAGCGTCCGGTCTACTACCACAATATCCGGGGATTCAATCCGGGCGCCGATGCTCTCCAGGCCGTCTGGACCGAGTTCGATAAACCGCATGAGTGGTACAAGCTGCCGCAGAACGCGATTATCGTGATCGATGAGGCACAGACTTTCTTTCGTGTTCGCAATCCATCCTCGGCCGTGCCCGCTTATGCCAGCGCCTTGGAAACCATGCGCCACAGCGGTCATGAGCTACATTGCATCACGCAGAATCCCGGCCTGATCGACACCCACTTCCGCAAGCTCTGTAACTCTCACATTCACTATGTGCGAGGGCACAAGGGCAAGATCATCAAGCGCTGGGAGTTCGAGCGCGTGAACATGGATGTTGAGAAGCGCAATGCTTTCAGCGACGGCCAGGCCACCCGCATCCTACTCGACAAGAAATTCTTCGGCGTTTACCAGTCGGTGGCTCAGGGCTCCGAGCATCACATGCGCTTCAAGCCGCCTCGGGCCATGTACGTCTTGATCGCCTGTGTCCTGTTCATTGGCTACTTCGGGTATGGGCTGTATGAGCGTCGGATGGCGCCTTCTGAGTCCGAACCGGTGGCAGAACAGTCGGGCACGCCCGATACGATCCCTGTGTCCAGTGCGCCGCCGGCTACGGCCTCCCAGGGGCCGCTGAGTGCTGAGGATTACGTCTCTCTGCGAATGCCTCGGATACCCGATCTGCCCAGTTCGGCGCCGGTGTATGACGAACTCACGCGGCCTGTCTCGTATCCGCGGCTCTACTGCATGTCCAGCGTGGATCCGACCATCGTCGAGAAAGCGTTTGATCGTGCCCCGTATTCGGTAAGGGCCGTGCGTGGCCGGCTGACCCACTGCCAGTGCTACACCCAGCAGGCCACGCGCTACAGGACCGATTTCGACTTCTGCATGAAGTCCTCTACGGATGGCTACTTCGATGCCTCGGTGCCTGATCGCTATTCCGGCCAGGGCGGTGCGCTACAGCCACCAGGTCAATTTCCTCCCCAGCTATCCAGCAGCTACCCGCCGCAGCCTGCAACCCCGCAGACACCTGTGGTGAATGTCGTGCCGTATGAGAAGGGGCGGTTCTTGTGGTAGGCGGCGGGCGGCGTGGGTGCGTGCGAGGTACGAGCGCGCAGGTGCGCCGCGACGCCGCCCTCCGGCTGACGTCCCTGTAACACGTCAGATAAACCGAAATCGAGAACATCAAAAAGCTTCAATAAAGGGTGAAAGGAATGTCGGTAAAGGACTTTATCCGGGTTGATCGTAGTACTGGGCTGGAGTCGCCAAGGGGGCGTCTGTTCTTTGATAGTAAGTCCGCTGTGGTTGCCGACCTGTCCGGCGTCCAGGTTCTGCGTTGTGGCGTCGATACAGTCCGGCAGCTCTATCGTGGCTTGATCCGCCCGGAAATCATGGTGCTGTTCGAGACCCCTGGCACCATTGTCGATTTCGCTGGCCAGCGCTGGCACTCCGGTCGTGTCGGCCGTGACTCTGGTTACCAGTACAAGCTCCAGAATGCCGACCTGGGCATCGTGCTGCTGGTGAAGAACTTCAACGCCAAGATCGACGCCATTGGCCCACATCTGAAAATCGAAGTGTCGCCCCATGCAATCGACGCCCTGAGCCCCGAGCGCCTGCAAGCCCGCCTCGACTTCTATGCCGCAGAGGTGCTTTCAAACCTGGAAGTAAACCAATGTGCGGTGCACTTGGCGCTAGACCTGCAAGGCTGGAGGCCTCCGGTTGATCTGGTAGCGCGTATGCACTGCCGGGCCAAGACGCATCGCGATATTTCGGGCATCAACTCCATTGAGTGGGCAACCAAGTCCAGCGTCTACGGACGTGGCGAGACCTCCATGTTCGGTTCGGCTGGAGGCATTCAACTGTGTATCTACAACAAAACCGAGCAGGCCAGGGCGACCGACAAGCTCGACTACTGGGAAGGCGTCTGGCGTCGCCGGGATAGCTTTGACGAAGGAGCCCCGGATAACTACAACCCGGAGCAGGACGTATGGCGCGTAGAGCTGCGCTATCACCATTCGATCATCCAGCAATTCGCCAGCGGGTCAATTGATCTGCAATCAGGCGCCCTAATAGACACCCGCTCATTCTCGGCCTTTTCCGGCCATCTGGACGGCCTCTGGCACTACGGTATGGGGCAGTTCCGGCTACAGGCCCGACCGGGATATTTCGAGCCGATCTGGACCCTGCTTCGCGATGACGTGCGCGTCGATATCGCCGCTGATTCATTGCTCGAAGAGACCGACTACAAACGCCACTACAAGACTGCTCGCGGATTCTCGGGCAAGAACGTGGAGCTGTTCCTGGGAAACTTTGTAAGCCTGCTGGCACGGGAGCGAGTGGGCGCAAAGAAGGCCTTCAACCGCCTCACCGAGTGGGAGTGCTGGCCGGTCATTCGCGACTACTACGCCGCGAAAGGAATGACTCCACATGACCTTTATGGCCATATCCGCGACCTACTGGAGGAGCGGCATGTCCGGTGGGGTCGGGCCGTATGATCACCAAGGGTGCCAGTGGTTGGGAGGTGGATTTCTGGCTTGATCGCTCGTTAGGTATCCGCAAGCGCAAAAGAGGCTTTCGAACCAAGAGCGAGGCTGAGCGCTGGGTATCCGACCTGCGCAAGGATTATGGCCGTCGCGGACGTGATCCAGGGGAACGGCTCGCGGACCTTGTAGACATGTGGCAGGAGCTGCACGGCTCGACGCTCAAAGATAAGAAGCGCTATGGTCGCACCCTCGCTATTGTCGATGGATTGGGCAACCCGATTGCCTCCACCTTCTCCGCCCTGGACTTCGGCCGATACCGGGCTGAGCGCCTTAAGGCCTGCACACCAGCGACAGTGAACCACGAGCATCGCTACCTGAAAGCCATGTTCAATGAGCTGATCCGCCTGGGCGTCTGGCATGAAGCGAACCCCGTGGCCAACCTGCGACAGCTTCGGGTCGATGAAACAGAGCTGACTTTTCTCACCTTGGATGAATGCCGCCGCGTTCTGGCTCAGTGTGAAGCCTCGACGAACAGCCACACCCTGCCGGTTGCCAAGCTGTGCCTCGCGACAGGTGCTCGATGGGATGAGGCCGAGTCGATCACACGCAATCAACTGGTGAATGGCCAAGCGCGCTTTGCTAGGACAAAAAATGGCAGGGTCCGGTCAATTCCCATCCCTGACGACTTGCTCAAGCTGCTACTCGAGAGAGGCTACCCAGGTTCTGGCCGGCTATTCAGCTCCTGCCGCTCGGCATTCCGTAAAGCCTATGAGCGTACCGGTTTGCATACCCCCGGCCAGCTGACCCACATCCTGCGACATACCTTTGCCAGCCACTACATGATGAAAGGCGGGAATATCCTCACGCTGCAACGCATCCTGGGGCACGGAGATATCAAGATGACTATGCGTTACTCACACCTGGCGCCGGATCACTTCGCCACAGTGCTGACGCATTCCCCTCTCGCGCTGCTTGATCAGATAAAGGTCGGCTAGACGCTCGAACCCGCCAGAGCCTTCTCTACCTCAGCGGTATAGGAGCGAGACTCCCTGATCCTCGCTTGCGCGTCGACAGCCAAGTGCCTGTCAGGGTCGAGTCGCGACAGCAATGCGAGCTGCTTTAGTAGCTCAGAGGAAGGGTCATTGTGGAGCCACCAGCTGAATGCGCCATTTCTGGTGTGCTCGGCGGAGGAGACATACTCCGGCCGGTGCTCAGCAAGCTGAAGGCTAAACAACTCATCAGGATAAAGGCCGAGTTCAAGCCACTTATCTGGAAAGCCAAGGCACTCCAAAAACTCTACCTTCGTCATATCAGCCTCTGGGACAAGAATGGGACAGCTGTGAGACACCAGCTCAAAAACAAAAGGGTTAGCATTCGCTAACCCTTTGATTTAAATGGTGCCGGAGACAGGAGTCGAACCTGTGACCTTCGCATTACGAATGCGCTGCTCTACCAACTGAGCTACACCGGCGCAGCATGCATTTTATCTCAAGGGGAGAGTGTAGCGCAGCAGCCACACGCGCCTCAGCCGCTACACCTAATTCCAAGGGCGCAAATCCACGACAGCAACCACCTTCGCATTATCGCTGCGCATCAGCACTACCATAGGCTGAACATTTGCTTTCAACGGGAGCCAAGTATCAGCTTCCGGCCACGCCAGCTTTATCTGCCGAACAGCCTCAGAAGTGTTGAAACGCTCCAACTCTGCCAGCGGCTTCAATCGAGCCTGAATCTTATCGCGCACCTGACTCAATGGATGATAGTAATTCGGACGGTGCGGCAAATCGCTTCCACCGCGAGTTGACTCAAGTACTAGTTCGTTGCGCTCGACGATATCCACCGGAGAAATCGCAGCAACCCAGCGCGGCCCGAACCAAGGGGGAGCGCGATATATCTTGTCAGCCTGCAACAGCTTGCGCTCGTCTATGTCGGGGACTCTCACAAGATCAAAACGATCTACATTGAAGACAAACCATGCCGGGCGACCATCAGCCACACTCCAAAGGCCGTAGCCCAATGCTGCAAGCTGTAAGCATGCAATAACCAGCATATCAAACAACAAACTCTTCTTGCCCGCCTTATAGATGATCAAGGTCAGCACAGGACCGAGCGTCACATCGACTGCCAGCAGAATCATGAAAATCCCAGTAACCCCGGTCGCCATATGCAGCGGAGCGGGGTACCACACGCCAAGAACCAGCAGCAAACTCAAACCCGCAATGGTCGCGGACAGAGCAAGATGAATGAGAAAGGCTTTAAACCGAGAAGGCATAAAAGAATTACCGAAAAAATAACGCCCGCTTTATGCGGGCGTTATTTCACAATGACAATGTTTCACTTGCAGTGCTACTGAATCAACCACGGCACTCGGCTGGAGCCAAGTTAAGCGGCAGAGTTGCAGTGAAGACAGTCGGGGCAATACCACCCACGCGGCCAGCCGCGTGGCAGGTCCAGATCACCGGACCGGTAGGACGAGTACCTGCAGCCAGAGCAACGTTGTTCGCGGTAGGCTTGAGGACAACAAAATTGGTACCAGCCGGAGCAACGCGAGGCGAGTACTGGATCTCAATCTCACCAACCGCCGAATCGATAGTCAGCTGCAGCACGTTGACCGAACCCTGCGTAGCGTTGCCCACTACCTGAATGCATGGGCCGGGAGCGTTACACGGAGTGGCGGGACCACCGACGGTACCGATAGCTGGGTAACCGGTAGCCAGACCACCCGAAAGGGCTGGCATTACATTAGCGGCATTATCTGCAACCAGCGACTTGGCCTCGCTTGCCAGCAGCAATCCTTCAGAAACACGGGAGCGTGCAGTGTAGTCCTGATAGGCCGGCAGGGCGACAGCGGCCAGAATCCCGATGATCGCAACCACGATCATCAATTCGATCAGGGTAAAACCCTTTTGCATTTGTGCTTTCATTTTTTTCTCCTAGAGAGATTGGCAGGCCTAGAGACCTGAGCAGAGCAAAGCAGAACTCATGCCAACTCTTAAGCTCCCTCATTTCACAAAGAGAAGCCCTAAGTCAAACCTGCATCCTGGCGCATATAGGGCGCCAAGTGACAAAAAACGACACCCATCTGAACCCGATTTGGCAGCCACCTTCAACTACGTTATATAAGCCTGCTGAACGCCGCCACATAACGAGCAGCCAACCCCATGAACGACATCGTCAATCTGACCGGCTTGGCCAAGCAATTGGTGCTAGCAGAACTGCTGGATACCAAGACCGCCCAACAAGCCAGCCTTCAGGCTCAACGCAATCAGTTGCCATTGGTCACCTACCTGGTCCAGAACAAACTCGTCAAAAGCAAAGCACTGGTGGAGCTAGCCTCAGATCAATTTGGGATCGCCTACTTCGATCTTTCGGCGTTGGACTCGGAGAGCCAACCCAAGGATTTGATCAGCGAGAAACTGGCCAGACAGCATCGTGTACTTCCTCTATGGAGACGTAACAACAAGCTGTTCATTGCGTGCTCTGACCCGACCAACCATCAGGCGGTTACTGATGTTCAGTTCAGCACCGGCCTGAACACGGAGATGATTCTGGTCGAAGATGACAAGCTAGGCGATACCATCGAGAAGTTCTTCGACGACCCCACCAGTGGGCTGGACGGCATAGACGATGCCGACCTAGACAAGACCGACGTAGAGGCAGTTACCGACAACAAGAAAGGCGAAGAAACCACGGACGCCGATGATGCCCCCGTCGTTCGATTCGTCAACAAGATGCTATTAGATGCCATCAAGGGAGGCTCCTCCGATCTCCACTTCGAGCCATACGAGCGCGCTTATCGAGTCCGTTTCCGGACCGATGGCATTCTGCATGAGGTTGCCAAGCCACCAATCCAGTTGGCTCCACGCATTGCAGCTCGCCTAAAGGTCATGGCCAGCCTCGATATTTCCGAGCGACGCAAGCCGCAGGATGGCCGAATAAAGATGCAGATATCTAAGACCAAAGCAATTGACTTTCGCGTGAACACCCTTCCCACCCTATGGGGCGAGAAGATTGTGATGCGTATCCTTGACCCTACCAGCGCGCAGATGGGCATCGACGCCCTAGGCTATGAAGAGGGTCAAAAAGAACTTTATCTGAACGCCCTTAAGCAACCGCAGGGCATGATTCTAGTGACCGGGCCGACGGGGTCAGGGAAAACTGTGTCGCTCTATACCGGCTTAAACATCCTCAATACGCCAGACGTGAATATCTCTACAGCAGAGGATCCGGTAGAAATCAACCTGGAAGGCATCAATCAGGTCAACGTAAACCCCCGACAAGGAATGGATTTCTCCCAAGCCCTACGAGCCTTCCTACGCCAAGACCCAGATATTATCATGGTTGGAGAGATTCGCGACCTGGAGACCGCAGAAATCGCTATCAAGGCGGCCCAGACCGGGCACATGGTGATGTCAACATTGCACACCAATAGCGCGGCCGAGACCTTGACACGCCTGCGCAATATGGGCGTCCCTGCATTCAATATCGCGACCTCAGTAAACCTGATTATCGCCCAGCGCTTGGCACGAAAACTGTGCGGAAATTGCAAGAAGCCTGTAGAGGTGCCGAGAGACGCCCTGCTCAAGGAAGGCTTTCCAGAAGAGACAATAGGCACGTTCAAGATCTATGGCCCAGTCGGCTGTGAGAACTGCAAGAGCGGATACAAAGGCAGGGTTGGCATTTATGAAGTGGTTAAAAACACTCCCGCCCTACAACGCATTATCATGGAAGAGGGCAACTCCATTGAAATCGCCGAACAGATGCTCAAAGACGGCTTCAATGACCTACGCACGTCCGGCCTGCTCAAGGCCATGCAAGGCATCACAAGCCTTGAGGAAATCAACCGCGTGACCAAGGACTAATCCACCATGGCGGAAAAAGCTCTTAAGACCAGCCTATTCAGCTGGGAAGGCACTGACAAAAAAGGCGCCAGGATCAGAGGTGAGATGGGCGGACAAAGCCCCGCACTGGTCAAGGCACAATTGCGCAAGCAAGGAATTAACCCAACCAAAGTACGCAAGAAGTCCACATCGATCTTTGGGGCAGGCAAGAAGATAAAGCCGATGGACATCGCCCTGTTCACTCGACAAATGGCAACGATGATGAAAGCCGGCGTCCCCTTGCTTAGCTCGTTTGATATTATCGCAGAGGGCTTCGACAATCCAAACATGCGCAAATTAGTTGACGATCTGAAGCAGGAGGTTGCAGCCGGCAACAGCTTTGCATATTCACTACAGAGGAAGCCCGCCTACTTCGATGAGCTATATTGCAACCTAGTAAATGCAGGCGAACAAGCTGGCGCTCTAGAAAACCTGTTAGACCGGGTTGCAACCTACAAGGAAAAAACAGAAGCCCTCAAGGCTAAAATTAAAAAGGCCATGACCTATCCGATTGCTGTGGTTCTAGTTGCAATCATCGTTTCAGCTATCCTACTAATCAAAGTAGTTCCCCAGTTCCAAGAGGTTTTTAGCAGTTTCGGTGCAGAGCTACCAGTCTTCACTCAGATGGTCATAAACCTTTCCGAGACGCTCCAAAGCTGGTGGTTTATCGTTCTGATTGGCTTCTTTCTCTCAGCCTTTGCTCTGAAAGAAGCCCATCGGCGATCAGAGAGCTTCCGCAATTGGGTTGATCGCACGACCCTTAAAATACCTATTGTGGGTGATATCGTATACAAGTCTTCCGTTGCGAGATACGCACGAACCTTATCCACTACCTTCGCGGCGGGCGTACCGCTGGTTGAAGCATTGGACTCAGTAGCTGGAGCAACTGGAAATGTAGTATTCCGTAACGCCGTTAATAAGATCAAACAGGATGTTTCTACAGGCATGCAACTAAACTTCTCCATGCGCACCACCGGAGCATTCCCGTCAATGGCACTTCAGATGACGGCTATTGGAGAGGAATCAGGTTCGCTGGATGACATGTTGGACAAGGTTGCCAGCTTCTATGAAGCCGAAGTAGACAACATGGTAGATAATCTTACAGCTCTGATGGAACCAATGATTATGGCCGTTCTTGGCGTATTGGTTGGCGGCCTTATCATTGCAATGTATCTGCCAATCTTCCAATTGGGGAACGTTGTCTAAGCATGTCATTAATGGCATTCATGGCCGGCAACTTGCCGGCCTTTATTTTGGTATGCGCCCTGTTCGGCTTGCTGGTCGGCAGCTTTCTCAACGTCGTCATCTATCGCCTGCCTGTGATGATGCAGCGCGAGTGGCGACAGCAGGCTCGTGAAATCCTAGAGCTGCCGGTAGAGCCTCAGAACACCTTCAATCTCGTCCTGCCCAACTCCTGCTGCCCCAAGTGCGGCCACCAGATTCGCCCTTGGGAAAACATCCCTATCATCAGCTATCTGGCTCTACGAGGCAGATGCTCCGGCTGCAAGGCCCCTATCAGCAAGCGTTACCCCCTGATGGAATTGGCTTGCGGACTGCTCTCCGGCTATGTGGCCTATCGCTTCGGCTTCAGCTGGCAGACAGGCGGCGCGCTGCTGCTGACCTGGGGGCTGCTGGCGATGAGCATGATCGACTGCGATCACCAGCTGCTGCCGGATGCCCTGGTGCTACCCCTGCTGTGGCTAGGCCTGATCGCCAACCACTTCGGTCTTTTCGCAACGCTGGAAGATGCCCTGTGGGGAGCCATCGTCGGCTACCTGAGCCTGTGGTCGGTGTACTGGCTGTTCAAGCTGCTGACCGGCAAGGAAGGCATGGGCTACGGCGACTTCAAGCTGCTGGCCATGCTCGGCGCCTGGGGCGGCTGGCAGATCCTGCCGCTGACCATTCTGCTGTCCTCGCTGGTCGGGGCCGTGCTCGGCTTGATCATGCTGCGTCTGCGCAATCAGGAAACCAGCACACCCATTCCGTTTGGCCCCTATCTGGCGATTGCCGGCTGGATCGCATTGCTCTGGGGTGATCAAATAACCGGAACCTATCTGCAGTTCGCCGGTTTTAGATGATCAAACCCTGGATTCTCGGCCTCACGGGCGGTATCGGTAGCGGCAAGAGCGCCGTCGCCCAGTATTTCATCGATCTCGGCGTGCATCTGGTGGACGCCGACCATGCCGCGCGCTGGGTGGTCAAGCCCGGGCGCCCCGCACTGACCAGGATCGCCGAGCGTTTCGGCTCCCAGGTGCTGCTGCCCGATGGCGGCCTGGATCGCTCCGCGCTGCGCCAGCTGGTGTTTCAGGACGAAGCGCAGCGACGCTGGCTGGAAGGCCTGCTGCATCCGCTGATCTTCCAAGAAATCGATCAGGCACTGGCTCGCGCCGAGTCGCCCTATGCGATCCTGGTGTCGCCACTGCTGGTCGAGTCGGGCCAGCACCGGATGACCCAGCGGGTACTGGTGGTGGATGCCCCCGAGCACCTGCAGCTGCAACGCAGCATGGTGCGGGACAACAGCTCCGAGGAGCAGATACGCGCCATCCTCAAGGCCCAGTCCAGCCGCGAGGAGCGACTGCGCCATGCCGACGACGTGCTGATCAATGATCGGGACCTACCCTGGCTGAAGACCGAGGTCGAACGCCTGCACAATCTCTACCTGACCCTGCGAGGAGGCCAGCCATGAGCGCGACAGTGGAGTGCCCGACCTGCGGCGCACCGGTGGAATGGGGCCCGCAAAGCCCCAATCGTCCCTTCTGCAGCGAGCGCTGCAAGCTGATCGATCTGGGCGCCTGGGCCTCCGAAGCCCACGCCATTCCCGGTGACTCGCTGGAGGACTCGCCCTTCTCCGAGGACCTGACACCGCGCGAGCATTGA
>NZ_JAOEEE010000038.1:0-43921 GCF_029837675.1 Pseudomonas sp. GD04015 | reverse complement strand
GGACCAGTTGCTCCACCGAATGCTCGACGCCGGAGCACAGGTTCAGCGTATCGAACGGTACGTCGTGCCTGGAGTCGTTGACCATGGCGATCAGGCCGCGGGCGATGTCGTCGGCGTGCAGGTAGTCGCGCCGCGGGGTCATGTTGCCCAGCCGTACCCGGCCATCGGCCGAGCCGCGCAGCTGGGCCAGCACTTCCGGAATCAGGTGCCCGTTTGGATCGTCATGTCCGATGGCATTGAATATCCGCGCGACTCTGCCAATACGCTTGCCACGGCCGCTCCAGAACTTCAGCTGTTGCTCGTTGCAGTATTTGGACAGCGCGTAGTTGTCGCAGGGCGCGACCGGGCTGTCGAGTTCCGAGAGTGGGCTGTCCTGCCAGGCGTAGACCGCGCCGCTGGAAGCGATCACCACGCGCCTTATGTCGGCCTGTTCCGCGGCCGCCAGCAGGCGTTCGGTGCCGACCACGTTCACGTCCAGGCAATCGGCGCGGCGGGTCTCGCAGGTGGGAATGTGGTGCACGGCGGCCAGGTGCAGGATCGCGGCTGGTCGGAAGTCGTTCAGCAGGGCGGCCAGGGTATCGTCGTCCCGCAGATCACCACGCACCGCCAGAGTTGCTTCCTCGGGCATCGGCAGGCCGCTCGAGAGATCGTCGAGCACGGCGACTTCGCCTCCCGCGGCGCGCCATTGCCGGGTGGCTCTGCGCCCCAGCATCCCGGCGCCGCCGGTCACGAGAAGGCGCATCAGGTCGGCTCCTCCAGAATCAGCCGTCGACGCAACGGGGCCGGAAGCCAGCCCACGGGGCGGTATTCCGGCCGCAGGGCCAGGCGGGTGGCCAGGATCAGGGACAGGCCGGCGAAGGTCGCGCAGAACATGAACAGGCCGACCCAGAAGGGACTGCGCACTTTTACCGGCGTGCTGGAAAGGGCCGAGCGGGTCTTGATGCCGATAGCCTGCTGCCGGGCTTCCGCCAGGGCCAGCTTGAGGTTCATGTCCTCGGTGGCTTCCTGCTCCATGGCGGAGGGTTGCGGGTGGGCCGCGAGGAGCTTGGCGCGGTTGTCCTGCAGCTTCCCGATGATGTCGTCGCCCGAGGCTGCGCCGCGGATCGCCTGGTCCAGGCCCGCCAGCAGCTGTGCCGTCCAGTCGAGTTTCTCCAGTTCGCGCCGGGTCTTGCGCGACTTGGCCCGCAGCTCGGAGATGGTCGCTTCCAGGGCCACGATCTGGGGCAGCGGGGCGAGGTACTTGCCACCGCCGTCGCTGACCGAGACGACGGTGTTCTTCTCCATTCGGCGCAGCTCGGGATAGCGCTCCAGCAGGCGCTGCATGTCTTCTATGCGCTGCTGGGCCTGCTCTATCTCGAAGTCGGTCTGCAGCAGATCAAGACTGAGCTTGGGACGGTGGGCCAATGCCGCCTGACCATCGCGGACCAGGCTGATCAGGCTGTTGGCGAGCAGCGCTTCGCGGATGTGCTGGGCCAGCCTGTCGAGCGTCAGGTTCGACTGCTGCGCATCGCGTACTCTCAGGGTGAGTTCCAGGCCTATGCCGCGGGTGTTCTGGAATTCGGCGGGCGGTATCTCGCGAATGTCGTCCCGACTCAGGGCCGAGCGGTAGCGGACGGTACTGGTCCAGAAGGTCGCGTTCAACGCGTTTTGCCGCAGGATTCTGGTATCGATGTCGGCCGCATCGCCGCTCCCCCCGAAGGATCGATCCACCCAGCGTTCGTCCCAGAGGAAGGACTGGGCCTGCCGCCACTCCTCGAGCGTGACTCCCGGTACTTCGACCAGGGCTGTGGCGGTATACAGGGGGCGTCCGGCGATCCAGACCGCGGCAGCCAGGGCGGCCAGCAGGGCTGGCAGGAGCAGCAGCCTGCCGAAGCGTCGATAGAAGCGCAGTACACGAAGGGCAAGCTCGCCCAGTGAGAGTTCGTCTTCCTGAGGTGCGTGGGGGGCTCGTACTGCCGTGGTGTGCATGGGGTCAACCTGAAGGAAGTGCTGAGGCCTCCTGCCGGCCGTCCGCGATCCGGTCGTACATTCATGCCCTGAGGTGCCGGGAATTTGCCATAGGCGCAAGGGCGTTGCAATTGGCCGACAGGCCGCTCCGGTGCGCCGGGGCCTGTTCTTTCTGTTGCCCGGGCCATCCTGCGGGCGCGGTGCTGGCCGCGAAGATAATGCTTGCGCGGGAGGTCGACGTACCGGCAGATTTCGATTCTTTACGCGCGAGCCATCGTGATGCCTGCGACCCTACCTTTTTCCCTGATCGCCGACTTGCAGACGCTCGACCGGCGCATGACGGAGCTTCCCTGCCCGGGCTGCGGCGGGCGGGAGCCTCATCTGATCTGGCGGCGCGATCGCTATTTCCTGGCGGTGGACCTGTCGGCGTGCCGGAAATGTGGTCTGGTCTACCTGGCCCGCGGTCTCAGCGGCGAAGCCCAGTCGGTGTTCTACGAGCGTGTCTATCCTCGCCTGATGGTCCAGCCACCCCCGCCCAGCGCGATATGGGACTACCGCCTGATGGCGGGGTATCGATACAGCGAGATTTCATCCGTCATCGGTGCGTTCGACGCCGTGCTGGATATCGGGGCTGGGCTGGGGTTCTTTCTCGACGCCTGCCGCGCCCATGGCTGCGAACGGTTGATGGGCCTGGAGCCCGGCCGGCCTCAGCGGGAGCATGCCGCCCATGTTCTCGGCTTCGGCGAGCAGGTCCGGGCGGAAGGGTTGAGCGACAGCACCGAACTGCCGTTCGCGCCGAAACTGATCACCCTGTTCCATGTGCTGGAGCACCTGGAGGACCCCGGTCGGGCATTGCGCCGGCTCGCCGAGCTGATCGACCCGCAGGGCTGGCTGGTCATCGAGGTTCCGGATATCCAGGCCGATTGGCGCGGGCTGGGGCTGCAGCAGGTGCATGTCTCTCATCGCAGCTACTTCTGCGAGGAGACTCTGGATGCCCTGTTGCGGCGCAATGGCTTCAGCGTGCAGCGAAGCTGTCGGGAGCCATACGGCATCTACGAAGGCAATCTGCGGGTTTATGCTCGCCTGGAGGCGCGGCCGCCTGCAGAGCCTATGCAGGCGCCGACATCGCAGCAGTTGCACGAGCTGGCCCGGCGCATCAAGGCGCAGATCCGGCCCTTCAGCCTGCGCAATGGCTATCCGCGTTCGGCGGCTCGTCTGGCCAGGCTGGCTCTTCGCAAACGCTGAGAAGGACTCGTTATCTGGTGGGGCGTATCAGGATCCTGAAGAGGCGTATGAGCGGGTACAGAAAGGACAGGCCAGGAGGGAGCGCTATCCACTGGTTGTCCTTGCCGGTAGGGCTCAGCCAGCCGCCCAGTGCATGCAGGCGCGCGTGCCAGTTGTCTTGCAGGGCTATATCCATGGCCGCTCGCCTGAGCGGGCCGACTCGCTTGGCCACTTCATCATCGGAGAGCGAGCCCTGGATCGCTTCGAGCGCCAGCGCTGCCATGTCCCGGCTGGCCCGACAGGGGCGGCGAACCCGTTGCAGCGGCTCCGCCGCAGTCGTGCCGAACAGCTCGTCGAGCAGGGTGAGGCAGACATCGAGCATTGCGCAGGTGCCGGTGCGCTGAAATTCCCGCGCGGTCCGCTCCGCATCCAGTTCGGGGTTTTGCAGCAGCGCGTGGATATCGATCAGCCAGATCAGCCGGCGAAAACAATGCTGGTTCGCATGGGCGACCAGGTAGGGCAGGGCCTGTATCGGCGCGAGGCTCGCGACGGAGGTACCCTGGATATCGACCGCCTGGCTCAGATCGGTAGCGTCGGGAAGCAGGTGCTGATGGCGCAACAAGCGCTGATGCAGTTCGACGCGAGGCTGATTCTGGCGCTGCAGCACCAGCTCATGGGTGCCCCTGGGAAGCGGCAGGTGCTGCCCCGGAGCGGGCAGGTAGCCCTGCTGTTCCAGCACGTCGAGCGCGATCGGCCAATGCTGCTGCGGGATCAATATGTCCACATCCACGCCCCCCCTCGCACTCAGCGAACCGTGGGCCTGGATGGCCAGTGCGGGGCCTTTCAGCGCCACCGGCCGCAAGCCCCGGTCGGCGAGCGCCGTCACCACGAGCTTGAGCACCGCGCCCAGCTGCAAGGCCCGGAACGCGATGCGTCGCTTCTCCTGCATCAGCGAGGCCGTCCATGCCTCCCCGAGCGCTTCGACCCGGGCGCTATCGAGCAGGCCGGCGATGCCATGGTGCCTCACGAAGGACTGCAGCTCCGCCGCCGGAACCTGCTCGAAGGCGTGGTCGAAACCCATGAGCCACAAGGTGCAGCGCAACGATGCATCGCATGCTCGGAGAGCGTCGTCTCGACGCGCGCTGCCGCTGGTGGGACGGGTTCGGAAAGAGGGCATGATCGGCAGGGGTCACCTGAGGCAGGTTGGCAATGCACTTCGGCGTCTGTAGCGTAATGCCACCGAGCCAAGGATGTTACCACTTGAAGCCGTCGCGATCGTTCGCCGAATACCTTGCGGAATTGCGCCTGCGTTATGGCGATGAAGCGGCTGACGTGCGCCATGAGCTTTTCTATCTGGCGGAAGGCAGGGCGCCCCTCGTGGCGGGCATGAGAGCCTTCGGTGCTCTGCTGAGGGACGCCTGGTTGCTGATGCGGCATTCCGGCCAGGAGCTGCGGCCTGGCGAAGCCCGCCAGGCCATCCTGGTGACGACCCTGCAGGGCGCGAGCGGATGGGGCACGCAGGAGCGCAGCCTGCCATCGCTCGCCGCCGCGGCGTATGAGCCCGTCATCCTTGCCCACCCGCGGCTACCCGCTGCGAGCTTTCCTGCCCATCTGCGGGTCGTCCGTCCCGCGCGTCCCGGGGGCGCGACTCTGCTGGCCGCCCTGCGTGTCTTCGGTGGAGCGCTGCTCAGGCGATGGCCCCTGCTGCTGGCCTGCTGTCTGGCGCGGCGGTACCTCTGGCGGGTCAGCCTGGGCCGAACCCTGGATGGCAGCGCGGGAGTCCTGCTGCTGCACAATGATTTCGACCTGATGAGCCGGGCTGCTCTTGGTCATGGTCTGCCCGCCATCTGCCTGCAGCACGGAGTGCCTACCGACGAGTTCTTTCCCGTCCGGGCCGACTGGTACCTGATATGGGGCGGCCGCAGCCGCGATGCCTTCCGCTCCATGGGGGCTGCGGCCGACAGGCTCGTCGAGGATGCGTTGGGGCGGTATGCGGACGCGAGCCCGGTGCTTGAGCCTCCCCATGGTTTGTCGCTGTTGTCGCAGACCCACGCCCAGATACTGGGGCGGCACATAGGCCCCGCCTTGCGGGATTTCGCCGATGCGCTGGCAGGGTTGGATCCGCAGGCGCGGATTCTGCTGCATCCGCTGGAGCGCGAGCCGTATGTCGGCGACACCGCGCGTGCTATAAGACGCCCCCCTCATTCGGAATTGCGAGCCGGAGCATGCCCGCCGCGCGTGGTGATGGGATATTGCTCGACCGCCATGCTGGAGGCCGCCGCCGCGGGACACTGGGTGGTCGGTCTGATGCTGCCGCTCGAAGGCAACGAGGCCGCCCGTGCCATGCTGTCTCCGCCGCTGCGCGCCGAAACGGCGGAGCAGGCCGTGGCGCTCTATCACCGACTGCAACGCGATGCAGTCTTTCGCGAGGAGTCCGCGCAGGCCCAGGCTCGGTGGTTGCGCGCCAGCTTTTCCGCAGAAACGGGCGGACTCGTCCGGCTGCTGCACAAGGTCGGACGGTCATCGCCGGAGTCCACGCAATGACGCTACGGGTACTTCATGTCAGCAAGGAGTTTGAGCCCCTTTCGAGTGGTGTGGCACGCCATATCCAGGGGCTGGCGAACGCCATGCGGGACGATCGGGACATCGAGCTGGCCCTGCTCGCCCCGAAGGTAGACGTGGCGGATGTTTCTTGCGACGTTCGGCAGGGTGGCTATGGCTGCCTGTGGAGCACCATCGGGGAGAGCGACGTGGTCCACGTGCATGGCGCGCGCACGCCTTTCTCCGCGGTAGCAGCCCTGCTGGCGTGGCTACGGGGTGTTCCGGTGGTCTACACGCCGCACTGCTATTACGACGCTGGTGGCCCCGTGCGGCGTGCACTCAAGAGGGGCTGGGACCTGACGGTCGAACGTTTCCTGGTGCGCCGTTCGGGCGTGGTGGTGTTGCTGCACGAGGGCTGGCTGGTCGATCTGGCCAGGCGTGGCCTTCGTCCGGCCAAGGTGCTGATCGTGCCCAACTGCATCGACGACCGGCGTGGAACAGGGCAGGTGACAGGCGAACGTCTCGAGGGGGCGCCGGCGTTGCTGTCGATCGGGCGGCTCGATCCCGTCAAACGGCTCGATGACGTGATTGCCGCGCTGTCTGTTCCGTCCTTGCAGCGCGCCATGCTGCACATCGTCGGGCGCGGTGAGGACAGTGCGCGGCTCGAGGCCCTGGCCGAGCGATCCGCTGTCGCGGCACGCGTGCATTTTCATGGCTGGCAGGATGACGCCGCCTCGGCACGGATGATGGCGGGTTGCGATGCGATGGTGCTGGCCTCGGAGCGCGAAGGCATGCCGACGGTGGTATTGGAGGCACTGCTGGCGGGAGTACCGATTGCCTGTTCGGATATCGAAGGCTGCCGCTCCATCACCGGCTCCGTTGGGTGGGATGCGGTATTCCCCGTCGGCGATATTCCCGCACTGGGCGCCTGTCTGGACCGGGCCGCGCGCGGCAGCGTGCCGGGCCATGTCGTGGAGGCGGTCAGGGCCGGCTTCACCTGGCAGCGGAAAGCACCGGAGCTGGCCGCCGCGTATCTGAAGCTGGTCCGTAAGCGTCCCGCGCGAGGCTTCATGAAACGACTCGCCACGTATCTGAGCGACTACGACAATCCCCGCTCGTTCGGAGCGCGCATGCGCGCCCGGCGCATCGGGCCGCTCCTGGCGATGATCGACGAGGCCTATGCGCGTCATGGTTGCGTCAACCTGGTGGACGTGGGCGGGACGCAGCGCTACTGGAACATCGTCCCCCAGGACTATCTGGACTCGCGCCGTGTCTCGATCACCCTGATCAACATCAGCCAGGACAAGCAGGTCGCGATCCATCCCCGTTTCAGGCTCGTCGAAGGCGACGGCTGCGACCTGAGCGCCTTTCCCGACAAGGCCTTCCATGTGGCGCACTCCAATTCCGTCATAGAGCATGTCGGTGGACCGGATCGAATAGCGAAGTTCGCCCGGGAACTGGAGCGTGTGGCCGATGACTACTTCCTGCAGACGCCTGATTTCTGGTGTCCCCTGGAGCCCCATTGCATGACACCCTTCTTTCACTGGCTGCCGCGCCGGGCCCGGGTCTGGCTGGTTCGCCGGATGGATCTCGGCCACTGGCAGCGGGCATCCAGCAGAGATGAAGCCGAAGCGCTGGTGGACAGTGCGAGACTTCTATCGCGGCGCGAGCTGCGGGCCTTGCTGCCGAAGGCCCGGATCGTCAGAGAGCGTGTTCTCGGGCTGCCCAAATCCTTGATCGCCGTGGGCTCATGAGCTTCGGCAGGCCTGTATCGTCTGGAAAAAAAGCTATGCATCTGGCGTTCGTCCTGGGTACCCGCCCTGAAATCATCAAGCTCTCTTCCCTGATCTCGGCATGCGTCCGCGACGGTGTGCCATACACGCTAATCCATACCAATCAGCACTATGCCGCGGTCATGGATCGAATGTTCTTCGAAGAGTTCGGCCTCCCGTCCGCCCATGTCAACCTGGGTGTGGGCTCCGGCCCCGCGAGCGTACAACTCGGGCGCATGATGCAGGGCATCGATCCCGTACTGCAGGATCTGAAACCCGACTGCGTCATCGTGCAGGGGGATACCAACAGCGCCCTGGCAGGCGGACTGGCCGCCAGCAAAGCGGGCATTCCGGTTGGTCATGTAGAGGCCGGCCTGCGCAGCTTCGACAAGAGCATGCCCGAGGAAATCAATCGCATCCTGCTGGACCACTTGTCCAGCTTCTGGTTCTGTCCCTCGCCTCTGCAGGTGGAGCTGTTGGCCAGGGAGGGCATACAGGGGTCTCACGTCCATATCACCGGCAACACCGGAAACGACGCGACGCTGCATTACGCCCGCCTGGCCAGGGAACGCTCGGGCATCCACGGCGTACTGGGTTTGCAGCCCGAGAATTATCTGCTGCTGACGTGTCATCGACCTTCCAACACGGATCACCCCGAGCTCTTCGCGCTGCTCATGCAGGCCGTACAGTGCCTGGCCGAAGAGCAGGATCTCCAGGTGGTGTTCCCTGTCCATCCTCGGCTCGGTCAGCAGAACCTGGGTGTGCTGAAGAGCAAGACGCGCATCAGAACCATCGATCCGGTGGGTTATCTGGACATGCTCGCCCTGCTGCAAGGCGCGGCCTTGGTGCTGACGGACAGCGGTGGCATGCAGGAGGAGGCCTGCGTTCTCCGTCGTCGTTGCCTGATCCTCAGGCCCAACACCGAGCGTCCGGAAAGCCTGGAAACCGGCGGGGCAAGGCTGGTTTCGTGCGTTGCCGAGAACAGCCTGATCGAAGCTGCCCAAGCGCTAGGTGATTCTCAGGTGGTCTGGAAGAATCCGTTCGGGGACGGCAGCGCCTATCGGCGAATTCTCGATGTGCTGGGGGAGCAACTCTAGCCGTCGGGACACGCGCCATCGCGTTACTGACGCTCATGCTCCGGTTTTCAGCGTTGCCCTGATGCGGGTCCAGTCGCCCTCGGTCAGCAAGCGGCCCTTATCGAGCACGATAACGTGCTCGACATGTTCTAGTGCTGCCTGCCGATGGCCGATGATCACGAGGGTGATTTCGCCTTGCAGGTTGTCGATGGCGTCCTGTATCCGCCTCTCGTTGTTCGGGTCCAGCGCGCTGGTGGCCTCGTCCAGAATCAGCAGGGCGGGTTTCCTGAGCAAGGCCCGGGCGAGCGCCAGACGCTGGCGCTCGCCGCCGGAAAGCCTTACCCCGGCGTCGCCTACCATCGTGTCCAGCCCCTGCGGCAGGCGGAAGACGAAGTCCGCCGCCGCCCTCTGCAGCACATGGCGCAGATCCGCTTCGGTGGCCTGCGGGTCGCCTCGCAGCAGATTGCCGCGAATGCTGTCGTGGAACAGGAACACCTCCTGCGGCACGTAGGCGACGGACCTGCGCCAGCGCATGCGCGCCTCCCCCAGCAGCGGGACGCCGTCGACCTCGATGCTTCCCTGGTCCGGGGTCAGCAGGCCCGCCAGCAGATCGGCAAGGCTGCTCTTGCCGGAGCCCGAGGCACCGATGATCGCGGTGCTGCCGAGGGCGGGAAAGCACAGTGAAAGCCCGTCCAGCGCCGACGCCGAGCGATCGCTGTAGTGCAGGGAAACACCGTGCAGGCGGATTTCCCGCTCGAGGGCCAAGGGCTCGATCGCCTCCAGGCCGTCGACGGGCTCCGCTGACGCCCGGCATTCGCCGAGCAGGCGATCGACCTCGAGGAGTGCCGGCATGCTGTGCAGCCAGTGGTGGAGCTGTTGCTGCGCGCCGACGAACATGGGAATCAGCCGCGCGAAGATCAGTACCAGCACCACCATCTCCGCCAGCGGGGTGCGCCAGAGACTCAGGCCGACGAACAGGTAGATCGCCAGCAACGCGGCGCCCAGGGTCTGGAAAAGTGCCTTGGATAAGCTGCTGTTGGCAGCGAAGCGAAGTTGCTGCGTGCGCAGGCGGTCGGTGGTTTGCCGCAGCTCATCGAAGTGCCGGGCCTCACTGCCGAGAATCTTCGCCAGCTTGATCGTGGCCAGGCTGTCTTGCATGTTGCCTTGCAGGTCCCGGTTGGCGACCAGCAGGCCCTGGCCGAGCCCCAGGGCCCTGCGCCGATGCCCTCGAAGCAGCGCCCACACCAGCAGGCCGCTCGCCAGGGCCAGCCCGGCCATCTGCCAGGACAGGAGAAACGCTGTCGCCAGGTAGACCAGCATGGTCGCCATGCTGGACAGCAGGCCGAGGCCGAACCCCACCCCCTGGCCGATGCGGTTGATGTCGTTGAGCAACAGACTGGTGTGATCGGATTGGCGGCGCTCGGCAAGCCAGCGCCATTCTGTGCCCAGCAGCGCACGGAAGCAGTCGAGGCGAAGATCGTCGACGACCCGGTGCTGCAGATGCAGGGCCAGTTGTTCGCGGCCGTACTGGATGGCGCAACGCAGCCCCACCAACAGGGTGAAGAGTGCCAGCAGGGCCGCAGCCGATGGCGTCACGCCGAGCACCCGAAACGCCTGCTCGACCGGCTTGAGCATCGTGGTGCCAGCGTCCTGCAGCATTTCCAGCAGGGGCACCAGGAGCAGGATGCCGATGCCTTCGGTCAGACCGCTGAGCGTCAGCAGCATAACCAGGCCGAGCACCCAGGCGCGTGGGGCCGCCTGCAGCAACTGGCGGAATGCCCGCAGGGAGTCGCTGGCCTTCATCGGCGATGCAGCCGTGGCGAGAGGAAACAGCCCACTACGGTGAAGTGCTCGAAGCCCGCTCCGCCGGTGACCTGTACCGGGCCGGCGGCGACCCAGGCGTGCGCCTGCAGGGCAGACGACCCAGCGTCGCGCGCCAGGCCGAAGTAGAGGGCATAAGGAACGCCGCACAGGCCCAGGAGCATCCTGGCGGTCACCGCCTGAGCGAAGCAGTTGGCATCCCAGGGCGTGTGGCCGGCCGCCCAGCGGATCGACCGGCCAATGGTCAGCGCCAGATGCCGCTGACGCTGGTTCAGCAGCGGCGACTGGCTGTGGGGGCCGGCGGCGATACCCAGCCAGGGGGCCAGGCGGCGAAATTCGAGGAGCAGGATCAGCATGCGGCTCAGCCCCAGCAGCAGCCAGCAGGGCAGGAACAGGAGACGTTCCAGGGCCGGGCGTCGGAGGAAGCGGCGGAGCCTGTGGATGAGGCCGGAAAGGATCATGGCGGAAGCGTGAGCCATCGTTGCGTGTAAACCGGCCTTCAGCTCGCCCGTACCACGCCGTGGTAGAGCAGATCCTGGGCGAAAGTCAGCAGGTCGGCCTGGCAGGTGACCTCGTCGACTTCATATTCCTGCAGGATGATCCGCGCCAGATCGGCGATGGACATCGGGGTTTCCAACAGCGTCCAGACGCGCGAGCCGATACCACCAATGCCGAAATACTGGCCTTTCTCGATGCTCATCATCACCAGGTCGCCGTCCATCTCGGTGGCGATCAGGTCGGGGACGCGGCTCAGGTGGGTGGAAAGGGTGATCTCTGACATGTCTGGCATCCCGGTATGGGGTTGATCGGCGCACAGGCTCGGTGAGCGTTCGAGGTTACCAGTTCGGGCCGCATGCCGCACAAGGCCGGGGCCGGAGACGTCCGCCCTGGCCATCGACTCCGTTGCGTCCGCGGTCTTCGCCCTGCAAGGTTGGCATAATGATGCGACAGCCACTACCCTGGCACAGGATCGATCGCATCCCGGAGGTTCACTTGAGCGATAGTGTTCTTGGCAACGAGGCCGGTGTCGGAGCCGAGCGTGGCGAACAGGCCGAGAGGCCGCTCAGACAGCCCTACGTCGCCCCGCGCATCGAGCGATTGGATGTGGAAGAGACCCGCTTTGGGATAGGCCCCGGGGTCGACGGAACGACTCTGTTTGCCTCCTGAGCGCGGGCAACGATTATGACGGATGCCGAGGCTGGAGACTTGTCGGCTACGCCGCTCGGTCTTCACGGTTGGCATAATGATGCGAAATTCACTACCTTGTCGCGGGATAGGCCGTATCCACTCATTGATGGAGGTTCACTTGAACGAGAATATTCCTGGTAACGAGGCCGGTGTCGGAGCCGAGCGCGGCGAACAGGCCGAGAGGCTATCCAGGCAACCCTACGTCGCCCCGCGCATCGAGCGGCTCGATGTGGAAGACACCCGCTTTTCCATAGGCCCCGGGTTCGACGGAACGACTACGTTTTCTTCCTGACCTCGCTCAGCGATTGTCCCCTTCGACATGGCGGATGAAATGGCCCGCGGCCAAGCCGCGCAGGAGCTTGAGGCGGTAGGCCTGGATGGTTCTCGCCGAGGCCCAGTCGCCGCTCTGCGGCCAATGCTCCAGCAGATGCTGTAGCGCCGCCACATCGAGCACTTCCCCCACTCGGCTGTTCGCGGCCAGGCGTTGCAGTTCCTCGCGCAGCCGCGGCAGATTCCGTTCCAGCCCTTCGTACCAGTCGGCCGCCTGGTAGCCCTTGCTGCGGCTGTCGAGAATCTCCGGCGGCAGCACGTCTGCCATCAGGCGCCGCAGCAGCCAGCGGTTCTGGCCGTCGCGCAGGTACTGATGATCCGGCACCGCCAGGCAGAACTCGACCAGGCGTAGGTCTGCGGTCGGATCACGGATTTCCAGGCCCTGAAGGTTGGTGGCGAGGGCGTATTCCGCGGCGTCCTGCCGTTCCAGGGCGGCGATGCGCATACGCCGGCCGTCGTGCCAGGGGCGGTAGCTCAGGTCCCAGCCAACGGTGCGGGCGCGTTCGGTCGGGTTCATGCGCTGCATCCATTCGGGGTGGATGGTGCTGTAGTCGGTCAGCGCCGAGCCCTGTTCCCAGTGCCGGGCGAGCATTGTCCACAGAGGCCCGGGCAGCGAAGGCGCCAGCGACCGGGCGAGCAGCCCGCGCCAGCCCGATTGCGGATGGCGGGCCCTGTAGGCGCGCAGTTCGCGCCACCAGCGCAGCCAGTGACCGCTGCGCCAGAGGGCCGGCAGGTAGGTTTCGCCACTGTACGAAATGCTCATGTTGCCCTTCTGGCCGGTCAGCAGCACCCGACAGCCGCGCGCGGCGGCATCGGCCTTGATGGCCTGGGTCCAGACGCTGTTGCAGGGGTTCTGGGCCACGCGGTCCACGGCTTCGGTCAGGTACTGCAGGTGGTCCAGCGCGGAGGTGTCCCCAGGTCGGATCAACACATGGTCGATGTTGCCGAAGCGTGCCGCCAGGGCGCTCGCGGCCGGACCTTCGTCGCCGTGCCGGCCTTTCGGTAGCGGGCCGTCGAAGCCTTCGCGCGGCACGGCGGTGTAGGCGGTCAGCCGCTGCTCGCGGCGGGCCAGCTGGCGGGCCGCGAGGGCTGTGACCGTGGAGCTGTCGAAGCCGGAGCTCAGGTGCGAGGCGATCGGGCCGGCACTCCGCAGGCAACTGGCGATGGCCTGCTCCAGGTGCTCGCGGAACGCCTCCAGGTAATCATCGTCGCGGGCGAAGCGGATTTCCCGCTCGGGGTCGAAGCGGTGGAAACGCCGGGTATCGAGGCGCTCGCCATCGAGGATCAGCAACTGGCCCGGCTCCACCCGGTAGATGTCCTTGTAGAACGACTCGGGCCCTTTCATCGGCAACAGGGCGAGCTGGTCGAGCAGCCTTTCCTCACACAGGCTGCGCGGCACGCCAGGGATGCAGAACAGCGCCTTGGGCAGGCTGGCGAAGGCGAAGAAGCCGGCCTTTCGGTGCCAGAACAGCGGGCGGCCGCCCATGGGGTCGCGGGCCAGCCACAGGCGCTGTCGCGTCGGCTGCCAGCAGGCCAGCGCATACGGGCCGCACAGCTGTTCCGGTGCCTGGGTGTCCCAGCGCAGGCAGGCGCGCAGCACCAGTTCGCTGTCGGCCAGCCGGGCACTGTCGGCAGGCGACAGCCCCAGCCGTCCGGCCAGTTCGGCGCGATTGTCGAGGCGTCCGTCGAACAACAGCACGCAGTCTCCGCCGGGAGCCGCCAGCGGCTGTTGATCGAAACTGTCCTCCGGTGTGCTGCGCAGCAGCGTGTGCAGCAGCCCGGCGGCGTCCCGCCGCCATTGCCTCTGGGCGTCGCGGCCGTAGGGGACGAGCACCGACTGCATGCGTTCCAGTGTGGCCCGGTCGGCAGCCTGCCGATCCAGGCGGATAAGGCCGGCTATCGCACTCATGCTTTTCTCTTCGATTTCTGCGGGCGGGTCAGCAGATCCGCAAGGTGGGCGAACAATGTCTGGCCGACTTCGTCGGGCTGGCGCAGGGTCAGCGCGTGACGGTAGAAGCGGCCGACATCCTGGCCGCCACCGATGGCGGCCAGATGGATCGGGCTCGCTTCGATGGCGGCGATCACCGTGCGCAGGTGCGTTTCGAGATACTGCCGGCCATGCTGATCGACGGTCGCCTCGTCGAACGGACAGCCGTCGGAGAACACCACCAGCACCTTGCGTGGCTCATGCCGCCCGGCCAGGCGTGTCGCGGCCCAGTGCAGCGACTCGCCGTCGATGTTCTCGCCGCCTTCGAGCGCCGCCATCACCCGGTTGAAGTCGTCGCGACAGCGGCGCCAGGGCTGGCTGGCACTCTTGTGGACGATATGCCGCAAGGCATTGAGCCGGCCGGGGAGGGCGGGGCGGCCGGCGGCGATCCAGGCATCCAGCACGGGGTTATCGCCGCCGGGGCGCGTGGTGTAGCCCAGCACCTCGCAACGCACGCCGCATACCTCGAGGGCATGCACGGCCAGGTCGACCGCCTGCGCCACCAGGCGCCGGGGCAGGCCGCGCATTGATCCGGACTGATCGAGCAGCAGGCAGACGCAGGCTTCCGGCGTCGGCGCCGGGTCTTCCCGGCGGAACACCCGGTGCTCGTCGCTGGCGCAGAGTGCGGCCAGGCGGCGGCGGTCGAGTTGCCCGTCTTCCTGGTCGAAACGCCATCTGCGCAGGCGGGCGACGCTCAATTGGCGTTGCAGGCGATGCGCCAGGCGTACCGCCTGCAAGCGGGCGACCTCGGGAGCTTCCCCGCCCGCAGGCGGAGGCAGCCGTATGGCCAGCTGATGGGCGGAAAGCAGTTCGTCCCACTGCCTGGAAAACACGGCATATTCGTCGCCGCTCTCCTCGGGCTGCGTCGTCGAGGTGCCGGGTCGTGGTTGCGGCATGCCGTCCCGGGCCTCCCGTGGCTGCGCCATCCTCGCGCGCCGATCATGGCCGCTTGGGACTTCTGAAGGCTCATCGGCGAAGGCGCGTGCGTAGGCGCGTATCAGAGGCATCAGGGTTTCCGCGAAGCGCTGGCAGTCGTTCAGGTGCTCGCGTGCCGCGCTCAGGCACGGAGACAACAGGGCGGCAGCGCTCTCCCGTTCCTGCTTGCGCCGCCGGAGGGAGAGGCGCCGCCACCAGCGACTTGCGTGCTCAGGGCGTTCCTGCGGGATAGCGAGGCCGGCGAGCAGCCGGCGTGCCTGTCGGTACAGCGCTTCGTGCGGGCTTCCGGGCGGGGCGATGCTCCGCGTATCGGCGAGGTTCAGGCCCATGCCGGGCAGGTGGTCGCCGGCCAGCAGCTCGACCCGGGCTCGCTCCAGTACGCAGTACCAGGGCCAGTGTCGTTCATCGAACAGGGCACCGACCTTCGGAACGTGCCAGCGGCTCCAGGCGGCCCGGGCATCGGCGGCCGCGCGCGAGTCCCCGGAAACGCCGAGGCTGGTGGCCGGCAGTGCATGGTTCGCAGCGCAGGGGGCATAGCTGCGCCGCCAGGCGGCCATCAGGGCCTTAGCGGAAGCGTGCTGCATCATCCCCATCCGTCAGTTCGCGGGCGAAGCAGCGCTGGAACAATTCGTTGACCAGGGGGCGCTCGGCCACGTCGCATCGGTTGAGGAAGGTCAGGCGGAAGGCTTCGCCCAGTCTCCCAGCAGACCGTGGTTCTCGCCCCAGGTCAGCAGCGTGCGCAGCGACATCAGGGTCGCCAGGTCGCCCTGGCGATGGGCGTTGCGGCACAGCTCGGCCATGGCCAGCATGCCGTCCAGATGTTCTTCCGGCAGATGCGGTGCGCGGGTCTCGAGGATCGCCCGCTCCTGAGGGGCGGGCAGGTAGTCCAGTTCGGCGACCAGGTTCCAGCGGTCCAGTTGGGCCTGGTTGAGCACCTGGGTGCCTGCGTACAGCCCCGAGGTATCGCCGATGCCGGCGGTATTGGCGGTGGCGAACAGACGGAAGGCCGGGTGTGGGGTGATGACGCGGTTCTGGTCCAGCAGGGTCAGGCGTCCGTCGGCTTCCAGCAGGCGCTGGATGACGAACATGACGTCAGGCCGGCCGGCATCGTATTCGTCGAAGACCAGGGCGATCGGCCGCTCCAGCGCCCAGACCAGGAGCCCCGGGACGAACTCGGTGACCTGGTGGCCGTCGCGCAGCACCACCATGTCGCGCCCGATCAGGTCGGCTCGCGACAGGTGTCCGTCCAGGTTGAGGCGCAGGCAGGGCCAGTTGAGCCGCGCCGCCACCTGCTCGATGTGCGAGGACTTGCCGCTGCCGTGGGGGCCGTGCAGATAGACCCGGCGATTGTGGGCGAAGCCGAGGAGAATGGCCCGGGTGGCGGCCTGGTCGAAGTGGAAGCCGGCATCCACGAGGGGGACGTGCTCGTTCGCCACGGCAAACGTCGGCACCGGGCAGGGCATGTCGAATCCGAAGGCCGCGCGACAGTCGCACAGGCCTTGCGGGAGGCTGTCGATAACGGGGTCACTCACAGGCAATGTCCATCGTCATGTCTCGATAGTCTGCGGGCAGCTCGTCCAGGTAGCCGAAACGGCGCATCACCTCGGCGTGCCGGGTGACGATCCGCCGGATCTGCCCTGGGGTCAGCCGTTCGCGCCAGTCGCCGATACGACCCTGGCGGAAGAAGCGCGTGGCACGCGGTGAGCGCTCCCTGAAGCCTCGTTCGCGCTCCTGGCGCTGCAGCTCGGCGAAGTCGCTGAAGCGGATGGCCTTGCCAACGCGTTGCGGATCGTCCGGCAGGTGCAGGAAGCGGGCGGCTGCGGTGAAGGTGGCCAGGGCGTCGCGCTGCATGTCCTCGTAGCGCATCGCATGGCAGCGCAGCCCCGCTGCGTCCACCCAGCTCAGCACGTGCTCCGACCAGGACAGCAGGCGCTGTTGCACCTGTTGCTTGAGCTTGTGCTCGGAGCGACCTAGAACCCATTGCGAGTCGGCCATGTGATCGATTGCCTCATCAAGGCCGATGCCGAAGTGGTCGGCAACGGAGGGCGCCACATCCAGGGGGTTGCGAACGATGTACAGCGCTCCCAGGGTGCCTTCGTGGCTCACCAGGGGCTCGCCATGCCCGTCGAGGTGGTAGGCGTCGTGAATCTTGAGGTAGGCAACCTTGCCCAGGTGGCGCTGCCAGCGGTATGCCGCCGGGCGCAGGGCTTCGATTTCTTCGGCGGTGAGGTCGGCGCTATCGATGCCGAGTGCCTCATCCAGCCAGGCGCGGCTGCTGGCGATGCCGCCGGTGTGCAGGGCGTTGATGTCGGCCGGCTCGTCACCATCCGCCAGCAGGTTGCAGAGAAAGGCACGCAGCCAGGTGTTGCCCGACTTCGGATACGACGCCAGCCAGTAGATGCCGGCCATGGCTCAGGGGTGCTCGGCCATGTCGGCCAGCAGGTGGTCGATCAGCTGCCCGAGTTCGAACCCTTGCGACGGCCGCGTCACCTGCGCCAGGTGCACTCGGCATGCGAGCTGGCCGCACAGTTGCAGATGCCTGGGCTTCATTTGCAGGCCTTCGATCATGGGCGGGCGATAGCTGTTGGCGAGCAGAGGGGCGAGACGCCGCATACCGGGAATCGGCTCCACCCGCACCTGCTGGGTGTGATCGCTGCCCAGCACATAGATCCAGCGGACCGGTAGGGGGGCCTGGGCGAACTGCCGATCGACCGGGTAGCTGTATTTTTCCAGAGCGGGACGAATGCGTGGCAGAGGCCTGATATCGATATCCAGGTGCTCGGCCGTATCTCGCCACAGCTTGATGCGGGGGATACCGGGAGAGACGCGGCCCTCCGCATCCACCGACACCACATCGTCGGCCAAGAGCGCATGCCCGCGCTGGAAGAAGCCAGCGGCCAGGCTGGACTTGCCCACCCCCGATCTTCCCAGGCAGACCATGCAGTGATCTCCGACGCGCACGGCATTGCCGTGCAGGACCAGCTGGCCACGCTGCAGCAGCAGCGCGCCCAGTGCCGAACCGAGGAGGAACACGCGGATGCTGTCCGCATCGCTGCCAGGCTCCGGCTCGATGATCAGCTCGCGCCCTTCTCGTACCAGGAAGCGCCCGACCCGGGGGATATGCAGCCACAACCAGCCCGGCCCGGCCCAGAGGAAGGGACCAACCTGCCTATGCCCCGACTGCTCGGGGTTGCCTGCCGGGCCGAAGCGGATCAGCAGGTCTGCTTCATCGTCGAGTGTGCCGAGGGGAGAGAGTTCGGGGAGTTCGAGTTCACTGCGGATGGTCAACTGGTAACTGCGGTAGAGAAATGGAATCGTCATATACCATCCGGCACGGGGAAGCATCGTGGTTGGCGCAGCCTAGCAGAATCGCGGAACGCAACCTATGCCGGGCGTTTGCCCGGGATTCCATGAGGCGCATGGTCAGTCACTTGCCTGCCTGCGGGTCTTCAACAGCGACAACAAGACGCCCCCCGCCAGCAACCCGAACGTCACCCCAAGAGAGAGCAGGGCGGGGATCTTGCCGATGAAGCCGTGCAGGAAGATCTTGCCGCCGATGAAGATCAGCACCAGGGCCAGGGCGTACTTGAGGTAGACGAAGCGGTGCATCAGCGCGGCCAGGGCGAAGTACAGCGAGCGCAGGCCGAGGATGGCGAAGATGTTCGAGGTGTAGACGATGAACGGGTCCTGGGTGATGGAGAACACCGCCGGCACGCTGTCCACGGCGAACACCAGGTCCGCCAGTTCGATCAGCACCAGGGCGAGGAACAGGGGCGTGGCGTAGAGCAGGGGATGGCTCGCGCCTGCCGGGCGCTTGCGGACGAAGAAGTGGCCGCCGTGGAGTTCGTCGGTCACCCGCAGGTGGCGGCGCAGGAAGCGCAGCAGGGGGTTGTTCGACAGGTCCGGGTGCTGTTCCTCGCGGCTGAACATCATCTTCACCCCGGTGAACAGGAGGAAGGCGCCGAACAGGTAGAGAATCCACTCGAACTGCTGCACCAGCGCCGTGCCCAGGCCGATCATGATCGCCCGCAGCACGATGACGCCGAGGATGCCCCAGAACAACACACGGTGCTGGTAGCGCCGGGGGATGCCGAAGAAGCCGAAGATCATCGCCATGACGAACACGTTGTCCATCGACAACGACTGCTCAACCAGGAAGCCAGTGTAGAACTCCAGCGCATGCTGGGCGCCCAGCTCGAACCAGACCCACAGGCCGAACAGCACGCCGACGCTGAAGTAGCCGCTGTACAGCAGCAGGCTTTCGCGCATCTCGATCTCGTGCTGGTCGCGGTGCAGGACGCCGAGGTCGAACACCAGCAGGGCGAGGACGATGGCGAGAAAACTCAGCCACAGCCAGGTGGCTGTGCCGAGCAAAGGATTGGTGAGAAAAACCAGAAGCTGATCCATGGCCCCTCCATCGCTGCCTGTCAGACAGTGACTCCGACATCGCGGCGATGAGGTCGCCGCCAGAGGGGCCCGGCGTCACTGGCGGCGACCGTTCGGTAGCCGCCCGTGTATTAGGCTAGAGCGCTCGCCTGGCTTCGGCAAGGGAGGCGGCGCATGCTCAGTAGACCCAGACCTCGACCCGGCGATTCTTCAGACGGCCTTCGTCGCCGTTGTTCGCCGCCACCGGCATCTGCTCGCCCAGGCCGGTGATCTCGCGGAACAGCACGCCGCCCTTGGACAGTTCGCGGCGCACGGCCATGGCGCGCAGTTTGGACAGCAGCGCGGCGCGCGCGGGGTCGTTCTTGGCATCGCCGAAGCCGACCAGCACCACCTTCTGCCGCAGTTTGTCGTTGGCCTGGAGGTAATCGAGCACCCGGGCTAGGTCGCGCTGGGCCTTGTTGTCCAGCTCGGCACTGCCTTCCTGGAAGCGGAAGTTGACGGACAGGCGCTGCGCCTCGCCGGCCAGCTTGCGGTAGTCCTCGGGCATCCCCGCGCTGGGCTCCACCTTGACCGCCTGCACGGTCTGCGGGATGAAACCGTTCTGCTCGACGATGGCCTGGCCGGCCGGGCTGTGGGCGAACTGCACCAGCGATTTCACCCACTGGTTGGTGGTGCCGGGCGGGTTGTAGAGGAAGAGCCGGCGGGACAGCGGGTAGTCCTCGGTGGCGATCAGCGTGGCGCTGGGCAGCATCGGCCGCGACTGGCCGTCGGCGATCGCCAGCGCCTTGCTCTGGCGCACGTAGGGCAGGCCGATGAAGCCGATGCCGCCGGGGTCCTGGCTGACGCCGTCGGACAGCTGGTTGCTCGACTCGAAGCGCTTGGCGCCGCCGGCCAGGCTACGGCCGTTGGCCGCCAGCACCAGCTCCTTGAAGGTGTCGAAGGTGCCGGACTTGTCGTCGCGGGCGTACAGATGGATCTCGCCTGGGGGGCCGCCTAGCGCGGACCAGTCGGTGATCTCGCCGGCGAACACGGCGGCCAGCTGCTCGGTGGTCAGCGCATTCACCGGGTTGCCCGGATGGACGATGATCGCCAGGCCGTCGATGGCGATGACCTGCTCGGCGTCGACGCCCTGCATGTCGCCCAGGGCCTGCAGGCTGGCGGCTTCGGCGCTCTTGATCGGGCGGGAGGAGGCGGCGAGATCGGCGCTGCCATCCTGCAGGCCGACGAAGCCGGTGCCCGAGCCGTGGGCCGCCACGTCCGTCGCCAGGGTGCGCCCGAGCTTGTCCTCGGCCAGCACCCGCTGCTCGTTCTCCGCCGCGCCGGCGATGGTGCGCACGTTGCCGAAGCCCTGGCTCTGGTACAGGCCCTCGATCAGCGCCGGGGCGAGCTTGGCGCCGATGGTGTTGGAGCCCTGGATGCGCATCAGCGTGACGCCATCCGCGGCGAAGACGGACCAGGGCAGCGCATAGCAGATGAAGCCGAGGAGCAGCCATGTGCAGGCATGGCTCCAGATTTGCCGATTGCAGACTGGCAGGGCGCGCGACATGTAGCAGACACCTTGTTCTAGAGGGCTGGAAAGGTGTCGCGCAGATTAAGTCGGGAAGGTTGCGGGGATGTGACAAGGGGCGCGAATGCGCCCCTCGGATCAGCTCAGCTCCAGCCAGATCGGCGCGTGGTCGGAGGGTTTCTCCATGGCGCGCAGTTCGTAGTCCACGCCGCCGTCCTTGAAGCGCGGCTGCAGGGCGGCGGTGGCCAGGATGACGTCGATGCGCAGGCCCCGCTTGGGTTCGTCCTCGAAGCCGCGGCTGCGGTAGTCGAACCAGCTGAAGCGGTCGTTCACCTCGGGGTTCAGGTGGCGGAAGCTGTCCACCAGGCCCCAGTTCTTGAGAGTGGCCAGCCACTCGCGCTCTTCCGGCAGGAAGCTGCACTTGCCGGTCTTCAGCCAGCGCAGGCGGTTGCTCTCGCCGATGCCGATGTCGATGTCCTCCGGGGAGATATTGATGTCGCCCATCACCACCAGCGCCTGGCTCGGGTCGAAGCGCTCCTGCAACAGTTGCTGCAGGTCGGCGTAGAAGCGCTGCTTGGCCGGGAACTTGACCGGGTGGTCGCGGCTTTCGCCCTGGGGGAAGTAACCGTTCATCACGGTCACCGGGTTGCCCTGGGCGTCGGCGAAGGTGCCGTAGATGAAGCGCCGCTGGGACTCCTCGCCATCGTTGGGGAAGCCCTTGTGCAGCGCCAGCGGTGCCTGGCGCGAGAGCAGGGCGACGCCGTAGTGGCCCTTCTGCCCGTGGTAGTGCACGTGGTAGCCGAGCGCGCGGATTTCCGCCTCCGGGAACTGGTCGTCGGACACCTTGGTTTCCTGCAGGCCGATCACGTCCGGCTGGTGCTTCTCGATCAGGGCCTGCAACTGATGGGGGCGGGCGCGCAGGCCGTTGATATTGAAGGAAACGATCTTCATGGAGGGTTACCGGCGGGAAAAACAGCGATGCTAGCCCAGCTTCCGGCGCCTGGCGAGGGCAGGGCGGCGGTGCTACCTTGGCTGGCGACCCGCCCGAACCATAACAACAAGAAGTTCACTACAAGAGGTCAGCCTGATGCCCCACCGCACCGCCGAAGTCCGCCTGCTCGACCATGGCTACAGCCGCGAGGCCCGCTCCCTGCTGTACCACGCCTACCGCCACGACCCCACCTTCGCCTACCTGTTCGAGAGCGAGCGCCCGGGCTTCGACCAGCGGGTACGCGCCACGGTGCGCGAGCTGGTGCACCAGCATTTCGCCGAAGATCTGCCGGCGATAGGCCTGCTGATCGACGAGCGCCTGGTAGGCATCGCGCTGATCGCGCCGCCGATCCGCCGGCTGGGCATCACCGAGAGCTGGGGCTGGCGCCTGCGCATGCTGATGACCACCGGCTTCCGCTGCACCCGGCGTTACCTCGAGTACCACGACGCGGTGCTCGCCTGCCTGCCGCCGGGGCCCTACCACGTGCTGCCGCTGCTCGGGGTGCATCCCCAGTTCCAGGGGCAGCGCCTGGGCGAGCAGCTGCTCTCCGCGCTGCACGACTGGTGCGCGGCGGACGCCGGCTCCCAGGGCGTGGTGCTGGATACCGGCAACCCGCATTACCTGGAGTTCTACAAGCGCCAGGGCTACGAGGAGATCGGCGAGGTGGCGCTGGGGCCGATCCGCGAGCACGTCTTCTTCCATCCCAACCCGCAGGCGGCGAAGCAGGCGAGCGCCTAGCCGGACGGTGCGAAAACGGGCGGGGGCCTGTGCTAGCATCCTCCGCCATGAGTTATCCAGGAAGGCTGCTCGTCGTTTTCGTTTCGTTCGTCCTCGCCTCCGGCGCCCTGGCGCAGGCGCGGCTCGACCTGCGCATCGAACCGCCCAACGCCGAGTTGAAGCGCAATATCGAGGGCCACGTCGGCAGCCTAGACGCCGATGACGAAGAACAACTGCAGCGCCTCAGCCGCGTGGTGGAGGCCCAGGCACGCCGCGCCGGCGAGGCGCTGGGCTACTACCAGGCACGGATCACCAGCGAGGTGCGCTCTGGCCGCGAAGGGCCGCGCCTGGTGCTGCGCATCGTGCCGGGCGAGCCGGTGCGGCTGCGCAACGTCGACATCCGCATGGTCGGTGAGGCGCTCGCACTCAAGGACTTCCGTCTGCCGGCCAGCCGCGAGTTGCGCCCCGGCGCTCGGCTCGACCACGGCCACTACGAAGACGCCAAGCGGCTGATCCAGAACCAGGCCTCGCGCTACGGCTTCTTCCGCGGCCGTTTCACCCGGCACCGCCTGGACATCGACCCGCTGGCCGGCGTCGCCGATATCGAGCTGGTCTACGACAGCGGCCCGCGCTACCGGCTCGGCGAGGTGAGCTTCAGCGGCGACTCGCCGTTCGACGACGAGCTGCTGCAGCGCATGGTGCCGTTCCCGAAGGATGTGCCCTACGACTCCGAGCTGATCGCCGACCTCTACGAGTCGCTGCAGGGCAGCGGCTATTTCGACGGCGTGCGGGTCGACGCCGTGCCGGCCCAGGCCAGCGGCGAGAGCATTCCCGTCAACGTCCAGCTCACCACGCGCAAGCCGCGCACCTTCGGCATCGGCGGCGGTTTCTCCACCGACGTCGGCCCGCGCGGGCGCTTCAACTGGACGCGCCACTGGGCCAATCGCCAGGGCCACAGCTACGGCTTCGAGAGCGAGCTGTCGGCCCCCCGGCAGAACGTTGGCCTGTGGTACGACGTGCCGCTCGACCCGCCACTGACCGACAAGCTGCGCTTCGCCGGCGGCTACCAGTACGAGGAAATCGCCGATACCGACAGCCTCAGCAAGCTGCTGAAGATCGGCCCGGAATGGCACCACCGGCTGGACAGCGGCTGGCAGCAGGTGCTCTCGCTCAAGTGGCAGCGGGAGGAGTACGAGCTGGGCGACGACTCCGGCCTGAGCAACCTGGTGATGCCCGGCGCCAGCTATTCCTACCTGCAGAGCGACGACCGCCTGGATCCGAGCAACGGCTACCGCATCCAGGCCGACGTGGCGGTGGCCAAGAAGGGCCTGCTGTCCGACGCGGACGTGGTGCACGGCAACCTGATGCTCAAGGGCCTGACCACCCTGTGGACGCGCCACCGCTTCCTCGGCCGCCTGCAGGTGGGCGGCACCGAGACCACCGACTACGATTCGATCCCGCCGTCGCTGCGCTACTTCGCCGGTGGCGATCAGAGCGTGCGCGGCTACGACTACCAGTCGCTGTCGCCCGAGGATCGCGAGGGGCGCAAGGTCGGCGGCCGCTACCTGATCGCCGGCAGCCTCGAGTACCAGTACGCCTTCGCCGACAAATGGCGCGCCGCCGCCTTCGTCGACCAGGGCAACGCCTTCGAGTCGCTGGAGATCCCGACACTCAAGACCGGGGTGGGCTTCGGCATCCGCTGGGTGTCGCCGGTCGGGCCGCTGCGCCTGGACCTGGCCCGCGCGCTGGACGACGACGGCGGCTTCCGCCTGCACTTCTCCATGGGGCCCGAGCTGTGACCGGCCGGCGCATCGGGCTTGGCCTGTTGCTCCTGCTGCTCGGGCTGCTGCTTGCCGTCGCCCTGGTGCTGGGCACCACCGGTGGCAGCCGCTGGCTGCTGGCGCGCCTGCCCGGGGTGGCGGTCGAGTCCTTCGAGGGTCGCCTGGCCGGTGAATGGCAGGCCGAGCGCCTGATCTGGACCGACGGCGCCCAGCGGGTGGAACTGGTCCAGCCGCGCTTCGCCTGGTCACCCGCGTGCCTGCTGCGCCTGACCCTCTGCCTGCGCCGGGTCGAGGCCGAGCGGGTGAGCCTGGTGCTGCCGCCGGCCACCGAGGCCGACGACACGCCGTTCGACCTGCCGGCGCTGCGCCTGCCGCTGTCCATCGAGCTGGAAGAGGCGCGGGTCGGACAACTGGTGATCGACGACGCCGACCCGCTCAGCGACCTACAGCTGAGTGCACGCTGGGTCGGCGACGGGCTGCGCATCGAGCGCGCCAGCGTACGCCAGGGCGCGCTGGCCCTGGAACTGACCGGCCACCTGCTGCCGGAGGGCGACTGGCCGCTGCGGGCCGAAGGCAGCCTCGACCTGCCCGCGCCGGACGACCAGCCGTGGCGGCTGGCGCTAAAGGTGGACGGCGAGCTGCGCCAACGCCTGCGCCTCGCGGCGGACAGCAGCGGCTACCTGGCTGGACGCCTGACCGGCGAGGTCGAGCCTCTGGCCGAGCATCTGCCGGCCAGCGCACACGTTGAGGTGGACGGCTTCAAGGCCAGCGCCGAGCTGCCGGACACCCTGCGCCTGGACCACGTCATGCTCAATGCCACCGGCAATCTCGCCGACGGCTACCGGGTGGAGGGCGGCGCCAGCCTGCCGGGCGAGGGCGGTGCGGTGGGCGTCACCCTCAAGGGTCGGGTCGATGCCGCCGGCGCCGAGATCGCGGCCCTGCGCCTGGAAGCCGGCGAAGGCCGCAACGCGGTGCTGGCCGGCACGCTCGACTGGCGCGAAACCTTCGCGGCGGACGCGCGGCTGGACTGGCACGACTTCCCCTGGCCCCGCCTGTATCCCCTCGACGAGCCGCCGGCGGTCAGCGCGCAACGCCTGCAGGTACAGCTGCGCTATCGCGACGGTGCCTACCAGGGCCAGGTGGACGCCGACCTGCTCGGCCCGGCCGGCGAATTCAGCCTCGCCACCCCGGTCGATGGCGACCTGACCCAGGTGCGCCTGCCGGCGCTGCAATTGAGTGCAGGGCAGGGCGAGATAAAGGGCGACCTGGGCCTGCGCTTCGCCGAGGGCATCGCCTGGAGCGCCGATCTCGACGTCGACCGGCTCGACCCCGCCTATTGGCTGGCCGAGCTGCCCGGCACCCTGGCCGGTCGCCTGCGCAGCCAGGGCGAATGGCGCGACGACAAGCTGGCCGCCAGCGCCGATCTCGACTTGAAGGGCCGCCTGCGCGGCCAGACGGCGGCGCTCAGCCTCCAGGGCGACGGCGCCGCCGAGCGCTGGCGGCTCGCCGCCCTGGAGCTGCGCCTGGGCGACAACCGGGTGCAGGGCAGTGGCACCCTGGACCAGCGGCTGGCCGCCCGCCTGCAACTGGCCGCGCCGAGGCTCGGCCAGCTCTGGCCGGGCTTGCGTGGCGCGCTCGACGGCACCCTCGACCTCGGCGGCAGCCTGGAGGCCCCGCAAGGGCAACTGGCCCTCGACGGCCGCGCGCTCGGGCTGGAGGACCACGAGCTGGGCCGGCTGGACCTCGCGGTGCGGCTGGACGATGCCCAGCGCGGCACCCTGGAACTGACGGCCTCCGGCATCCGCCTGGGCGACACCGACCTCGGCACCCTGACCGCCAGCGGTGGCGGCGACCGGCGCCAGCAGCGCCTGAGCCTGGACCTGCGCGGCGAGAAGCTGCAGGCCGCGCTCGGCCTGGATGGCCGGCTCAGCGAGGAGAAGACCGGCTGGCGCTGGAACGGCCGCCTGGCGAGTGGCGAACTGCACAGCGGCGGTCAGGACTGGCGCCTGCAGCAGCCGGCGAGCGTGGAGCGCCTGGCCGACGGGCGCCTGACCCTGGGCGCCCACTGCTGGGTTTCCGGCGACGCCAGCTTCTGCGGCGAGACCAACCGGCTGCTGCCCGAGCCGCATCTGCGCTACCGCCTGCAGGCCTTCCCGCTGGCCAGCCTGGCGCCCTGGCTACCCGACGATTTCGCCTGGCAGGGCCAGCTGTCCGCCGATGTCGCGCTGGACCTGCCGGCGGCCGGCCCTCGCGGCGACCTGCGGGTGAGCGCCGATGGCGGCACCTTCCGCGTGCGCGAGGGCGACCGCTGGCTGGACTTCCCCTACCAGCAACTGAACCTGGTCACCCAGTTCAAGCCGCAGAGCATCGACAGCCGCCTGGCCTTCTCCGGCGGCCCGCTCGGCACGCTCGACATGCAGGTGCGGCTGGACCCGCGCCCCGCGGACCGCCCGCTGAGCGGCGACTTCCGCCTGGCCGGGCTCGACCTGGCCGTGGCCCGCCCGTTCCTGCCCGGGGTCGAGCACCTGGCCGGCCAGTTGAACGGCGCCGGCCGTTTCAGCGGGGGCCTGCTGGCGCCGCGCATCGACGGCAACCTGACGCTCTCCGGTGGCGAACTGTCCGGCGGACAACTGCCGATGGACATCGCTCAGCTGACCCTGCGCGCGCTGATCGCTGGCGAGCAACTGCAGGTACGCGGAGACTGGCGTAGCGGCGAGCAGGGCCGCGGCAGTGTCACCGGCCAGGCGAGCTGGACCGCCGGCGACCTGAATGGCGATCTGCAGCTGCGCGGCGAGCGCCTGCCGGTGCGGGTGGAACCCTATGCCGATCTGGAGGTGGCGCCCAACCTGGTGGCGCGCCTGGCCGACGGGCAGCTGGCCATCGCCGGCGAGGTGGACGTACCACGCGGCGCCATCCGCATCCGCCAGTTGCCGCCGTCGACCGTGACCGTCTCGGAGGACGCCGAGGTGGCCGGGCGCCAGGCACCCCAGCGTCAGGGCCTGCAGATGGCCATGGATATCGAGGTCAGCGTCGGCCGCGACAAGCTCACCTTCGAGGGCTTCGGCCTCGGCGCCGAACTGGCCGGCCGCCTGCGCATCGGCGACAACCTGGATACCCGCGGCGAACTCAACCTGAACAAGGGCCGCTACCGGGCCTATGGCCAGCGCCTAGACGTGCGCCGTGCGCGGCTGCTGTTCACCGGGCCCATCGACCAGCCGTTCCTCGACGTGGAGGCGGTGCGTCGGGTCGACGAGGTGACCGCCGGCCTGCGCATCAGCGGCAACGCCGCCCAGCCGCGTACCCAGGTGTTTTCCGAGCCGGCGATGAGCGAGGAGCAGGCGCTGTCCTACCTGGTGCTCGGTCGCCCGCTGGGCGGCACCGGCGAAGACAGCAACCTGCTCGCCGAGGCCGCGCTCGGCCTCGGCCTGGCCGGCAGCGCCTCGGTGACCGGCGACATCGCCAGCCGCCTGGGCATCAGCGACTTCCAGCTGGATACGGCCGGCTCCGGGCAGAAGGCCAGCGTGGTCGCCAGCGGCCGGCTGTCCGAGCGGCTCAGTCTACGCTACGGCGTCGGCGTGTTCGAGCCGGCCAACACCATCGCGCTGCGCTACGACCTGACCCGCCGTCTCTATCTGGAGGCCGCCAGCGGCCTGGCCAGCTCGCTCGATCTGTTCTATAAGCGCGACTTCTAAGAACCTGTTCACGATCTTCCGTATACGAGAAACCATATTGTAGGAGCGGCTTCAGCCGCGAACCGAGATGGCACAGTAAAAGCTTCGCGGCTGAAGCCGCTCCTACAACTGTGTCTACTTTCTGCTCTCGCGAGATCGTGATCAGGCTCCAATAGGCTACGCACTTTCCGGCGACCGACGCCGGGCCGGCCGGACAGAGGGAAGCATGTACAAATACGGAGCGTTCTTCGCGGCCCTGCTGCTGGTGCTGATCCTGCTGCCGTTCGGGCCGCGCCAGCAGAGCCTGTCGCCGGCCGAGCAGGCCGAGCGCGACGCCCGTTGCCACAGCGGCCGGCTGGACAACGCCGGGGTCAACCAGGCCATGGAAGACGGCCACGCCATCGACCCGCAGTACCGCTGCATCACCCGCGAATCCGTCGCCGCCCAGCAGAGGGCGGCCGTGGAGCGTGAGGCCTACCAGCGCGCCCGCGCCGAGGAACTGCGGGTGCGCGAGCAGGAGCGTCTCGAAGAGGAGCGGCGCCTGGCGGCGCGCACCTTGCCGGTGGCCCGGGCGCAATGGCGGACCCGCGTGCACGAGGCGATGAACGAACAGCCGTCCACGCCGATGCCGCAGCCGCCCGCCGCCTTGTTCGTGCCGTTGAAGTACCGTAGCCAGGGGCTGGAACTGACCGCCTTCGTTTCCCCCGACCCCGGCCGAGGCGAGCGGCTGCCGCTGATGATCTGGCTCACCGGCGGCGATACCAACAGCCTGGGCGAGTTCTGGGTGCCGGGCCCGCCGAGCGACGACCAGTCGGCCAGCGCCTACCGCGAGGCGGGGATGCTGATGATGTTCCCGGCCCTGCGCGGCGGCAACGACAACCCCGGCCGCCGGGAAGCCTTCTGGGGCGAGGTGGACGACGTGCTCGCCGCGCTGGAGGCCGCGCGCCGGCTGCCCTACGTCGATCCGCAGCGGATCTACCTGGGCGGGCACAGCACCGGCGCGACCCTGGCCCTGCTGGTCGCCGCCAGCGGCGCCTCGGTCAACGCGGTGGTGGCGCTGGGGCCGGTGGCGGACATCTCCGGCTATGGCGACCTGTTCGGCGTGTCCTGGCGGCGCCTGCCCCGCGAGGAGGTCGGCCTGCGCTCGCCGGCCGGCTGGATCAGGCATGTCGCCAGCCCGACCTGGATCGTCGAGGGCGCGCGCAGCCCGTCCAACGTCGGCGAGCTGGAGCGGCTCTGCGGCGCCGACATGGACAACCCGCTGGTGCATTGCCTGCGGGTGCCGGGCGAGGACCATTTCTCCCTGCTGGCACCGCTCAACCAGCGGCTGGCCGCGCAGATCGTGGTCAGCGGCCGGGTCGAGCTGAGCGAAGAAGACTTTCAATAGGCTGCGCGATCCTGCGGGTGCCGTTCCGCTTCCCAGCGGCTATCCTGCGGGTTCACCGTATCCCATCACCCCATACTCAAAGGAAACGTTCATGGCTCAAGTCACCCTCAAGGGCAATCCGATCCAGGTCGAAGGCCAGCTGCCCCAGGCAGGCCAGCAGGCCCCGGCGTTCAGCCTGGTCGCCAAGGACCTGTCCGACGTCACCCTCGCCAGCCTGGCCGGCAAGCGCAAGGTGCTGAACATCTTCCCGAGCGTGGACACGCCGACCTGCGCCACCTCCGTGCGTAAGTTCAACGCCGAGGCCGGCAAGCTGGCCAACACCGTGGTGCTGTGCATCTCCGCCGACCTGCCGTTCGCCCAGGCACGCTTCTGCGGCGCCGAAGGCCTGGACAACGTGGTCAACCTGTCCACCATGCGCGGTGCCGGCTTCCTCGCCGACTACGGCGTGGCCATCGCCAACGGCCCGCTGGCCGGCGTCGCCGCCCGCGCGGTGGTGGTGCTGGACGAGCAGGACAAGGTGCTGCACAGCGAACTGGTCGGCGAGATCGCCGACGAACCGAACTACGCCGCGGCCCTCGACGCGCTGAAGTAAGTCCCGCAACAACTGGAAAAGGCCTGCTGTCAGCAGGCCTTTTTTCTTTTGTACTCAGCCACTTGGTGCCGCCGGGGAAGGGTAAATGGGTGGTAAAGACCCTATGCACCACAGCTAAGAGTCCTTATCGTTCACCCTCCCAGGAAAAGTGACCTCCCACCCCTATGTCCGATACTCGCTCCGCCTCGCGTTCCTCCCGTAGATGGCTGTTGGTCGTGCTGCTGATCGCCGCCGTTGTTCTGGCCTGGTGGCTGTGGCCCGGCAAGGGCGAGGAGGGGCCGGCGAAGGCCCGCGCGCCGGGCCCCTGGAGCGGTCCGGTGCCGGTGCGCGTGACCAGCGCCACCCGCGGCGATTTCGAGGTGGAGCTGAAGGCGCTGGGCACGGTGACTGCGCTCAACACGGTGAACGTGCGCAGCCGGGTGGACGGCGAGCTGGTCAAGCTGATGTTCGAGGAAGGGCAACTGGTCAAGGCCGGCGACCTGCTGGCGCAGATCGACCCGCGTCCCTACCAGGTGGCGCTACAGCAGGCCGAGGGTGCCCTGGCGCAGAACCAGGCGCAGCTGAAGAACGCGGAGATCGACCTGGCGCGCTACAAGGGGCTGTTCGCCGAGGACTCCATCGCCCGGCAGACCCTGGACACCCAGGAAGCGCTGGTCGGCCAGTACCGGGGCACGGTCAAGAGCAACCAGGCGGCGGTCGCCGAGGCGCGCCTGAACCTGGAGTTCACCCGCATCCGCGCGCCCATCGCCGGCCGCCTCGGCCTGCGCCAGGTGGACGTCGGCAACCTGATCACCGCCGGCGACACCACGCCGCTGGTGGTGATCACCCAGGTGCAGCCGATCTCGGTCAACTTCACCCTGGCCGAGAACGAGCTGGCGCCGGTGTTGGCCAAGGTGCGCGACAACCAGAAGCTGAAGGTGGAGGCGCGCGACCGCAGCGAGCAGAACGTGCTGGCCGAGGGCGTGCTGCACAGCCTGGATAACCAGATCGACGTCGCCACCGGCACGGTCAAGCTCAAGGCGCGCTTCGATAACGCCGACGAGAGCCTGTTCCCCAACCAGTTCGTCAATGTGCGCCTGCGCGTGGAGACCCGCCACGACGCGCTGCTGATTCCCTCCGCCGCGCTGCAGTTCGGTTCGCGCGGGACCTTCGTCTATGTCCTCGACCAGAACGACAAGGTTGTGGTGCGCTCGGTCAAGGTGGGCGCCAGCGACGGCGCCACCACCCTGATCAGCGACGGCCTGGAGGAGGGCGAGCGCCTGGTGCTCGAAGGCACCGACCGGCTCAAGGACGGCAGCGAGGTGCAGATCATCGGCGACACCGATGCCACCCAGACCACCCCGCAGGCCCCGGCGAAGACCGGCGCATGAACGCCTCCCGCCTGTTCATCCTGCGGCCGGTTGCCACCACGCTGATCATGGTGGCGATCTTCCTCAGCGGCCTGATCGCTTACCGGCTGCTGCCGGTGTCGGCCCTGCCGGAGGTGGACTATCCGACCATCCGCGTGCTGACCCTGTACCCGGGGGCCAGTCCGGAAGTGATGACCAGCGCGGTGACCGCGCCGCTGGAGCGCCAGTTCGGCAAGATGCCGGGCCTGCAGCAGATGTCCTCGACCAGCTCCGGCGGCGCCTCGGTGATCACCCTGCGCTTCACCCTGGAGGTGAACCTCGACGTCGCCGAGCAGGAAGTGCAGGCGGCGATCAACGCGGCGACCAACCTGCTGCCCAACGACCTGCCGGCGCCGCCGGTGTACAACAAGGTCAACCCGGCCGACACGCCGGTGCTGACCCTGGCGATCAGCTCCGAGACCATGCCGTTGACCGAGGTGCACGACCTGGTCGACACGCGCATGGCGCAGAAGATCGCGCAGATCACCGGCGTCGGCCTGGTCAGCCTGGCCGGCGGCCAACGCAAGGCGGTGCGCATCCGGGTCAACCCGCAGGCGCTGGCCAGCCACGGCCTCAACCTGGCCGACGTGCGCGCGTTGATCACCGCATCCAACGTCAACCAGCCCAAGGGCAACTTCGACGGCCCGACCCGGGTCTCGCAGCTGGACGCCAACGACCAGTTGCAGTCGGCCGAGGCCTACCTGGACCTGATCCTCAAGTACGAGAACGGCGCGCCGCTGCGCCTGCGCGACGTCTCGACCATCATCGACGGCGCCGAGAACGAGCGCCTGGCGGCCTGGGCCGACCGCACCCAGACGGTGCTGCTGAGCATCCAGCGCCAGCCCGGCGCCAACGTCATCGACGTGGTCGAGCGCATCCAGTCGCTGCTGCCGCAGATTACCGCGTCGATGCCGGCGAACATCGAGGTCAAGCTGCTCACCGACCGTACCCAGACCATCCGTGCCGCGGTGCGCGACGTGCAGTTCGAGCTGGTGCTGGCCATCGGCCTGGTGGTGCTGGTGACCTTCCTGTTCCTGCGCAAGGTGTCGGCCACCATCATCCCGTCCATCGCCGTGCCACTGTCGCTGATCGGCACCTTCGGCGTGATGTACCTGGCCGGTTTCTCGGTCAACAACCTGACGCTGATGGCGCTGACCATCGCCACCGGCTTCGTGGTCGACGACGCCATCGTCATGCTGGAGAACATCGCCCGCCACCTGGAGGAGGGCGAGACGCCGCTCAACGCCGCGCTCAAGGGCGCGAAGCAGATCGGCTTCACCCTGATCTCGCTGACCTTCTCGCTGATCGCGGTGCTGATCCCGCTGCTGTTCATGGCCGACGTGGTCGGCCGCCTGTTCCGCGAGTTCGCCATCACCCTGGCGGTGGCCATCCTGATTTCCCTGGTGGTGTCGCTGACCCTCACGCCGATGATGTGCGCGCGCCTGCTCAAGCAGGAGAAGGACGAGGACCAGAGCCGCTTCTACCGCGCCAGCGGCGCCTTCATCGACGGCCTGATCGAGCGCTACGCGGTGGGCCTGCGCTGGGTGCTGCGCCACCAGCCGCTGACCCTGCTGGTCGCCCTCGGCACCCTGGCGCTGACCGTGGTGCTGTACCTGGCCGTGCCCAAGGGCTTCTTCCCGGTGCAGGACACCGGCGTGATCCAGGGCATCTCCGAGGCGCCGCAGAGCATTTCCTTCCGCGCCATGAGCGAGCGCCAGCAGCGCCTGAGCGAGGTCATCCTGCGCGACCCGGCGGTGGCCAGCCTGTCGTCCTACATCGGCGTCGACGGCGACAACGCCACCCTCAACAGCGGCCGCCTGCTGATCAACCTCAAGCCCCACGCCGAGCGCGACGTCACCGCCAGCGCGGTGATCGAGCGTCTGCGGCCGGAGCTGGCTAAGGTCGCCGGCATCCAGCTGTTCCTCCAGCCGGTGCAGGACCTGACCATCGAGGACCGGGTCAGCCGCACCCAGTTCCAGTTCAGCCTGGAATCGCCGGACGCCGCCCTGCTGGAGGAGTGGACGCCCAGGCTGACCGAGGCGCTGAGCGACCAGCCGGAGCTGATCGACGTGGCCAACGACCTGCAGAACCGCGGCCTGCAGGTGTACCTGAGCATCGACCGCGACACCGCCTCGCGCCTGGGGGTGAGCGTCAGCGCCATCGACGACGCGCTGTACGACGCCTTCGGCCAGCGCCAGATTTCCACCATCTATACCCAGGCCAGCCAGTACCGCGTGGTGCTGGAGAGCCAGGACGGCGGCCGCATCGGCCCGCAGGCGCTGCAGCAGATCCACGTCGCCACCGCCGACGGCCAGCAGGTGCCGCTGGCCTCGTTGGCGCGCGTCGACGAGCGCGCCGCGGCGCTGGTGGTCAACCACATCGGCCAGTTCCCGGCGGTGACCATGTCGTTCAACCTAGCCAGCGGCGTGTCGCTGGGCGAGGCCGTCGAGGTCATCGAGCGGGTGCAGCACGACATCGGCATGCCGGCCGGCATCCAGAGCCAGTTCCAGGGCGCTGCCGAGGCGTTCCGCGCGTCGCTGTCGAGCACGCTGCTGCTGATCCTGGCGGCCATCGTCACCATGTACATCGTGCTCGGCGTGCTCTACGAGAGCTACATCCACCCGATCACCATCCTCTCGACGCTACCCTCGGCGGGCGTCGGCGCGCTGCTGGCGCTGCTGCTGACCGGCAACGACCTGGGTCTGATCGCCATCATCGGCATCATCCTGCTGATCGGCATCGTCAAGAAGAACGCGATCATGATGATCGACTTCGCCCTGGAGGCCGAGCGGCACCAGGGTATGACCCCGCAGGAGGCGATCTACCAAGCCGCGCTGCTGCGCTTCCGGCCGATCCTGATGACCACCCTGGCGGCGCTGTTCGGCGCCGTGCCGCTGATGCTGGCCACCGGTTCCGGCGCCGAGCTGCGCCAGCCGCTGGGCCTGGTGATGGTCGGCGGCCTGCTGCTGAGCCAGGTGCTGACGCTGTTCACCACGCCGGTGATCTACCTGTGGTTCGACCGCCTGGCCCGGCGCTTCTCGGGCCGCGGCGCGGCGGGAGTGGCGGTGTGATGCCAACCTCTGGCACAAACCGCCCCCTCTCCCTCCGGGAGAGGGTTAGGGTGAGGGGGATCTCGGCCACTCGGTCCTTATCCGACCTGCTGCAAGCGGCCGGGGCAATGATCGTCGGCGTGCCGAACCACAGCCAGCTGGCACCTACAGGGGCCACGGCATGAACCTCTCCGCGCCCTTCATCGCGCGCCCGGTGGCGACGCTGCTGCTGAGCCTGGCGATCATCCTGCTCGGCGCCGTGAGCTTCGGCCTGCTTTCGGTGGCGCCGCTGCCGAAGATGGATTTCCCGGCCATCGTGGTCGACGCCAACCTGCCCGGCGCCAGCCCGCAGATCATGGCGTCGAGCGTGGCCACGCCGCTGGAGCGCTCGCTCGGCAGCATCGCCGGGATCAGCGAGATGACCAGCCGCAGCAGCCAGGGCAACACGCGGATCATCATCCTGTTCGACATCGGCCGCGACGTGGACGCCGCCGCCCGCGAGGTGCAGGCGGCCATCAACGCCTCGCGCAACCTGCTGCCCAGCGGCATGCGCAGCATGCCGACCTATCGCAAGTTCAACCCGTCCCAGGCGCCGATCATGGTGCTGTCGCTGACCTCCGACGTGCTCGGCAAGAGCCAGCTGTACGACGTGGCCGCCACCGTGCTGGCGCAGAAGCTGTCGCAGGTCACCGGCGTCGGCGAGGTGCAGATCGGCGGCAGCTCCCTGCCGGCGGTGCGGGTGGCGCTGGAGCCGCGCCTGCTCGACCAGTACGGCATCGCCCTGGACGAGGTTCGCAACGCCATCGTCCAGGCCAGCGTCGACCGGCCCAAGGGCGCCCTGGAGGACGACCAGCGCCACTGGCAGATCCAGGCCAACGACCAGCTCGACAAGGCCGCCGACTACCGCCCGCTGGTGATCCGCTACCAGAACAACGCGCCGGTGCGCCTGGGCGACGTCGCCCAGGTCGTCGACGGCGTCGAGGACCGCTACAACAGCGGCTTCTACAACGACAACGACTCCGTGCTGATGGTGATCAACCGCCAGCCCGGCGCCAACATCATCGAGACCATCGAGGACATCCGCGCCGAGCTGCCCGGCCTGCAGGCGGTGATCCCGCCCAGCGTGCACCTGGAAGTGGCGATGGACCGCTCGCCGGTGATCCGCGCCACCCTGCACGAGGCCGAGCGCACCCTGCTGATCGCCGTGGGCCTGGTGATCCTGGTGGTGTTCGCCTTCCTCGGTCGCTGGCGCGCCGCGCTGATCCCGGCGCTGGCGGTGCCGGTGTCGCTGGTCGGCACCTTCGCGGTGATGTACCTGCTGGACTTCTCCCTCAACAACCTGTCGCTGATGGCGCTGATCATCGCCACCGGCCTGGTGGTGGACGACGCCATCGTCGTGCTGGAGAACATCTCGCGCCACATCGAAGCCGGCGAGAAGCCGCTGGCGGCGGCCTACAAGGGCTCGAAGGAGGTCGGCTTCACCCTGCTGTCGATGAACCTGTCGCTGGTCGCGGTGTTCCTCTCCATCCTGTTCATGGGCGGCATCGTCGGCAACCTGTTCCGCGAGTTCTCCATCACCCTCACGGCGGCCATCGTCGTCTCGCTGCTGGTGTCGCTGACCCTCACCCCCATGCTCTGCGCCCGCTGGCTGCGCGCGGAGGGCGGCGAGCGCACCCCTGGGCGCGTGCAGCGTGTCGGCGCGCGGGTGCAGGAGCGGGTGGTGGCGGCCTATTCGCGCAGCCTGGACTGGGCGCTGCGTCACTCCCGGCTGACCCTGTTCAGCCTGCTGCTGACCATCGGCTTCAACGTCTACCTGTTCGTCGAGGTGCCCAAGACCTTCATGCCGCAGCAGGACACCGGCCAGCTGCTCGGCTTCATCCGCGGTGACGACGGCCTGTCGTTCCAGGTCATGCAGCCGAAGATGGAAATCTACCGCCGCGCACTGCTCAAGGACCCGGCGATCCACAGCGTGGCCGGTTTCATCGGTGGCTCCGGCGGGATCAACAACGCCACCCTGGTGATCCGCCTGAAGCCCATCGACGAGCGCCGGGCGTCCTCCCAGGAGGTGATCGACCGGCTGCGCGAGACCATGCCCAAGGTGCCCGGCGGGCGCCTGATGCTGATGTCCGACCAGGACCTGCAGTTCGGTGGCCGCCAGGGCCGCAGCACCGAGAACGAATTCGTGCTGCTGGCCAGCGAGCTGAGCGACCTGCGCACCTGGCTGCCCAAGGTGCGCGACGCCCTCGCGGCGCTGCCGGAGCTGACCGACATCGACGCCAACGAAGGCGAGGGTGCCCAGCTGATCAGCCTGGAGATCGACCGCGTCACCGCGCAGCGCCTGGGCGTGGACATGGCCATGGTCACCTCGGTGCTGAACAACGCCTTCAGCCAGCGGCAGATCTCCACCATCTACGACACCCTCAACCAGTACAGTGTGGTGATGGAGATCAACCCGAAGTACGCCCAGTATCCCGAGGCGCTGGACCAGATCCAGCTGATCACCGAGAGCGGCGGGCGCGTGCCGCTGTCCGCCTTCGCCCGCTGGACCCGCAGCCTGGAGGAGGACCGGGTCAACCACCAGGGCCAGTTCGCCGCCGAGAGCATCGGCTACGCCCTGGCCAAGGACGTGACCCAGGAACAGGCCAACCGCGCCATCGCCCGCGCCGTGGCCGAGGTCAACCTGCCCACCGAGGTGCAGGGCGTGCTCGGCGGCACCGGCGGCCAGTTCGAGAAGGAGGCCCAGGGCCAGCCGCTGATGATCCTCACCGCGCTGCTGGTGGTGTACATCGTGCTCGGCATCCTCTACGAGAGCTACATCCACCCGCTGACCATCCTCTCCACTCTGCCGTCGGCCGGCGTCGGCGCGCTGCTGGCGATCCTGATCACCGGCGGCGAGTTCAGCCTGGTGTCGCTGCTCGGCCTGTTCCTGCTGATCGGCGTGGTGAAGAAGAACGCGATCCTGATGATCGACCTGGCCCTGGAGCTGGAACGGGACCTGCGGCTGACGCCCCAGGAGTCGATCCGCCGCGCCTGCCTGCTGCGCTTCCGGCCGATCATGATGACCACCTTGGCCGCGATGCTCGGCGCGCTGCCGCTGCTGCTGGGCCAGGCCGAAGGCGCCGAGATGCGTCAGCCGCTGGGTCTGGCCATCGTCGGCGGCCTGGTGCTCAGCCAGTTGCTCACCCTCTACACCACACCGGTGGTCTACCTGTACCTCGACCGCCTGCGCCACCGGATCAACCGCTGGCGCGGCGTGCGCAGCGACGCCGCCCTGGAAACCCCGCTATGAATCCAATGCTGTTCAGCCCCCGTGGGAGCGGCCTTGGCCGCGAAGCTTTGCTGTCCGCCCCGTTCGCGGACAAGTCCGCTCCCACAGGGTTGGCCCAACCACTGGCCGCGTCCGACCATTCCTCATGTGAACAGCATCATGCTATGAACCCTCTTCCCGTAGGGCGGGTGCAACCCGCGCGCTCCTCTCCGTTTCGCCTCGCGGGTTTCACCCGCCCGGCGGCGATCGCCCTGGCGCTGCTGGTCGCCGGCTGCGCCGTCGGCCCGGACTACGGGCGCCCGGACAGCGCACCATCCCTGGCCTTCAAGCAAGCCGCCGGCTGGAAATCCGCCGCGCCGGCCGACACCGAGCTGCGCGGCGACTGGTGGACGCTCTACGGCGACGCCGAGCTGGATGCGCTGGTGGCGCGCCTCAACGCCAACAACCAGAGCCTGGCCAGCGCCGAGGCCAGCTACCGCCAGGCTCGGGCCCTGGTGCGCGGCGCGCGGGCTGGCTTCTTCCCGACCCTGGGCCTGAACACCGGCGTGACCCGCGCGGGGCAGGGCGGTGGCGACAACACCATCAGCACCTCCGATGGCGTGAGCGTCAGCGGCGCCAATGCCTCGACCGTCTCCAAGAGCTACGAGGCCAGTCTGGGCGTGAGCTGGGAGCTGGACCTGTGGGGCAAGCTGCGCCGCCAGCTGGAGTCGGACCGCGCCGGCCTGGAGGCCAGCGCCGGCGACCTGGCCGCGGTGCGCCTGAGCCAGCAGTCGGAACTGGTGCAGAACTACCTGCAACTGCGGGTGATGGACCAGCAGAAGCGCCTGCTGGAGGAAACCGTGGCGGCCTATCGTCAGGCCTTCCGCATCGCCGAGAACCAGTACCGGGCCGGCATCGTGCCGAAGTCCGACGTGACCCAGGCGCTGACCCAGCTCAAGGGCACCGAGGCCGAGGCGGTCGACCTGGAATACCAGCGCGCCCAACTGGAGCACGCCATCGCCGTGCTGGTCGGCGTGGCGCCCTCGGAGTTCGAGCTGGCGGTGCGTGACCAGGTGCCGGCGCTGCCGGCCGTGCCGGTCAGCCTGCCGTCGACCTTGCTGGAGCGGCGCCCGGACGTAGCCGCCGCGGAGCGCCGGGTGATCGCCGCCAACGCCCAGATCGGCGTGGCCAAGGCCGCCTACTACCCGGAGCTGAGTCTGTCGGCCACCGGCGGCTACCGCAGCGGCAGCCTGGACAACTGGATCAGCTCGCCCAACCGCTTCTGGTCCATCGGCCCGTCGTTCGCCATGACCCTGTTCGACGGCGGCCTGATCCGCTCCCGGGTCGAGCAGGCCGAGGCCAGCTACGACCAGACCGTGGCCGACTACCGGCAGACGGTGCTGACCAGCTTCCGCGAGGTGGAGGACTACCTGGTGCAGCTGGCCGTGCTGGAGCGCGAGGCGGTGGTGCAGCAGGAGGCCCTCGACGCCGCCCGCGAATCGCTGCGCCTGATGCTCAACCAGTACAAGGCCGGCACCGTGGAGTTCACCGACGTGGTCAGCGTGCAGACCACCGCGCTGTCCAACGAGCGCACCCGCCTGAGCCTGCAGGGCAGCCGGCTGACCGCCAGCGTCCAGCTGATCGCCGCCCTGGGCGGCGGCTGGCCGGGCGTGGTGGAGGAATAGTCAGGGCTTGATGGTCGCCTCGACCCGGACGATCCTGGGCGTGCCGTCGATCAGGCGCACGCTGGCGGTTTCCTGCATGCCGGTGGTCATCTCGTGGCCGTTCATCGACAGCGTCTCGCGGGTGCGGTCCCTGACCGTCGCGCTCTGGCCGTCCTCGGCGATCTCGATGGACTCGATGTCCACTTCCATGCGGTAGCTGTCCGGCGCGCTCCAGCCCTGCTTCAGCAACTGGCGGTACTGCTCCGCGTCGAGTTCCACGCTGCCCTGGGGGGCGGAGATGTGGATGCGCACGTCGTCGCTCATGTGCGCCAGCGTGGCGTCGATGTCCCGCTGCGTGGCAGCGGCGGCCACGTCGTCGTACAGCGCGCGGATGCTGGCCTCGGTCAGCGTGGTGTCGGCATGGGCGAACGGAGCGAGCAGGCAGAGCAGGGACAGCGCGAGCTTGTTCATCGACCTTCCTCGGAAACGCCTTCGACATGAAGGCCTGCCGCGGATGCTAGCGGCATCGCCCCGGGGAAAGGAACCCCGACCGGTTCGCGTTTCTGACGACACCTGGCCGACGCTCAGCAGATCGTGAATAGGTTCTAGGCGGCTTCCTCCGCCAGCCAGTCCAGCAGCGCCCTGACCGCCGGCCGCCGCTCGCGGCCCGGTACATGGCGCACCCGGTAGCGTGCGCCGGGCAGGCTGATGTCCGCGCGATAGGCGCGCAGCAGACCTTTTTCCAGGCTGTCCGAGACCAGCACCGAGCTGGCCAGCACCAGCCCCTGGCCGGCGATGGCCGCCTGCAGCGCGTAGTGCTCGTCGGGATAGTCGCGGCGCACGCTGTGCAGGGGCCAGTCCTCGCCGACGGCGGCGATCCAGTCCTGCCAGTCGGGCAGCTCGGGTTGCGGCGCGGGCCAGGCGACGCCGATCAGCTCCGTCGCGCCTGCCGGCAGACGCTGCACCAGCGCGGGCGTGCCGTAGGCAGCGAAGCATTCTTCCATCAGCGGGATTTCCAGCAGCTGCGGGTGCTCGCCGAAGCCACAGCGGATGGCCAGGTCGAGGCTGGAGTCGCGTTGCAGGTCGACCAGGGTGTTGCTGGTCTCGATGCGCACGCGGATGCCGGGGTGGCGCCGGTAGAAGCGCCCCAGGCGCGGGATCAGCCAGAGCGCGGCGAACGCCGGCGTGGCGCTCAGGCTGAGGCTGTCGTCGTGCGGCTGCGGGCGCAGCGCGTCGACCGTGCGGCCGATCTCCAGCAGGGCGCCGTGCAGGCCGTCCTGCAGCCGCTCGCCCTCGTCGCTGAGGCGCACACCGCGGCCCAGGCGCACGAACAACGGCTTGCCCAGCCAGTCCTCCAGGCCGCGGATCTGGTGCGAAACCGCGGTCGGGGTGACGTTCAGCTCCCCGGCGGCCGCCTTGAAACTGCCCAGGCGGGCGGCGGATTCGAAGGTGCGCAGGGCGCTCAGCGGCAGGTGGGAGAACATGGCGATCCAGGTGAGTTCTATTCATCCTGGCGCACTATACGTCATTTGTTTCGCCCGCTCCGGCTGCCTAGATTGGCGCCCATGAAGACGCCTCGTCCGAGGCCGGCAGCCTGGGAGGAAGATGATGCAAGGGTCACGTCGCAAGATCGCACAGGCGCTGTTGTACGAGCTGGTGGCGATCCTCTTCGTCTCGCCCATGATCGCCTGGTGGTTTGGCGAGAGCATGGTCTACTCGGGCACCCTGGCCATCCTGCTGTCGCTGATCGCGATGGCCTGGAACGTGCTGTTCAACGCCCTGTTCGAGCGCTGGGAGGCGCGTCAGGCCCGGCGCACGCGCAACCTGCGGCGACGCCTGCTGCATGCCGCCGGCTTCGAAGGCGGGCTGGCGATCATCCTCGTGCCGGTGATGGCCTGGTGGCTGGACATCGATGCACTGACCGCGTTGCTGGCGGACCTTGGCCTGCTGGTGTTCTTCTTTTTCTACGCCTTCATCTTCCAGTGGGCGTTCGACCTGGCGTTCGGCGTGCCGGTGTCGGCCAGCGGCCGAGAAAGTCGGGATGGGTGATTTCGGCTCATGTAAACAGGCTATGTCCCTGTTAGTGGTGGCCCACCTTGTGGGAGCGGCCTTGGCCGCGAATGTCGCGGCTGAAGCGGTTCGCCGCCCGATCACTTCTACAAAGCACGCCGGTGCAACAGGTAAAGGGGGACATAGCCGAAAAGCTATGTCCCCGTTAGATGTTGTAGTGCCTGACACCTTCTGGATCCCCGCCTGCGCGGGGATGACGGTTTCGGAAGAAACTCCACCCTACCTCGTCATTCCCGCGCAGGCGGGAATCCAGGAGCAGGCAGCCGCAGTGTTCAGATAGAGGGACTTGGCCGAGCAACGCGTAGGGTGGATTGGCCGCTTGCCGGCGTAACCCACCGGCGGTGCCGCGGTCGTTGGGGCATTCCGATTGGCCGTGACATTCGCGGCCAAGGCCGCTCCCACAAGGTGTGCAGAAACTCACGGGGACATGGCAAAAAAAAGCCCGGCCAGAGGCCGGGCGAGTGGAGCAAGGGGATCAGGCGGTTTCTGCTAGGGATTCGATCTGTTGCTGCGCGGCCACCTCGCCGATCACCAGGATCGCCGGGCTCTTGAGCTGGAAGTCGGCGGCCGCCTGCTGCATGGTGGCCAGGGTGCTGCGGCACTCGCGCTGGTGGGGCAGGGAGGCGTTCTCGATCATCGCCACCGGCATGTCGGCGCGCATGCCGCCGGCCAGCAGGCTGTCGCGCACCTCGGGTAGCTTGGCCACGCCCATGTACACCACCAGGGTGGTGCCGCCCTGGGCCAGGGCCTGCCAGTTCAGCGTGCTGTCGTCCTGGGTGTGGGCGGTGACCAGGGTCACGCCGCGGGCCACTCCGCGCAGGGTCAGCGGGATGCCGCAGCCGGTGGCGCCGGCCAGGCCGGCGGTGATGCCGTTGACCATCTCCACCTCGACGCCGTGCTCGGCCAGCCAGTCGGCTTCCTCGCTGCCGCGGCCGAAGATGCACGGGTCGCCGCCTTTCAGGCGGACCACGCACTTGCCCTGGCGGGCATAACGCAGCATCAGGCGGTGGATGAAGTCCTGCGGGGTGGAGCGGCAGCCGCCGCGCTTGCCCACCGGTACCACGCGGGCGCCGGGGCAGTGCTCCAGCACGGCCGGGTTGACCAGGTCGTCGATCATCACGATGTCGGCCTGGGCGAGGGCCTTCACCGCCTTGAGGGTCAGCAGCTCCGGGTCGCCGGGGCCGGCGCCCACCAGCCAGACTTTTGCGTTCATGGTTTTCTCCTCGGGCTTGTCCGTGGCGCTCTGAGGCGCCTGGGTATTCGATCTGTCTGTTTCAGACGGAGGCGGCGGAAAAGCCGCTGTCGTCGTACAGCCCGCCGCCCAGCGGCGCATCTTCGAGCGCCAGCTTGCGGTACAGGCTGCCGACGGGGTCGAAGTGGGCGGGGGTGTCGCCGCTCGCCGTACCCCGGTAGCGGGCTGTGCCGAGCATCGCCAGGTGGTTGGCGCAGACCCGGGCCTGCTCGAACAGCGGGGCCACCAGGCCGCAGGCGATGCCGCGATGGCTGACGCATTCGCCGACCGCGTAGATGCGCGGGTCGAAGGTCTGCAGGGTGTCGTCCACCTGGATGCCGTGGTTGCAGGGAATCCCGGCCTTCTCGGCCAGCCCGGTGTTGGGGCGGATGCCGGTGGCCATCACCACCAGGTCGGCGGCGATGCTGTCGCCGCCCTCGAATTGCACAGCGCAGACACGGCCGGTGCCGTGGTCGAGCAGCTCTTCGGTCTGCTCGCCCAGGCGGAAGCGGATGCCGCGGGCTTCCAGGGCCTGTTGCAGGCGCTTGCTGGCGGCCTGGCCCAGCTGCCGTTCCAGCAGCCAGTCGGCGAGGTGCGCCACGGTCACGTCCATGCCGCGCTGGCGCAGGGCATTGGCCGCCTCCAGGCCGAGCAGGCCGCCGCCGATGACCACCGCGTGGCTGTGGCGGCGGGTGATCTCCAGCATCTTCTCGGTGTCGGCGATATCGTGGTAGGCGATCACGCCGCCCAGGCGGTTGCCCGGTATCGACAGGATCACCGGGGTGGAGCCGGTGGCGAGGATCAGCCGGTCGTAGCGGGCGCTGCTGCCGTCGTCGGCGAGCACCACGCGCCGCTTGCGGTCGATGCTCACGACCTTGCGCCCCAGACGCAGATCGATGCCGTGCCCGGCGTACCAGTCGAGGCCGTTGAGCACGATGTCGTCGAAGGTGCGTTCGCCGGCCAGTACCGGCGACAGCAGGATGCGGTTGTAGTTGGGGTGCGGCTCGGCGCCGAACACGGTGATGTCGTACAGGTCCGGGGCGAGCCGGAGCAGTTCCTCCAGGGTCCTGACCCCGGCCATACCGTTGCCCACCATCACCAGTTTGAGTCTGTCCATGTCGCCGTCTCCTGCCTGAACGCGTGAAACCGGATCGCCGGAGCGATTGCCGAGGTTGATCTCAGGGCCAGGGCGGCGGGAGACAAAAAAGGCGTCCCACCAGTTGCCTGGCGAGGACGCCTTTGTCCAGGTCCCGATCGAGCGGGAGGGCACCGTCTTCCGCATTGAGGGCGGTGCCGTTGTAGATTTGCGAATTCGTCATTGCAGAGGGCATGCCAACTGGCCGATGCCATCTTTTACGGCGCATTCGCGCGGTTTTTCCGGACTTTCCCCAGTACCGGCGCACTGTTTTAGGACCTG